>NZ_CAMDRA010000199.1 GCF_945906275.1 Dongia mobilis
GGTACTGCCAAATATGTTGCGCCCGCGTCGGCCCGAAAGTACGGTCCTGCAAAATCCGCCGGCAAGCGGTGGCAAATTCGCACCAGCGCTGGCGGACGTCAAGGAAATGGCTCAGGTTCGGGCGCTGTCGGCTCCACTCTGTCATAGCGGCCGCGGGGTGTGGCCCCGGGGTGTGGCCCCGGGGGGTGGCCTGGGGGCTGGATCAAGAAGGTTTTCAAATTGGCACAATCGGCGTTAGGCGGCCTCATTTCGCGACTCTTGCAGGGGCCGGGTGAGACCAAGCAGGTGGCGGAGAAGCTGTTCAACCGGGTGGTGGCCCAGGCCCGGGAGCGCGTCTTCTATGAACGCCTCGGCGTGCCGGACACGGTCGACGGCCGTTTCGACATGATGGCGCTGCACACTTTTCTCGTTTTCCAGCGCCTGAAGGGGCAGGGGGACCGTTCGGCGGTCCTGTCCCAGGCGCTCTATGATGCGCTCATCAATGACATGGAGGCCTCGCTCCGCCAGTTGGGAGCCGGCGATATCGGCGTCGGCAAGCGAATCAGGGTGATGACCGAGGCTCTCCAGGGCAGAATTAATGCCTATGAGAAGGCGCTGGCAGGCAGTCCGATCGAGATCGAGGGAGCACTTCGCCGCAACCTCTATGGCACCACTGACCCCGACATGGACGCCGTCCGCGCCGTCGCCAATTACCTGCGCCGGGGCAAGGATCTGGCCGACAGCCAGCCGATCGATCGCCTCATGCGCGGCATCTTTGACTTCCCATCGCTGCCGAATGTGGCTGGATCAAGCGGCCAATCGAGCTATGGATTGGATTGAACATGGCAAAACATCCTTCTGATATTTCAGTATTTTCCAGGCCGATCGAGGCGAGTTCGGTGAGTGCACGCAGTGTCGATCGCCAGCTCGAGGCGAGCCCCGCCGAACGCGCCGCCCTCGCTGAGGTGCTCGATCTCCAGGCGATCGACCGGCTGGTGGCGAAGCTCACCCTGCGGCGCCTCAGCTCCGGCCTCATCGAGGTGAAGGGGGCCTTGGAGAGCGAGGTGGTGCAGACCTGCGGCGTCACCCTCGAACCCGTGCCGGCCAAGGTGGCCGAGACCTTCCGCCTGACCTTCGGCGATGCCCAGCCGGAGCCGGATCTCAGCGAAATCGACATCGATTTCGAGGATTCCGACCCGCCTGAACCGATTCTGGACGGCAAGATCGACCTCGGCGCCCTGGTGGCGGAGCAGCTCTCCTTGGGTCTCGACCCCTATCCGCGCAAGGAGGGCGCTGCCCTGCCGCAGGAATTTGCCCCCAATGAGGCCGAGATTGCCGCCGAAAATGAGCTCGCCGGCAAGCGCAAGCCATTTCTGGGGTTGGATAAATTGAGGAAATAGGAAATCCTGGCCAGAGCTGGTGCAAAACCGCCGGCCTCGGCAAGAGGCTTGCCATGTCCAGGGATTTTCGTTATCTACCCGCCCATTGGCGGCACGCTTGCCGCCGCTATTTTTTTGTGAAGAGAGTGGATCATGGCAGTCCCCAAGAAGAAAACCAGCAAGTCGCGCCGTGACATGCGCCGCAGCCACCATGCGCTGACGGTCACGACCTCGGCCGAATGCCCGAATTGCGGCGAGCTGAAGCGCCCGCACCATGTCTGCGGCTCTTGCGGTCACTATGATGGCCGTGAGGTTGTCGCGCAGGGCACCGAGGCAGACGCAGCGTAACTCCAGACCCGCTGCTATGATGGCCGGGAAGGAGTGACGGGGTGAGCACCAGCCTGGCTATATCTCTAGACGCGATGGGTGGCGACAACGCTCCTGATATGGTGATCAGGGGCGCAGAGATCGCACGCCAGCGTTTCCCCAATGTCCACTTCCTGATGTTTGGCGACGAGGCCAGGCTGAAGCCGATGCTGGACGCATTGCCCGACCTCGCCAAGGTCTGCACCATCCGTCATACCGATTCCGTCGTCTCCATGGACGACAAGCCGAGCCAGGCGCTGCGCGGCGGCCGCCAGAGCTCGATGCGTCTTGCCATCGATGCCGTCCACAACGGCGAAGCCGGGGCCATGGTCTCGGCCGGCAATACCGGCGCCCTCATGGCGATGGCGAAGTTCGTCCTCAAGACCATGCCCGGCATCGACCGCCCGGCGATCGCTTCCTTCTTCCCGACCATGCGGTCGGAGAGCGTCATGCTCGATCTCGGCGCCAATGTTCAGTGCGACGCCAACAACCTCGTCCAGTTCGCCGTCATGGGGAACGTGTTCGCGCGGCTCGTGCTCGGCGTCCAGCAACCCAGCATGGGCATCCTCAATGTCGGCGCCGAAGAGCTCAAAGGGCATGACGCGGTCAAGGTGGCGGCCGCCATCCTGCGCGACGTGCCGCTGCCGGGCAAATTCGTGGGCTTCGTCGAAGGTGACGACATTGCCAAGGGCACGGTCGATGTGGTGGTGACCGACGGCTTTACCGGCAACATCGCCTTGAAGACCATCGAAGGCACGGTAAAGCTTTACGGTCATTGGCTTAAGCAGACTTTCTCAGCTACTTTATGGTCCAGGATCGCCTATCTTTTCGCCCGTCCCGCGCTCAACGGCCTGCGTGCCCAGGTCGATCCGCGCCGCTATAACGGGGCGATTTTGATGGGTCTCAACGGCATTTGTGTCAAAAGCCACGGCGGCACCGATTCCTATGGTTTTGCCAACGCCATCGGTGTTGCGGTAAACATGGTGCAGAATGATGCCATGGAACGCATGAAGCAGGATTTCGCCCAATTGATGGCTGTGCCCGGGGCGGAAGCCGTCGCTGCGGCGCTCTAGACCGGCCATCCTTCACTCGTCAGAACGTCCCTTTCAAAGATTGGCCCCAGACTAGCCATGGCCCGCAGATCCCTCCTTCTTTCCGCCGGCAGCTATCTCCCCAAGGAGATTCTGACCAATGCGGACCTCGCCAAGCGCGTCGATACGACCGATGACTGGATTTCCCAGCGCACCGGCATCAAACAGCGCCATATCGCGGCCCCGGGCGAGCTGACCTCCGACCTCGCGGTCCATGCCGCCGAGCAGGCACTGCACCATGCGGGCCTCCGCGGTGCCGATATCGACATGCTGATCCTCGCCACGACCACGCCGGACCATACCTTTCCGGCCACCGCCACCAAGGTCCAGCAGCGCATCGGCATGAAGGGCGGCTTTGCCATGGACGTGCAGGCGGTCTGCTCCGGCTTCGTGTTCGGCCTCGCCACCGCCGACAATTTCATCCGTGCCGGCCAGGCGCACCGCGCCCTGGTGATCGGCGCCGAGACCTTCTCGCGCATCCTCGACTGGAAGGACCGCAACACCTGCGTGCTGTTCGGCGATGGCGCCGGCGCCGTGGTGCTGGAAGCGGGCGAGGGCGATGGCACCTCGAAGGATCGCGGCGTGCTCTGCACCCATCTCTTCTCGGACGGGACCTATTACGACAAGCTCTATGTCGATGGCGGCCCGTCAACGACTCAGACCGCTGGCTTCGTCCACATGGAAGGCAAGGAAGTGTTCCGCCATGCCGTGGTCAATCTCGCGGCCGCGGTCGATGCCGCCATCGCCTCGGCCGGCATCAAGGCCGACGATGTCGACTGGCTGGTGCCGCACCAGGCGAATCGCCGCATCATCGACAGCATGGGCAACAAGCTGAAGCTGGCGCCCGAAAAAGTGGTGGTCACCATCGACCGCCATGCCAACACATCGGCCGCCTCAATCCCGCTCGCCTTGGCGGAAGCGGTCAATGACGGGCGCATCCAGCGCGGCCAATTGGTCCTCATGGAAGCTATGGGTGGTGGTTTCACCTGGGGTTCCGCCCTGATTCGCTACTGAATCGCCGACTGTCCGGCTGAACCAATCCCTACACATATGAGCGCAGATCAATGTCGCTCTCTAATTGACTGATTTCAGAGTAAACGATACGCTCATTCATCAAAAGCCGAATAGAAGGGCAGGGGGAGATGAAGGGCAACACGATCACTCGCGCACATATGGCCGAAGCCGTCTATCAAGAGGTGGGCCTGTCGCGCAACGAATCGGCCGAGCTGGTGGACACCGTGCTCGACGAAGTTTCACACGCGCTCGTCCGTGGCGAGAGCGTCAAGATCTCTTCCTTCGGCAGCTTCCTCGTGCGCCTCAAGGGCGAGCGCGTCGGTCGCAATCCGAAGACCGGCGAAGAGGTGCCGATCAAGCCGCGCCGGGTCCTCGTCTTCCGCGCGTCTCATGTGCTGAAGGACCGGGTCAACAAGGGCGCTGAAAAACAACCATGAGCTCCTCGGCAGAACGACTCCCCACCGCCGATCGGGTCCTGGGATCGGATCAGGCTTCCCATAAATCCGACGCGGTCGCTCAGCGCCGCTCGGCCGCGCGCCGCGTCGAGAAGGCCGCCGGCGCCTTCCGCACCATCTCGGAGGTGGCCGACGACCTCGAAGTGCCGCAGCACGTGCTCCGCTTCTGGGAGACCAAGTTCCCCCAGATCAAGCCGATGAAGCGGGGCGGTGGCCGCCGCTATTACCGGCCGGAAGACGTCGATTTGCTGCGCGCCATCCGGGGCCTGCTCTATGACCAGGGCTATACCATCAAGGGCGTCCAGAAGCTGATCCGCGAGGGGGCCCTGCGCCTCGGCGCCGAATATGCCGATGCGGAAGGACTGGGGTTGGCCGGGGGGCTTGACCCCGCCGGCAACGGCCATGACGGGGGCGAGTCCGGCCATCTGGCCGACGGCACCACGGACCCGACCCTGGCGGCCAGGATCGGCCAGGCCCAGGCCATGCTCGACCTGCCTTTGTTCAAGGCGGCAGCCCTCGACGAACGCCAGGTCCGCGAAGTGAAGGCCATCACCAGCGAACTCGAGGAACTGCGCGACCGCCTCCGGAAAGTCCTGGGCTGAGCAAGGTTCTGGGTTAGGGCGCCACCCATCCCCCATTCGTCATGCCCGGACTTGATCCGGGCATCAGCCCGCTGCTGACGGGCCTCACCCGATCGCACTCGATCCCCGGGTCAAGCCCGGGGATGACGCATTGAGGGGATGAGACCCCATTAACTAATCCGGCCGCACCCGGTTTCTACGTTGCGTGGGCGCTGGCCGCCCGCTATATAAAGCGCGCCGTCGGCACCCCCTAGGGATTGGAGCTTTCCAGACCCTTCGCCGGCCGGCCCGGGCCCCGTCTCAACGGGCAACCCGAAAGAGTGTCGGAGCGTGGCGCAGCCTGGTAGCGCACTAGACTGGGGGTCTAGGGGTCGCAGGTTCAAATCCTGTCGCTCCGACCATTTTTTCTTAGATATAAGTATCTTAGATGGGTAGCGGAATCGGCAAAATTCCGTTTTGGCCGTGTACGTTTCGGGCTATTCTTGTACGTTCCTGTACGGAAAAAGGAATGACCCATGAGTGAGAAATCCGAACAAGTGATAGATGGCGTGGTCATCTACACGCGGAACGATTCCGAGTTCTGGTGGTGTCGCATCAAGCTGTCAACGCCGGAGACAAAATGCATCGGTACGCCGGAGTAAAATTGCATCAGTGAGGCTGGCAGGAAGGCCCCCCGCGGGGGGCCTTCCTGCACTTCGCGATCAGGCTTGGGCGGCGTCGGCCGGCTGATTGTCGGCGGGGGCGTT
>NZ_CAMDRA010000200.1 GCF_945906275.1 Dongia mobilis
GTCCCAGCTTGAGCCCGGCCACCGCGCCGTCCAGACGGTGCGCCCAGTCAACCGCTTCACTGACCGAAACGGTATCGAGTGCCGCCAGAACCTGACCCTTGCTAACCACCCTGAATCTCCTCGCTCATTTGCCCGGTCGCCGTGTGGCGCCATCTTGCCGCCAGGGCTGGCTTTTAGCCTATTCCGGCGCCAACGTCACCCGCCGCCGGGGAATACCCCTAAATACTCAATATTTTAGCGGTCGCAGGCCACCTTAAAGCAGCCTTCCAACAATCCCGGCAAGGCGATAAGGTGTCCGTCGAACAAGGCCCACGGTGCTCCGATGCAGTTGACCCAGTTCTCCGACTATTCGCTGCGCACACTGATCTATCTGGGTCTGCGCACCGATCAAATGGTGACGATCGAGGAGATCGCGGGCGCCTATGGCATATCCGAGAGCCATCTGACCAAGGTCGTGCACAAGCTCGGGCGGCTCAACATCATTGAGACGGTCCGCGGGCGGCGCGGCGGCATGCGCCTCAACTGCCGCCCGTCCGAGGTCAACATCGGCGCCACGGTCCGTCAGATGGAAGGCAACCTTACCATCGCCGAATGCTTCGACACCGAGCACAATAGCTGTCCGATCGAACCTGTGTGCGGCCTGACCGGCATTCTCGGCGACGCGCTGGAAGCCTTCATGGCGGTTCTCGACCGCTACACGCTCGCCGATATTCTCAAGGACCAGCCCGCGTTTGCCACCCTGTTGGCCATTCCGGCCGATCGCGGCGATTCGCGCCGGGTGGCGGCGCCCTCCTGACGACACTGCACCTCCTTGAGTCAAACCCGACAATCTTCCCCAGGATGCCATTGATGCCCATATCGACCACCTTGCAGCCATCGTCATCGCCGGTTCCTTTGCCCCGCCGGGCGGCTCTCCCCAAATGCCTGCTCCTCGCCGCCGTCGCGGTTCTGGTCGCTGCCTGCGCCACGCCGATCCGGACCGTCGAGCGGCCAAGCGCTCCGTTGCCCTGGTCGGCGGCGATCGGCAGGCTCGATGCCGAAGACGGCTCCTGCTCGGCGACGCTGATCCGGTCCGATATCATTCTGACGGCGTCGCATTGCCTCTATGGTCGCGGCAGCGACGCCAAGATCACGGATTTCGAGTTCACGCCCGCCCTGGATGTCGGGCGCGAGCGGTTGAAGCCGGTTTCGGTAACGGCGGTCATTGCCATGGGCTGGCCGATCACACCGGATGTCAGCGGGCAGTTGCGCGGCGCGCCCAAGGATGATTGGGCGGCCTTGCGCATATCGCCCCCGGTCGATTACGTGGCGCCGCTCCAGGTCGAGAAAATCGATGTCGACGGCATTTTCTCGCGCATGAAGGATGGCAGTACCCTGTCGCATGCCGGATATGGTGTTTACGGTGCTTTTTCCGGCAAGCGCCTCCAGATGCGCGATGATTGCCATCTGATCCGTGATGTCGAGGAGATCCTGGAAACCGGTCGCGATGTCATCGTGAACAGCTGCGATGTCATTCCGGGCGACAGCGGCGGGCCTATCCTGCTCACCGATCCAAGCGGCGAGCGCCGGGTGGTGGGCGTGGTGACGAATTTCTGGGGCGCCCATGGTGGACAGGATTTCTCCAGCTTCGGCCCCAGCTCGGTCTATTTCGCCGACAAGATCAGTGCCGAGACAGCCGCCACATCGACCCCCTGACCGATGTTGCTGAAGCTGGCATCGATGGCGCCGCGCGCGCGGCTTACTGCGTTCCTGCTGCTCATTCTCCTGGCGGCGGCGCTGGCCGGATGCGCCGAACGGGTCGTTTCGCCGCCGCCGCCGATCATCACGCCGACGCAGGTCCCCTGGACCGCGGCCATCGGCAAACTGGTGATCGCGCACAGTGAAAGGCCTTGCACGGCGGTCCTGGTGGCGCCGGATCTGATCGTGACCGCGGCCCATTGCCTGCATCAGAACGGCATCCCGGCGCAGCCCGGCGATCTTACCTTCCTGCCCAATTACGGGGCTGAACCCGATCTGGGCGAATTCCGGGGCATGTCTATCCGGGCCATGGGTGGCGCCATCAAGGAGGTCAGCAAGGGATCGGACATCGTGCGCGATTGGGCCCTCATCGGCATTGCGCCGCCGCTGCGCGCAGTCCCGCCGCTGGCAGCGCAGCCCCTCGACACCGACATGGTCATCGCCCGCATCGCCGCCGGCGAAAAGCTCTACACCGCCGGCTACGGCAATGGCGTGGCGGAAATCCTGCGCCCGCATTCGCCCTGCAAGGTGGTCAAGGAGCCCGCCCTCAATCCGCTTTATGCCGTCGACATGGTGGTCACCACCTGCATCATCCGGATCGGCGACAGCGGCGGCCCCATCGTGCTTGTCGACCGGGCCGGTCGGCCGACCCTGTTCGGCATCTTCGCCGGCTTCGGCCTGCAGCGGGCGCTCGGCACTTCCTATGGTGTCAATGTCAGCTCCTTTGCCGACCAATTGCCGGTGCCGCTGCTGAGCGGCACCCCGCCATCGGCCGAAAGCCCCCTGTTCTGGGCAGCACTCGCCGCCAATTGACTCTTTTCGCCAAGCTGTATACAGCTTGGTCAATCATCTGAAACGACGCAAGAAACTTGGCGCCACCCAAGCCGCAGGCCAGGTGGTGTTGCTGGGGAGACGAACCGTGCCGCGCAACCCTCGTTACGACATCCTGTTTGAACCCGTGAAGATCGGCCCGGTGACGGCCCGCAACCGCTTCTATCAGGTGCCGCATTGCACCGGCATGGGTTACGACCTGCCGCATTCGGTCTCGCGCCTCCGCGAACTGAAATCCGAAGGCGGCTGGGGCGTCATCAACACCGAATATTGCTCCATGCACTGGTCGTCGGAGGATGCGCCCTTTCGCCTCTGCGCGCTGTGGGACGAGAACGACGTGAAGACGCAATCGCTCACCGTCGAGAAAATCAAGAAGCATGGTGCCCTGGCTGGTGTCGAACTGTGGCATGGCGGCAATCACAGCCCCAATCGCTGGAGCCGCGAGACGCCGATGTCGCCCTCCGGCTCGACCCAGCATGCGGTCTTTCCGATGCAAAGCCGCGCGATGGACCGCGAGGATATCCGCAATGTCCGCAAATGGCAGGTCCAGGCCGCCAAGCGCGCCAAGCGAGCCGGTTTCGACATCGTCTATGTCTATGCGGGCCACGGCTATCTGCCGTTCCAGTTCATCACCCAGCGCTGGAACCAGCGTTCGGACGAATATGGCGGTCCGATCGAGAACCGCGCCCGCCTGCTGCGCGAAATGATCGAGGATACCAAGGACGCGATCGGCGACACCTGCGCCGTCGCTGTCCGCCTCGCCGTCGACGAATTGATGGGACCGGACGGCGTCCAGGCGGCGGAGGAGGGCGAGGCGGTGATTTCGCTCTTGGCCGAACTACCCGACCTCTGGGACGTCAATGTCTCCTATGTCGACAATGATTCCCTCTCCTCGCGTTTCGGCCCGGAGGCGCACCAGGAAAAGTTCACCGGTTTCGTGAAGAAGCTCACCACCAAGCCGGTGGTCGGCGTCGGCCGCTTCACCTCGCCCGATACGATGGTCGACCAGGTGAAGCGCGGCATCCTCGATTTCATCGGCGCGGCCAGGCCCTCCATCGCCGATCCGTTCATCCCCTTGAAGATCGATGAGGGGCGCGAGGACGACATCCGCGAGTGCATCGGCTGCAACATCTGCCGCGCCCAGAACAATTCCGGCGTGCCGCTCCGCTGCACGCAGAACCCCACCATCGGCGAGGAATATCGCCGCGGCTGGCACCCTGAGATCATGAACGCGAAGAGCTGCCATGGCGATGACCCCGTGCTGATCGTGGGGGCTGGTCCCGCCGGTCTCGAATGCGCCATGTCGCTCGCCAAGCGCGGCTATGACGTGGCGCTGGCCGATGCGTCGCGTGATCTTGGTGGCCGTCTCAACCATGAACCGAAGCTGCCGGGCCTCTCCGCCTGGGTGCGCGTGCGCGACTATCGCCTGGGCCAGATCGCCAAGCTGCCCAACATCGAGATCTTCCGCGAGAGCCGCATGGACAAGGCGGCGCTGCTCGAATCCGGCTATCGCCACATCATCCTCGCCACCGGTGCCAAATGGCGCCGCGACGGTGTCGGCCACAACAACTATGTGCCCGTCGCCGGCATGGACGCGGCCAGCGTGCTCACCCCCCATGACATCATGGCGGGGACGAAGGTCACCGGCCCGGTCATCGTCTATGACGACGATCAATATTCCCTGGGCGCCGTCATCGCCGAGAAGCTGCGCGTCGAGGGATGCGATGTGACGTTGGTGACGCCGGGCGCCGATGTCGCCACCTGGTCGGTTTTCACCGACGAACAGTTCAAGACCCAGGTCAAGCTGATGAAACTCGGCGTGAAACTCGTCCTCACCCACAAGCTCACCGGCTGGCAGGGCGATCACGGCACCTTCGCCTGCACCTATACCGGCACGGAAAGGCGCATCGAGGCGGCGACCCTGGTCAATGTCAGTTCGCGTATTTCCGATGACGCGCTGTTCCTCGATTTGAAGGCTGATGAGGCCGCCCGCCAGGAAGCCGGCATCGTGACGTTGAAGAATATTGGCGATGCCGACGTGCCGGGCGCCATCGTGCATGCGGTCTATGCCGGCCACAAGGCGGCGCGCGAGTTCGGCGAGGTGATCGACCCGGATCAGTTCCCGTTCAAGCGCGAACTCGTCTTCGTGAAGTGAAGGGATCCAGGCGATGACACGCGACGCAACCCAACGCCGCCCGCGCCGGCCAGTGGCGACCGGCCCGCGCCAGCTCCCCTTCGGCAAGGTCGTCAACCGCTATCCGCCGATCGAACTGCTCAGCGCCGACGAGCTGGAATCGATCCATGTGGCCTCGCTCCGCCTGCTCTCCGAGATCGGCATGGAAGTGCTGCATGACGAGAGCCGCAATCTGCTGAAAGCTGAGGGTGCCACGGTCGATGAGTCGAACCAGCGCGTCCGCTTCGACCCGGCCATGATCGAGGAGAAGATCAGGACGGCGCCCTCCAGCTTCACGCTGCAGGCGCGCAATCCGGCGAAAAATCTCAGCGTCGGCGACGGCAGCATGATCTTCGCCGCGACCGGCGGCCCGGCCTTCGCCCACGATATCGAGCGGGGCCGCCGTGCGGGCAACTGCCAGGACATGTGCGACTATATCAAGGTCGTGCAGACCTTGAACGTCATCCACCAGGAAGGTGGCTGCCCCTGCGAGCCCACGGATCTTCCCGCTGACTCGCGGCATCTGGATTTCTACCTCGCCGCCATCCGCTACACCGACAAGAACTGGCAATGCTGGGCGCTGGGCGGCTACCGGGTCGAGGACGCCATCGACATGCTGGCGATCACGCTCGGCCAGACGCGCGAACAATTGCGCGCCAACCCGGCGACCCTCACCATCGTCAATTCGAACTCACCCTTGCGTCTCGATATTCCGATGGGCGAGGGTCTTTGCGCCATGGCGCGGGCCGGCCAGCCCGTGGCGATGACTCCCTTCACCCTGATGGGTGCCATGAGCCCGGTCACCATCGCCGGTGCCTTGACACA
>NZ_CAMDRA010000201.1 GCF_945906275.1 Dongia mobilis
GGCGAACGCAACCTGCTGCTGGGAAGTCTCAACGCCACCAGCCGCGCGCGCCAGGTGATCGATCCGGCCGGCAAGGTCGTGCTCGCCAATGACGCGTTCGAGCGGCTGTTCGAAGGAGTCAGGGCGCCGCTACCGCAGCTGCTTCTGGCGCGGGTCAGAGCTGGGTCGGACGCGGCGGAAATCCTGCGCCAGCTCATCATCACCGTGGCCGAAGGCGGTCGCGGGCGGACGGAAATCGAAATCCCCCAGGGCGACGGCTCGGTTGATTGGTTCGATGTTTCCGGGCGCAGCATCGTCGGGTCCCCCGGCTATGTCCTCTGGGGCGCGGAACGGGTGACGGCGCAGCGCCAGATCGAGGATTTCATCCGGTCCGACCACGAGAAATTCGCCGATCTCATCGAACATGCCCCGATCGGCTTCTATTCGGTCGACGAGACCGGCCGCTTCCTGTTCATCAACTCGACCCTGGCCGGCTGGCTTGGCTTGGAGCCGGACAATGAAGGCAGCTACCTCGAGCATCTGCAGGATCTGGTGGTCGACCGGCCGGCAGGGGTGCCAGCTTATAGCCCCTTCCGCGATGTGGAAGCACGCAGCGGCGAGGTAGCTTTGCGCGGCCCCAACGGGCGGGTGTTCCAGGCGTTCATCCGCCACGATGTCGCCACGGTGCAGGTGCCAGATAGCAGCGGTGCGAAACTGCGTACGCGTTCGGTCGTGCACGACCTCAGCCGCGAGCGCGAACTCGAAAGCGCCCTGCAGGTGTCGGAGCAGTATTTCCAGCGCTTCTTCGAGGAAGCGCCGGCGAGCATCCTGCTGCTCGACGAGAAGGGTCGCGTCGAGCAGGCCAATCCCGCCTTCGAGCATCTCCTCATCGGGGCCGAATGGGCGCAGGCGCGGTTCGTCGACCTGGTGCAGCCCGAAGAGCGGCCGGCGGCCGAGGCGCATCTGGCACAGGTGATGGCGGAGGGGCGCGCCGGGCAACCGCTCACGGTGCGGCTCGTCGGCGACAAGCAGCGCTCGGTCACCATCTATGCCTCGCGCCGCGAGGACCGGGGCCGCGCCATCGGCCTCATCGTGCATCTCATCGACGCCACCGAACAGAAGCGGCTGGAAGCGCAGTTCGCCCAGTCGCAGAAGATGCAGGCGGTAGGTCTCCTCGCCGGCGGCATCGCTCACGATTTCAATAATCTGCTCACTGCCATGATCGGCTTCTGCGATCTGCTGCTGCTGCGCCATAAGGCGGGCGACCAATCCTTTGCCGACATCATGCAGATCAAGCAGAACGCCAACCGCGCCGCCAACCTGGTGCGCCAGCTCCTGGCCTTCTCGCGCCAGCAGACGCTGCAGCCGCGCGTGCTCGACGTCACCGACGTGCTGGCGGAACTCTCGCATCTGTTGCGGCGCCTCATCGGCGAGAATATCGAGCTGATGATGGAGCATGGCCGCGATCTCAAATTCGTCCGCGTCGATGCCGGCCAGCTGGAACAGGTGATCATCAACCTTGCCGTCAATGCGCGCGATGCGATGATCGAGGGCGGGCGCCTGCTGATCCGGACCCGCAATGTGACAACGACCGAGCCGATCAGCCGCGGCGTCGAGGTGATGCCGCCCGGCTCCTACGTGCTGATCGAGATCGCCGACACCGGATCCGGGATTCCGGGCGACATCCTCGACCGTATCTTCGAGCCGTTCTTCTCGACCAAGGCGGTCGGTTCCGGCACCGGCCTTGGCCTCTCCACGGTCTATGGCATCGTGCGCCAGACCGGCGGCTTCGTGTTCGTCGACAGCACGATGGGGAAGGGCACCAATTTCCGCATCTATCTGCCCCAGCATGCGGCGACCAGCGATGCCACGACCCGGGCCGACCATGCCGAGGACCAGCCGCGCGATCTCACCGGCATCGGTACGGTCCTGCTGGTCGAGGATGAGGACGCGGTGCGCCTGTTCTCGGCCCGTGCCTTGCGCAACAATGGCTACAAGGTGCTGGAAGCGCGCAGCGGCGAGGCGGCATTGGAGCTCCTCAACGAGCAGCTCGCCGATATCGACCTCATCATCAGCGACGTGGTCATGCCGCGCATGGATGGGCCGACCTTGATCAAGGAGGTCCGCCAGCGGCGCGCCGACATCAAGGTCATCTTCATCTCCGGCTATGCCGAGGATGATTTCCGCCGCAAGATCGATGCGGGGGAAGAGGCGCATTTCCTGATGAAGCCTTTCACCTTGAAGCAACTGGCGACCAAGGTGAAGGAAGTGCTCGACTGAACGCGTTGAAATGAAATCGCCGCGCTCCAATGGAGCGCGGCGATTTCGAAAGTCGAAAAGTCGATCAGAAACCGATCAGATCGATTCCTTCAATTCCTTGGCCGCACGGAAGGCGATCTTCTTGCTGGCCTTGATCTTGATGGCTTCGCCCGTGGCCGGATTGCGGCCCATGCGCGCCGGGCGCTTGCGCACCTGGAAGATGCCAAGCGCCGGAATGCGGATCTTGTCGCCCTTCTTCAGATGCTTGCCAACCAGGGTGACAAGATCGCCGAGGATCTCGTTCGCCAGCTTCTTCGAGAGTTCGTGCTTTTCGGCGAGGTCGGTGCCGAGCTGTTTCAGCGTCACGGTCTTTTGTGGTGCGACTGCCATTTTAAGCCCCTCTGTCACAGGTGATTCCCAGGGCGGGAGCATAACGACGGCAGAAATGAGTCGCAAATGAATAAAGCTCAGCAGGATTGGCGGAAATCCGCTTGACGCGGGCCTTTCTGCAGCGCAATGACGGGCTGCCGGATGGGCCGCGTTGCAACAAGAGAGATGCTGCCGAGCCAGGATGGGACCATTCCAGCCCGCCAGAAAATCGCCCGTTGCAGTTTCCGTGGGCTTTGATAAAAGGGCTGGAAATGCTTGATTTTGCGGGATCGGGGCGTAGCTCAGCCTGGTAGAGTACCTGCTTTGGGAGCAGGGTGTCGGAGGTTCGAATCCTCTCGCCCCGACCAAACCGCAGCCCGTGTTAACGGGTTATTTCAAGCTTGGATGTGATTGTTGTAGCCGGAACAACCAGACCGGCAATGCGGATTTGTTTCAGGCCGGGCAGCATTTCCTGGTCCTGGGCACAGTCTCGCCGGACCCGATTCGGGGCGCGCGGGACATGATCGACAGAGGAGCGATGGCAGAAGATGGTCGCGAGAATCTATCAGCCGGCGAAGTCGGCGATGCAATCCGGGCGCTCTGGCCGCGCCAGCGAATGGCTGTTGGAATTTGCGCCAGCGACCCAGCGTGAAGCCGATCCGCTGATGGGCTGGACCTCGAGCAACGATACGCGCCGCCAGGTGAAGCTCAGCTTTCCGACACAGGAAGAGGCGGTGGCCTATGCGACGCGCGAAGGCATCGCCTATGAGATCGAGAAGCCGCAGCAGCGCACGGTGACGCCGAAGGCCTATGCCGACAATTTCCGCGCCGACCGTGTCGGCCGCTGGACGCACTGATCTCTAGGGACCGCGTTTGACCCCGTAGCTCAACCGGATAGAGCACCTGCCTTCTAAGCAGGATGTTGCGTGTTCGAGTCACGCCGGGGTCGCCAGGATATGACAAAGAAAAAGGGCGGCAGCGATCATCTCGCTGCCGCCCTTCTGCTTGGTGCGCGTGATCAGGCGCGGGCTGGCTGCGCTGACTTGCCGAGCACATTCTCGATCGCATAGGCACCATTGCCGAGCAGCGCCACGACGCCTGAGACGATGATCAGGAACAACGGATATTCCCAGCCGCCATTGGCCGCGCTGAACACCCAGCCATTGCCGCTATGCACCCAGAAGGCGCCGAGCATGATCGGGATGAGGGCGATCGACACCAGGCGCGACTTGAAGCCGAGGACGAGGGCGATGCCGCCCAGTGCTTCGCCGGCGAAGGTGAGGTAGGCGAGGGCCGCGGGCAGGCCCAGGAATTCGAAGAACTGGGCGGTGCCGGCCAGGGTGAAGGTCAGGTATTTGAGAATGACACTGTGGGCCAGAAACATGATGCCCAGCGACAGGCGCAGGACGAAGGCCGCAAGCTGGGCGTTCTTCAGATCGGTCATGAGGGTCGTTCCTTCTGGGTGCGGAAATGGGGTGCGAAGTGTGAAACCAATATCGTCTGTTGAATTCCTGATATAAACTGCGAATAATTCGTCAGTTATATTTGCAGAAACGCACAGGCATGTCCGTTAATACACTGGAATGGAACGATTACCGTGTCGTGTTGGCCATCCACCGGTCAGGCGGATTGGCACCGGCAGCCCGGATACTAGGGGTCAACCACGCGACCGTGTTCCGCCAGGTGAACGGGATGGAAGCGCGGCTGGGTGCCCGCCTCTTTGATCGGCACCGCAGCGGCTATGGCCTCACGGCGGTGGGCGAGGTGGCCCTCGCCGCGGCCGAGGCGATGGAGGTGCAGGCGCTGGCGGCCGAGCGGCGCATGGCGGGTGGCGATCTCAATCTCACTGGCACCATTCGCGTCACCGCGCCCGATGACATGGTGCAGCGCCTGCTGCTGCCGATGTTTGCCGATTTCCGGGCGCGCTACCCAAAGATCGAGCTCGAAGTGATCGTCGAGAACCGCTTCCTCAATCTGTCGCGGCGCGAGGCCGATATCGCCCTGCGCCCGACGGCGGCAGCACCCGAGGCGATGACTGGAATCAATATCGGGCCGCTTGCCATGACGCTCTATGCGACGGCGCCCCTGGCGTCTCGCCTCGCCGGCGGTGAGGCCTTGGAAGATCTGCCGTGGATCGGTTGGGAGGATGGGGCGGAGACGTTGCGCTTTGGCGGCTTTTATCGCAGCCGCGGACTGCAGCCGGTCTTTGCCTATCGCAGCAATTCGCTGCTGGCGCAGGTTTCAGCGGCTGAAGTCGGCTTGGGAGTCGCTGTCCTGCCTTGCTTTGCGGGGGATAGCAGCCCGGGCTTGCAGCGCCTGGAGCCGATCGATGGGGCGTTCACCACCAATCTGTGGATACTTACCCACCCAGATCTGCGTCGCGCGGCGCGCATCAAGGCGTTCATGGATTTCATGTCGGCAGCCTTGCGCAAGAAGCGCGCTCTGCTGGCCGGGGCCTAAGCGATCAGTTCTCGCCGCAACTGCCCAGGGCCTGGATCGGGCAATCCGGCCATTCCGGTGCGTCGATCGGTGTACTGACATAGATTGCGATCAGGGCGAAGGCCGCGAAGGCCATGCCCAGCAGGGCAAGTCCGCCCTGGTTGGTTCCAGCATCTTCGGGTTTCGGCTCGGGCCGCAGCAGGCCATCGGAGACCGCGGCTGTCTTGGTGCGATTCTTCACTTTCTCATTCCGTCCAATGAGTAATGATTCCAACTCCAGATATGGGATCGATTGCGTGCAGTGCAGCAGCGACAAGGCGTCACAGACCGGCTTTTGCCGCTATGGGGTGGCCGGAGCGCTGATCGAACCACCCAGTTGAACCCGTGGGCGCACATATAGTTGCCAAGAAGGGGCCGATCGGGCAGTTTTCGGGCAGCCAAGGCAAAAATCGTACCAGGGAGAGCAATATCATGGCCGGCAGCTACATCACCGTGAACGCCGCGGACGGCGGTCAGTTC
>NZ_CAMDRA010000202.1 GCF_945906275.1 Dongia mobilis
ACCAATGTCACCGAGATCGCCGACGGCATCTACCGCCTCTCGACCTACGTGCCGGAGATCGCCCCGCCGGCGGGCTTCGTCTTTAACCAGTTCCTGGTCAAGGGCGATGAGCCGCTGCTGTTTCATACCGGCCCCCGGCGCATGTTCCCGCTGGTGCAGGCGGCGGTCGCCAAGGTCATGAAGCCCTCGGACCTGCGCTGGATCAGCTTCGGCCATGTCGAGGCCGATGAATGCGGTGCGATGAACGACTGGCTGGCCTTGGCCCCCCGCGCCGAGGTGGTGCATGGGCGGACCGCCTGCTTCGTGTCGCTCAATGATCTGGCCGACCGTGCGCCGCGGCCGCTGGCCGATGGCGAGGTGCTGGATATCGGCGGCAAGCACTTACGCTGGTTCGATACGCCCCATGTGCCCCATGGCTGGGAAGCGGGCGTGCTGCATGAGGAGACGAGCGGGACCTTGCTGTGCGGCGATCTTTTCACGCAGGTGGGCAACGGGCCGGCGCTGACCTCGGGCGATATCGTGGGCCCGGCCATCGCCGGCGAGGACATGTTCCATGCCTCGAGCCTCGCCCCCAGTTCGGGGGCGACGGTGCGGCGGCTGGCTGAGCTGAAGCCGCAGCGCCTGGCGCTGATGCATGGGCCGAGTTTTGCGGGTGACGCGGCGGCCGCGCTCAACGCGCTGGCGGCGGATTTCGATCGAAGGGTGGGGGTGAGGTAGCGGCGAGTTGGAACATGATGCCCTGCGTTACCCCTCCCACCTTCAGGGGGGAGGTCGGGAGGGGGGCCGGTTTCAGTTTCGCTCTTCGACAATCATCGCCCCCGCCCCCCACCTAACCTCCCCACTGAAGGTGGGAGGAATTGGACCGAGGCGTAGCGCCCCAGTTCGTTACGGCTGGATCATAATCGGTTTCTTGTTCAAACCGCTGTTTTGCTGGCCGAAGCCCTGCTGGCCGATAGTGACCTTGCCCGGTTTCACCTTGACTGGGTTGGTCGCGGGGTTCTGCACGAAGATCGGTTTCTGGGTGACGATCACCGGGTCGGCCGGATTGATGACCGGCTTCTTCTCGACCAGGATCGGCACCTTGCCGGGGTTGATCTCGGGCTTGGGCTGCGGGTTGATCGCCTCGACCAGGCCCTGGTTGAGGGGCATGTAGCCATTGCCGCCCTGGCCCGGGTCCTGCGGGTCCTGGGGGTCCGGCTGGGGCTGGGGGTTCTGCTGCGGCGGGTTGTTGGCGCTGTTCATGTTGCCGCCGCCGCTTTGCGCGACGCAGCCCGACAGCAGCAAGGCGAGGGTGAAGATGGTGGCGCCGCTCAACAGGGAAGTCTTCATGATCTGAGTACTCCTTCGTTCGTTGGCGGGGCGGAAGCCGGCGCCTTCAGGAGTTTGGTCGGCGGGGCCGCCCGGAATGTTCGCGGCCGATGCATGAGATTGTGATGGCGGGCACCTAAACAGCGTGGGAAAGCGAGGCTTTTCTTCCGCCGTCATCCCCGGGCTTGACCCGGGGATCAGGAGCGACCGGGCGCGGTGTTCATCGGTTGCCGACTGAGCCCCGGGTCAAGCCCGGGGATGACGGTTGAGCAAACATGGCCGTCAGGATTGGTCGTCGCACTTTAAGCTATTGCCATCACACGCTTTTTCGCAGGTTGATTATACCGGGCCCCACCCCTATCTTGCGCCGCGACCGAACCCCCCATCATTCCCCTACTTCCATGGGCCAAATGACCGATCTCGCGCATATCCGCAATTTCTCGATTGTTGCCCATATCGACCATGGCAAATCGACCCTCGCCGACCGGCTGATCCAGGCCTGCGGTGGTCTCACCGACCGTGAGATGACCGAGCAGGTGCTCGACAGCATGGATATCGAAAAGGAGCGCGGCATCACCATCAAGGCGCAGACCGTGCGCCTCCAATATAAGGCCGATAATGGCGAGACCTATCAGCTGAACCTGATGGACACGCCCGGCCATGTCGATTTCGCCTATGAGGTCTCGCGCTGTCTTGCCGCCTGCGAAGGGTCGCTCCTCGTGGTCGATGCCAGCCA
Organism: Dongia mobilis; assembly: GCF_945906275.1. GTDB lineage: Bacteria > Pseudomonadota > Alphaproteobacteria > Dongiales > Dongiaceae > Dongia > Dongia mobilis_A. The sequence goes on from NZ_CAMDRA010000202.1 coordinate 2,045, forward strand.
GGGTGTGGAAGCGCAGACCCTCGCCAATGTCTATCAGGCGATCGAGCATGGCCATGAGATCGTGCCGGTCCTCAACAAGATCGATCTGCCGGCCGCCGAACCCGCGCGCATCCGCCAGCAGATCGAGGATGTGATCGGCATCGACGCCTCGGAAGCGGTCGAGATCTCGGCGAAGACCGGGCTCAACATCAAGGGCGTGCTGGAAGCGATCGTCACCAAATTGCCGCCGCCCAAGGGCGACCGCGACAAGCCGTTGAAGGCCATGCTGATCGACAGCTGGTACGATCCCTATCTCGGCGTCGTCATCCTGCTGCGCGTCATCGACGGTGTGGTGAAGGTGAAGACCGTGGCGCGCATGATGGCCGCCAATGCCGTTTATGAGATCGACCGGGTCGGCTGTTTCACGCCGAAGCAGACGATGACCGGGGAATTGGGGCCGGGCGAAGTGGGCTTCATCACCGCCGGTATCAAGGCGGTCGCCGACTGCCGCATCGGTGACACGATCACCGACGACCGCAAGCCCTGCGCCGAGGCGCTCACTGGTTTCAAGCCCTCCGTGCCGGTGGTGTTCTGCGGCTTGTTCCCGATCGATGCCGCGGACTTTGAAACGCTGCGCGACAGCATGGGACGCTTGCGCCTGAATGACGCGAGCTTCCAGTACGAGATGGAAACCTCGGCGGCACTTGGCTTCGGCTTCCGCTGCGGGTTCCTGGGATTGCTGCATCTCGAGATCATCCAGGAGCGGCTGGAGCGTGAGTTCAACCTCGACCTCATCACCACGGCGCCCTCGGTCGTCTACAAGATCCATATGCAGAACGGCGATTTGATCGAGCTGCACAATCCGGCGGATTTCCCGGACATCGTGAAGATCGAGAAGATCGAGGAGCCGTGGATCAAGGCCACCATCATGGTGCCCGACGAATATCTGGGTTCGATCCTGAAGCTGTGCCAGGAGCGGCGCGGCGTGCAGATCGACCTCACCTATGCCGGTGCCCGCGCCATGGTGGTCTACCGCCTGCCCTTGAACGAAGTGGTGTTCGATTTCTACGACCGGCTGAAGTCGATCAGCCGCGGCTATGCGAGCTTCGACTATCACCTCGACGGCTATGAGGAGAGCGATCTCGTCAAATTGAACATCCTGGTCAACAACGATCCGGTGGATGCGCTCTCCTGCATCGTCCACAAGTCACAGGCTGAAAGCCGCGGCCGCGTGCTGTGCGAGAAACTGAAGGACCTCATCCCAAGGCAGCTGTTCAAGATCGCGATCCAGGCCGCGATCGGCGCCAAGGTCATCGCGCGCGAAACAGTCAGCGCCATGCGCAAGGACGTCACCGCCAAATGTTATGGCGGCGATATCAGCCGGAAACGCAAGCTCCTCGACAAGCAGAAAGAGGGCAAGAAGAAGATGCGCCAGTACGGCAATGTCGAGATCCCGCAATCGGCCTTCATCGCCGCGCTCAAAATCCACGAATAGGGTAGGGCTACGAATAGGGGGCTAGTCGTCGCCGCGCTTGCCGAAGACCAGCATCAGGATGCCGATGGCGAACAGCAGCACCCAGGCCGGCAGCATGAGGATGGGGAGCAGCACGCGCTGCCACAGGGTGACCGAGATGCCCTCGATCGCATGCTGGACGCCCTGGAGGCTGGCCGGCCAGACCATCGACCAGATATAGCCCGTGGCCATGCCGTTCCAGCTGTTGGAGAGCAGGTTCTGCATGACGTCCAGCACCAGCAGCAGGGCTGCGGCGGCGAGGATGGCCAGGGCGGCGACGCGGATCGGGTTCATGGGCTTGATTTATGCACGAGTGGCCGCGCGCGGTCGAGCGGGAGAGCGGCCAAAAATGCCGGCGCACGCGCATTTTTTCGATCAGAATCAAGATAATTGCCGCCTTTTGCCGCGGGAATGGGCGCGAGCGCGCTATCCGCACTTGCCAGAAATGGGACCCTTCGCTAGGTTCCCGCCCGCATCACCACTATGCGACAGTCTTCAAGACATCCGGAGGGATGGCCGAGTGGTTTAAGGCACACGCTTGGAAAGCGTGCATAGGGTAACACCTATCGTGGGTTCGAATCCCACTTCCTCCGCCAATTTCTTTCATAGAAACTTTCTCCGTCGCCGGGCAGCACCGTTGAAAACCCCAGTATCCGCGCGGTTCACGCACCAAAGCTGTTGACCAAGTGAACCACGCCGGAGCCCGAATTCGTCTCTCTCCGGCCCGTATTCTCCAAACCTCCTGACTTCACCAAAACGGTACGGATTTTTAAGCATCTGATTTGCCAGCGTTATTCGACGTTGGGATTTCGGGCATTTCGAATCTCTCTCGGGACGCGACAGGCGCTGGCATCGAAACGCCCGCCAGTTCTTCCCGCCACGACGCAGGGCGCATACTCTGACAACTGATGTCAGACGCAATTCGCTGGCACGACGCCAATGCTGAACCAGTTTGGGAGCACGAAGCTCTCAAGCCGCCGACTTGAAGCGCTCGAAGCGCAGCGCAAGTCGGTCGCGATCGGGGCAGTCCTTGACGCGGGTCGGTAGATGAATGGTCCCGCCGTTCAATCGCTTTAGGGCTTCGAGCATCGGGCCGTCCTTCTGGATCAGCAGCCGCTCGGATACATGCAGCCGATAGTCCGGGTCGATGCCGATCAGATGGGCGTCGAAGGCAGCGTGATGGATCTTCGACAACGGGATGCCGTTGGGCACAACCGGCTGGCCGAACTGCTCGTCCTTGTCGGAGATGATGTGCGCGGCGTCGAGCAACAATGCTTCCGGCAATCCCGACAGCGCGCAGCGGCCATTATAGGCAGTGATGACCGCTTCGCGAAACGATGCTTGATGCAGTCGTTGCTTAACCGCGCGCAGGGCATAACGCCGTTCCAGCGCGTTCTCCGGCGGGACGAGCGCATCTTGATCCGGCACACCAAAAGCGACGCGAGCCTTTAGTGCTTTGGCGTCCCATCCTGAAATGAACGCCGGCAATATGGCTTGGTAGCGGCCAGGTGCGATGCCGAGGAAATAGATGATCGGTATCCGATTCTCCAAGGCCTCCCGCAGCCAGCGGTTATCCGCCGCATCCGGGTTCTGCCCCATGAACGCATAGTCAACCGTCTCGTCACCCTCGAATATCTGCCGGTGCACCTCGCGCTGGTCGTCGTACCACACCTTGGCACCCGGTTTAGGGAAAACGGTCTTGATGGAAAGCAGGAAGCGCATCTGCTGCGGCTTGAAAATGCCGCGCTGCGGATTGATGAGCGGGATGCGCTCGCCCTGGAACGCAAAGCCCGGCTTCAACTCGGTCGCCGTCAGATGATCGTGGACTTCTCCGAGCCGTCGCACATGCTCGAAAGCTGAAATTCGCATCGGGGTATCAAGGTCGTCATCGGTCATCGTCGTCCCCCGTCATCCCTTAAAACATTGTTCGTTGTGCCAGGTCAGGGCATCGGGGTCAGGGCGCTGGCCAACATCCGAAGGCACGTCGATCTTGTGACCGTGCAGTTCGTAATACTGCCGTCCGTTA
>NZ_CAMDRA010000203.1 GCF_945906275.1 Dongia mobilis
AGCCGCTTAGCCTCTGCGATCTCGGCACTGCTCATCAACGCTGCGAGCACATCGAGCTTTTCGCGCGCCTTTTGGCTATTCGTCTGCTTCTCAACCAGGGCAAACCATTTATATGCCTCAACCAGATCCTGCGTGGTCCCTCTGCCATCCTTCAGCAAACGGCCAAGATTGTACTGGGCGTCTGTATTTCCCTGCTTTGCCGCCGTCTCGTAAAGGCGTTTTGCTTCAGAAAGATCGCGGGTGACGCCCTGCCCATCTTCATACATCAGGCCGAGATTGTTCTGTGCCTGGGGCTCCTGGGAGCGATCAATTGCCTTGCGATACCATTTGAGTGCTTCTGCATAATCCGTGCTGACGCCGTAGCCGCCCGCGTACAGCCAGCCAATCGCCGTCGGCGCGTCAGTCGAACCATTTTGGTCGGCAAGCCTAAATAGGCGCATTGCCTCGGCATAGTCCTGTTTGACGCCAATGCCATCGGCATAGAAGTTGCCAAGATTATACGTGCCCTGGTCGTCGCCTCTCTCGACGGCGATCTTGTACCACTTCAACGCTTCGGACACGTCTTTCTCGACGCCATCGCCGACCTCATACATGTAGCCAATGGCGGTGGGTGCGTTGGGATTACCAAGATCACTCGACAGCTTGTACCATTTCATGGCCTCGCCGAAGTCGCGCTCCACGCCATAGCCGCTGTCGTAGAGCCAGGCAATATTGTAGAGAGCGTAGTCGTCTTCCCGCGCGGCGCCTTTGCGATACCATTTCATGGCCTCGCCACAATCCTGTGCGACGCCGTCGCCCAAGGCATAGAGGTCACCAATCGCTGTCGGCGCGCCGTCATCGCCGAGGTCGTCGCCCTTGCGGTACCACTTCATCGCAGCGGCGTAGTCTCGATCGACGCCGGCACCATCCTTGTAGAGATGGCCGATGAAGGTCGGCGCTTCGTAATCGCCCTGGCCGTCGGCCTTCAAATACCATTCCATCGCCTTGGTCGGGTCTTTCTCGACGCCACGACCTTCCGCGTAGATGTAGCCGAGAAAAGTTTGTGACGCGGCATCGCCCTTATGTGCCAGATCCGAAAAGATCCGCAGCGCGGTCGCATAGTCCCGCTCATGGTAGAAGGCGATAAAGCCCTTGTCGTATTGCGCCGAAACGTCCTTGGACTGCACGCTGCTGCTGCTGGCGGCGGAATCGTTCTGGGTCGCCGTGGTCGATTTCTGGGCGGCACAACCGGTTGTCCCCAGAGCCATGACGGTAGCGACAGTCGCTATGATGGATACGCGAATGGACTTCATGGTCTTGTCTTTGATCCCCACCGGCTGAAAGATTCCTCATGTCCATTTATAGACGCATGATTGCATCTCCAGCAACCCTGGGTTAGGAGTACTAGATGATCTTCTTCGCCCGCAGCGTCGCGATCTCGTCGTCGTCCATGGAGAGCAGTTCGCGCAGGACCGTGTCGGTATCCTGGCCGCAGACCGGCGCTGCGAGGCGGTAAAGCGCGACCTCGACCCCAACCTCTGGTTCGACAATGTTGAATTTGTCGCTGCCGACCCTATTCGCCGTGAAACCGTGCAATATGTCCGCAACATCTACAAATACTACATCGCCTACAAACTCATCCTGGCGCAGGTCGAAGAGCGCAAAGCCGCGGCCGTGCCGTGAGGCATGGTTGCCGCAACTCTCCCCACGGCTTCGTGATGCCACCCTCCCTATGCCGGTATCATTGTTTCTGCTAGCCTTCACGACATGGGGATTGCCTGAGAGGCTTTGCACGAAGAGCAGTTGCTGGGATATCTACCTCATCGTGTGCAGTAGATAACGCGGGTCGACTTGACGGCCGGCGCTTCGATCGCGCCGCGCAATGACGCCGGCACGTGGATGCACAGATGGAGGTCGCCCATGGGGCGCCAGCCTTTCTCCTGCGTCGTCGTCATGGCTGCGACGGCGTTTCTCCTTTTGACCACGCCTGCTTTCGCCAAGAGCCTTGAGCCGGACCCGGTGCCAGACGCCTGGCTGCGCGCGCATGCAGATGCCTCCAACGGCGGCTTTGCCAACGTAGTTACCGCACCGGCAGCCCGTATCGCGCAATCCACCGCGTCCCTCGGCACCATTGCTTTTGGGGCTGGGCCAGTTATCGGCCAGGATGGCACCGTCTATATCGGCAATCGCCAAGGCACCTTGTTTGCCTTCCATGCCGATGGCAGCAAGGCCTGGAGCCGGCAACTGCCGCCAGGCCAGGAAATCCTGGCGTCGCCGGCTGTGGGCGCCGACGGGTCGATCTACGTCATCGGCGTGTCCATGGTCACTGACGACCGCGTAACCCCACCGTTCGTGCGGCCGGATTCGACTCTGCACAAATTTCTGCCCGGCGGCGGCTATCTCTGGAACGTGCCTTTTCCGGAGCCGAGCGCTGCCTTGCCAATCTCCAACGGGCGCGGCGGCACGACGGCGCCCCCTGCCTTAGGCTATTTCGGCGGCATCGAGACGGTCATGGTGCCAGTCGTCTATGTCAATCGCCTGGGGGTTTCGCGGGCCGTCAGGGTGCTCGCCTTTTCCACTGAGGGGCCGGCCGTGCTCGGCGATATCCTGGTGACGAACTTTCCCTCAAGCCAGGTCACGGGCGGATGCCCCGATGACCTCCTATGGTGCATCATTCCGCTGCCTGGTTTTGAAGGCCACGGCGTTTCCACTCCGGTCAATCCGGACGACCAGTTGCCGGCGGGTGCCACCGCACCCATGCCGGGAGCGGCGATCTACCTGACCGAGGGTGGCATGCCCTGGATCCTGGTCTCCGACCAGCGGCATGACATCGCCGCCTTTACGTTCGCGCCCCAGAGCGGCTTTACGGAGGTTGGTCGGATCCATGACGAGTCGCTGCGGCTCGCCTCAGCACCTCTGGTCCTGCCCAACACAATGACGGTGGTCGGTGGCTATTCGGGTGCTGCTTCCTTTCGTGGCCGGGACATTCGGCATCCTCAGATTATCAAGACGGGCGGCACCTCGCTGACGCGCCTCGCTGACGGGAAGACGATCATCGCGGCCGGATGGGACGGCTTTCAGGTCGTGCGGCTGCGGACGGTCTCGGACGGCGATTCATGGCCGGGCAGGACCATGGTGGCACCGGCCGCCTCGCGTTCGCACATCTTCTTTTCGACGGCGAGCGCCTTCTACACCTATGACGCTACCACCCTGGCTCGTCTCGCAAAGCTCGATTGGCGCGGTGGCGGCGTCTCGCCGCCGGCGATCGGGCCGCGCGGTGATGTCTATGCGGTGGCCGGGAACAAGCTCTATGTCTTCCCGCGACCCTGTATTGCCTGTGGACTGGAACCCTTGTCGGCGACGATGCCGCCTGACGATGGGCCATCCGCGCCCGCGGTCCAGGGTGATCCGGGCAGCGCCCCGCAGACGGGCGAAGCCCTGCCGCTTTCCAATGATGTGATGAGTCCGGAACCCGGCGCGCCTGTTGCGCCGCAACCGGCACCCACCAGCCAGGGATCCAACAAGTTCAAGAAGCCGACCGGCCCTGCCGGCCTGCGTCTCTATGCCTGCACCGTGGTCGGCGGCAATGAATGCGGCCGCCCGGTGGCCGATGCCTTCTGCCAGGCGCAAGGCTGGGCCGAGGCCGACAAATACGATATCGACAGCAAGAAGGAACAGGCCGAAACGCTCAGCGGAGAAGTCTGCACCAAGAACAAATGCAAGATGTTTGATTATATCGAGTGCGAAAACTAGGAGCGGCCCGACACGATGGTGTCATCCCGGGTTCAACCGGCGATGACACCGTTTCCTAGGTCGGTGATCGTCCTTCCTATCACTTGTTTGAGGCGAGACACTCAATCCGGTACGCACAGCAGCGGTCCCCGCCTAGCATATGCTGCGTACGGGTGACGTTGATTTCCTTGCCCATCACAGACTGGAACAGTTTCAGCTCCGCGCCGCAGAGCCCCGAGCAGGCCTTCGCCGCCTGGGCGATCGGGCAGTGGTTTTCGGTCATCAGCCAGGCGCCGTCAGCATCCTCGCGGCATTCGGCCATGTAGCCGTCGATACGGCGCAGATCTGTGAGGCGGCGGACGCGTTCCGCCAGCGATCCCGCGGCACCCAACGCCGCGCGATAGCGTTGCAGCTGCTGCGCCTCGCGCGCGGCGAGGATGTCGGCGAGTCCGTCATCGCCCTTGGCAATGATGATGGCAGCCAGCAACTCGCTGGCAAGATCGCGGTGACGGTCGTCGAAATGGGCGTGGCCCTGTTCGCTCAAGCTCCACAAGCGCTGCGGCCGGCCAATGGCCTGGCGGCGGTCCTCGAACGTGACCAGTCCGGCGGCGCACAGGCGGTTGAGATGCTGCCTTGCGCCCACCGCCGTCATATCCAGATGCTGGCCGATGCGGGACGCGGTGAGCGCACCCTCGGCTTTCAGGATTTCCAGAACTCGGGTGGGACCAAAATCTGGCATGTCCCAAAATATCGCACCGCACCCGTTTTAGAAAGCATTTCCTTTCCAAGGATCGCCTTCTAGGTTCTGGCTATGTCAGCCACCCACTCATCTTCGGCAGCTGGTGCGAATGATGCGCCACCCCGCCTTCTGCAGCGCGCGAACATCGCGCCGCTTGCCTTGGTCAATCTCGGCGTCGGCCTCCATGCCGTCATCTGGTACATGGCGGCGACCGCCATGCCGACGGCGATCGGCGATGTCGGCGGTGCGGAATATCTGAGCTGGGTTGGCAGCCTCTATCTGGTCACGACCATCCTGGGTGGTGCCGTCACGGCGATGCTGAAGGGTCATTTCGGCGCGCGCAACGCGATGCTTGGCGCCGGCTTCGTGGTCATGGTCGGTGGGCTTGTCTCGGCGGCGGCGCCGAGCGTCGGCTTCATCCTTGCCGGCCGTTGCATCCAGGGCCTTGGCGAAGGTGTGCTCATCGCACTTTCCTATGTCATCACGCGTGAACTCTTCGACAACCGCCTGGTCCCGCGCGTCTTCGGGACGCTGGCCGCAACCTGGGGCGGCGCTGTCTTCTTCGGCCCGTTAGTCGGTGGCGTGCTCACCGAACTCTTTTCCTGGCGCGTGGCTTTCCTGGGTGCCGCGCTGCTGCCGCTGCCGATGCAGGCGCTGGCCTGGATGATCCTGCGCGAAAAGCATGAGCGCGTTTTTGTCGGCAAGCCGCCCTTGCTGCGGGTTTCCCTGCTGGCGATCGGGGTTATCGGCATAGCCGTCGCCGACCGCATCGGCAGTTCGTTCCTGGGCGCCGTCACCATTCTCGCCGGCATTGCCGCCGTGGCCTTGGCGCTGAAGCTCGATCGGCATGCGGCGACGCACCTCATCACCACGGTATTCCCCAGCCTGCGGCACCGCGTGTCGCTCGGCCTCTGGGTGCTGATCCTGATGCCGATGGCCGAGGCTGGGGTGTTCGTCTATAGGCCTATATCTCCGCGCTCAGCGCCAAGCTCAACCTGCCGAAGGATCTGGTGGCGCAACTGGAAGCGCAGGTCAGCGCGGCGGCGCCGGTCGCCGCCGCAGGCTGAGGCTTCAGGATCTGATGAAGGCGAGCAGGTCCGCGTTCAGCT
>NZ_CAMDRA010000204.1 GCF_945906275.1 Dongia mobilis
CCGTTCTTCTCCAACTATCGCCCGCAGTTCTACTTCCGCACGACGGACGTGACGGGCACGGTGGAGTTGCCGGAAGGCACCGAAATGGTGATGCCCGGCGACAACATCTCGATGGTGGTCAACCTGATCGCCCCGATCGCCATGGATGAGGGTCTGCGCTTCGCCATCCGCGAGGGCGGTCGCACCGTCGGCGCCGGCGTCGTCGCCAAGATCGTCGAGTAAGGCTGAAGGTTCGCGGCGCAAGCCGCTGCCGGAATGGCCCGGAAATGCTGCTCCGGCGGCTGCGAAATGCAGTCGCCGGATCGGCGTTACAGGGTGGGACCGGTAGTTGAGGAGATGTTAGGGGCATAGCTCAACTGGTAGAGCGTCGGTCTCCAAAACCGAAGGTTGCGGGTTCGATCCCTGCTGCCCCTGCCAGCCACCCTCCTGAAGCGCAGGAGAACGGCCGGCAGAGTTGAAGAGTACAGAGTTTATTTGAAGCTGATTTCAGGTTCCGGAACGATGGCGAAAACAAGTCCGATCGAATTTCTCCGGCAGGTCCGGCAAGAGGTGTCGAAAGTCACCTGGCCGAGCCGCAAGGAGACGACCATCACGACCTCGATGGTCTTCGTGATGGTGGCGGTTGCCTCTGTTTTCTTCCTTGCGGTCGACGCCGTCCTGGGTTGGGGCATCACCGCCGTTTTGGGTCTGGGGAGCTAAGCGCAATGGCGCATCGTTGGTACGTGGTCCATGTCTATTCCGGCTTTGAGCGCAAGATCGCTGAATCCATTCGCGATCAGGCCAAGCAAAAGGGCATGGAAGAATTGCTGACCGACGTGCTGGTTCCGACCGAAGAAGTGGTCGAAGTCCGCCGCGGGTCGAAGGTGAATGCCGAGCGCAAGTTCTTCCCGGGCTATGTCCTGGTGCGCATGGAGCTCACCGACGAGTCATGGCACCTGATCATGAACACGCCGAAGGTGACCGGTTTCCTCGGCGGCAAGGGCAAGCCGAGCCCGATCTCGGAAGCCGAAGCGCAGCGCATCCTGCACCAGGTGCAGGAAGGGATCGAGCGCCCGAAGCGCGCGGTCATTTTCGAGGTGGGCGAGCAGGTCCGTGTCAACGACGGTCCGTTCACCTCGTTCACCGGCCATGTCGAGGAAGTCGACGAAGAGAAGGGCCGCCTGAAAGTGGCCGTGTCCATCTTCGGTCGCGCGACGCCGGTCGAGCTTGAATATTCGCAGGTCGAAAAGGTCTAACGGCCCCTTCGCCTGTCTATCCGCCCGGTGACGGTTTCGCCGGAATGAGAGTGTGGGAGGCCAGCCAGGGCCGGACCACAAAACCCCAGGAAGCCGGGTAAAGGCTTCATAACGAGGTTTCATCATGGCAAAGAAGATCGAAGGCTACATTAAGCTGCAGATCCCGGCCGGTAAGGCGAATCCGTCGCCGCCCGTCGGTCCTGCACTTGGTCAGCGCGGCTTGAACATCATGCAGTTCTGCAAAGAGTTCAACGCAGCGACCCAGCAATTGGAAGCGGGCATGCCGATCCCGGTGGTCATCACCGCGTTCAGCGACCGTTCATTCAGCTTCGTCACCAAGACGCCGCCGGCCAGCTACTTCCTGAAGAAGGCGGCGAAGATCGACAAGGGCTCGCAGACCACCGGTCGCGGGTTCGTCGGCAAGGTGACGATGACCCAGTGCCGCGAGATCGCCAAGCAGAAGATGGCTGATCTCAACGCGCATGACATCGAAGCGGCGGCGGAAATGATCCGCGGTTCGGCCCGTTCGATGGGCCTGCAGGTTGTGGAGGAATAATCATGACCGGCAAGCGCATTAAAAAGGCCTATGAAGGCATCGATCGCACCAAGTTCTATTCGCTGCAGGATGCGGTGAAGGAACTGAAGTCGCGTGCCAAGACGAAGTTCGATGAAACCGTCGAGATCGCCATGAACCTCGGCATCGATCCGAAGCATGCCGATCAGAACGTGCGCGGCGTGGTTTCGCTGCCGCATGGTACCGGCAAGACCGTTCGTGTGGCCGTGTTCGCCAAAGGCGACAAGGCCGAAGCGGCGAAGAAGGCCGGTGCCGATCTGGTCGGTGCCGACGATCTCGCTGAGATGGTCCAGGCCGGCAAGATGGATTTCGACCGCGTCATCGCGACGCCGGACATGATGGTGACCGTCGGCAAGCTTGGTAAGGTCCTGGGCCCCCGCGGCCTGATGCCGAACCCGAAGCTTGGCACCGTCACCAACGATGTCGCCGAAGCCGTGAAAGCGGCCAAGGGCGGTCAGGTCGAGTTCCGTGCCGAGAAGGCCGGTCTCGTCCATGCCGGCGTCGGCAAGGTCAGCTTCTCGGAAGCGGATCTCGTTGCCAACGTGAAGGCGTTCGTCAGCGCCATCAACAAGGCCAAGCCCGCGGGCGCCAAGGGTACCTACATCAAGAAGGTATCGCTGGCCTCGACCATGGGCCCGGGCATGAAGCTCGACGTCGCCGTTTTGGTGGCGGCTGATTGATTGAAGAGTTTTGACGGCTTTCCGGATGCTTCCGGGAGGCCGTCGAAGGGTGGATGAGAAATCATCCATTTCCCTGTCCGAGACTGCAGGTCTCCTTGGCGTTGGAGACTAATGGAAGGTCGTTCCGCCTTTCGCCTGCAATAGACAGAGGTGAACCGAATTTCGGCATGTGCCTGTTGGCATATGTCTGTTCGGGGCGAACTTCTGGGACAGGTCAACCGGAGCTTTCGGTTCTGTCTTGGGCGCTATCCCTTCGGGGACGGCTGAGATGGGTCGGAAGGTCCAATTGTAACCGGTCCCGCGTTCCGCACTTGGAACATGGGGTCATTAGTATCGGAGACGAAACGTGGACCGATCTGGCAAAGAGAAGCTGGTCACGGAACTCCAGGAAACATTCAACACCGCAAATCTGGTGGTTGTTACCCAGCAGAACGGTTTGAGCGTTGCCGAAGTGTCTGACCTGCGTCGCAAGATGCGGGCGGCCGGAGCCGGCTTTAAAGTCGCCAAGAATCGGCTAGCACAGCTCGCTCTGAAGGGTACCAAGCACGAAGACCTGGGGCAGTTCCTCAAGGGCCCGACGGCCATCGCCTATTCGGCGGATCCGATCGCGGCCGCAAAGGTCGCCGTGCTGTACGCCAAAAGCAACGACAAGCTCACCATCGTAGGGGGCTCCATGGGCACCCAGACGTTGAGCGCGGATGGGATCAAGGCCTTGGCCACCCTGCCGTCGCTGGACGAGCTTCGTTCGAAGCTTATCGCTCTCCTGCAGACTCCGGCCACGCGTGTGGCCACGGTCGTGCAGGCGCCTGCTGCTCAGCTGGCGCGCGTGCTTGGCGCTTATGCCCGGAAGGGTGAGGCCTGATAGGCCGATCTTGAGACCCAATAACTGAAGTTCGAACCCAACAAGACTAAAGCCTAGGAGAATAAAATGGCTGATTTGCAGAAGCTGGTTGACGAGCTCTCGAAGCTCACCGTCATGGAAGCCGCTGAGCTTTCGAAGAAGCTTGAAGAAGCTTGGGGCGTCTCGGCTGCGGCTCCCGCCGCTGCCGCTGCTGCGGCTCCCGCCGCGGCCGTCGAAGAGAAGACCGAGTTCAACGTCATCCTCGTCGATGGTGGCGCCAACAAGATCAACGCGATTAAGGAAGTGCGCGCGATCACGGGTCTTGGCCTGAAAGAAGCCAAGGACCTGGTCGAAGGCGCGCCGAAGGCCGTGAAGGAAGGCGTTGGCAAGGCGGAAGCCGAAGAGCTGAAGAAGAAGCTCGAAGCTGCCGGCGCCAAGGTCGAGCTGAAGTAAGCTTCGACGCCGATTTCTGGGGTGGGGGAGCGCCGGCCGCAAGGCTCGGCGCTTCCGCGCCTCCGGAGATTCGGCGTTTTTGGGCGTTTTGCGATGGACGTCCGCCGGATTTGAAGCCCGGCAATAACCATCGAAGCGGCGGCCGTCGCCGTGCCAAGGGGTCGATAATTTTGATCGATCGGCGAAAGGTCCGGACCACCGGACAGGCGGCAAGAGTTTTAAGCGAGCATCGGATTTCCGCTGATCGCTAGCCCCACAGTTTGAGACGAGGGATGTCAATGTCGAAGTCGTTCACCGGCCGCAAGCGCATCCGCAAGACCTTTGGCCGTATCGCCGAGGTCACCACCATGCCGAACCTGATCGAGGTGCAGAAAAGCTCCTACGACCAGTTCCTGCAGGTTGGCGTGATTGCGGAGAAGCGTCAGAATTCCGGCCTTCAAGAAGTATTCCGGTCGGTCTTCCCGATCCGCGATTTCTCCGAGAAGGCGGAGCTGCAGTTCGTGCGTTATGAACTGGAAGAGCCGAAATACGACGTCGAGGAATGCCAGCAGCGCGGGATGACTTTCGCCGCACCGCTGAAGGTCACGCTGCGCCTTGTCGTCTGGGATCATGACGAAGAGACTGGCGCGCGCTCCATCCGCGACATCAAGGAGCAGGATGTGTACATGGGCGACATGCCGCTCATGACGCATAGCGGCACCTTCGTCGTTGCCGGCACCGAGCGTGTCGTCGTCAGCCAGATGCACCGGTCGCCCGGCGTGTTCTTCGACCACGACAAGGGCAAGACGCATAGCAGCGGGAAGTATCTCTTCGCCGCGCGCGTCATCCCGTACCGTGGCTCGTGGCTCGATTTCGAATTCGATGCCAAGGATCTGGTCTATGTACGCATCGATCGCCGCCGCAAGCTGCCGGCGACGACGCTGTTGTTGGCGCTATGGAACAAGAACAGCGAAGCGAAGCTGAAGAAGGGCGAGACGCTCACCGAGGACGATCGTCGTTTCGGCGGCATGTCGACCGAGGAAGTGCTGGCGTTCTTCTACAAGCAGGTCGTGTTCGCGAAGACCAAGAAGGGCTGGACCACGCCGTTCGATGCCGAGCGCACCAAGGGCATCAAGCTCACCGCTGATCTGGTTGATGCGAAGACCGGCAAGGTCGTCGCTGAAGTCGGCACCAAGATGACGCCGCGTCTGGCCAAGAAGCTGCAGGAAGCGGGTCTCAAGGACGCGCTGGTGACGCCGGAAGAGATCATCGGCCGCTTCTCGGCCCTCGATGTCGTCAATGAAGAGACGGGCGAGATCCTGATCGAAGCCGGCGACGAGATCAGCCAGGCGACGTTCACGACGCTCGAGGAGATCGGCGCCAAGGAACTGGCGACGCTCAACATCGATCACGTCAATGTCGGCCCCTATATCCGCAACACCCTCAAGGCCGACAAGAATTCGAGCCGCGAAGAAGCGCTGATCGACATCTACCGCGTCATGCGCCCGGGCGAGCCGCCCACCCTGGACACGGCGGAAGCCTTGTTCCGCGGCCTGTTCTTCGATCTCGAGCGCTATGACCTGTCTTCGGTCGGCCGCGTGAAGATGAACTCGCGTCTCTCGGTGCTGCCGCCGGATCATTTCGATCCGCAGGGCGCCGACGATCAGGTGCGCGTGATCCGCAAGGAAGACATCCTTGCCATCCTCTCGGTCATGCATGACCTGAAGGACGGACGTGGCGAAA
>NZ_CAMDRA010000205.1 GCF_945906275.1 Dongia mobilis
CCGGCATGCTGGAGAAGCCCGTGGCGGGTGAGATCGTCATTGCCGGCAAGACCATGACGGCGCTGGGGGACGACGCACGGACGGCGGTTCGCCGCGATACGATGGGCTTTGTCTATCAGCATCATCATCTGCTGCCGGAATTCTCGGCACTTGAAAACGTCATCATTCCGCAGATGATCGCCGGCAAGTCGCGCCAGGAAGCAACGCCGCGGGCGGTTGAACTTCTGACCCGCGTCGGCTTGGCCAAGCGCCTCGATCATCGTCCTGGGAAACTCTCCGGCGGCGAACAGCAGCGGGTGGCCATCGCCCGGGCTCTCGCCAATGAGCCGAAGCTCATCCTGGCGGACGAGCCCACGGGCAATCTCGATCATCATACGGCCGAGGATGTTTTTGCGATGCTGCGCGCCCTGGTCCATGATTTCGGCGTGGCAGCACTCATTGCCACGCACAATCTCGAAATCGCCGCCCGCATGGACAGGGTGGTCACTCTGCGCGACGGAGAACTGGTCGCTGGTTGACGTGTTTCAGGCCCAGCTTCGTGCTGGTCATGGGCACGTCACGCGGCTGACCGGAAAATGTCACGAAACACCGCTATAGCGCCTGGATCACCAGACAACAGGAGGCTCACGCGATGACCGATCGTAATTACCGCATGCCGGTAACCATCAACAACGAAGACGACAACCACCCCTCCAATCCCAGCACAGGCCCGGCGATGACCGACCTCATCGCCCAGCGATTCTCCCGCCGCACGGCCTTGAAGGGCCTGTTGGCGAGTGCAGCCCTCGGCGCCATCGGTGTCGGCAGTGGAGCCATCCGTCCGGCCCAGGCCGCGATGGACCTGAGCTTCGCCGAGATTCCCCATGCCTATGACGAGAACTTGCATATCCCGGCCGGCTACACGGCCAACCCGTTCCTGCGCTGGGGCGAACCGATCATCGCCGGCGCGCCGGATTTCGACGCCACGGCACGCGATGCCGCGGCCCAGGCGCAACAGTTCGGCTATAATTGCGACTTCGTGCATTTCGTGCCGCTGCCGGAAGGCTCGAACGCCAGCGATCACGGCCTGCTCGTGGTCAATCACGAATATACCGACGCGCATATGATCTTCCCGGGTTTTGCCGACGGCAAGGAAGCGCTTGCCGCGACCACTGCGGAAATGGCGGCCTATGAACAGGCGGGCCATGGTCTCAGCGTTGTCGAGGTGAAGAAGGAGGCGTCCGGCTGGACGCTGGTGAAGGACAGCAAGCTCAACCGCCGCATCACGCTGGCGACCGAGTTCGAGCTGGTTGGCCCGGTTGCCGGCCATGATCGCGTCAAGACCTCGGCCGATGCCAGCGGCATGAAGGTGTTCGGTACGATGAACAATTGCGCCGGCGGCTGGACCCCCTGGGGCACCATCCTGTCGGCGGAAGAGAATACGCACCAATACTTCGGTGGCGATCCCAGCGGCACAGCCGAAGCTGCCAATGCCAAGCGCATGGGCATCAAGGGCGAGCCTTCCTATGCCTGGGGCAAGTTCCAGGACCGCTTCGATATCTCGAAGGAACCCAACGAGCCCAACCGTTTCGGCTGGATCATCGAAGTCGATCCCTATGACCCGGCATCGACGCCGGTGAAGCACACGGCGCTCGGCCGCTTCAAGCACGAAGCCGCTACCACGGTGATCAACAGCGACGGTCGTCTCGTGGTCTATACCGGCGATGACGAGCGTTTCGAATATATCTACAAGTTCGTGAGCGCCGGCACCTTCGACGCCGCCAAGGGCCGCGCCAATTCGGCACTGCTCGATGACGGTACCTTGTTCGTGGCCAAGCTCGATGCCGAAGGCAATGTCACCTGGATGCCGCTCGTGCATGGGCAGGGTGAACTGACCGAAGCCAACGGCTTCAAATCCCAGGCCGACGTGCTCATCGAAGCGCGCCGGGCGGGCGATTTGCTGAAGGCCACCAAGATGGACCGGCCGGAGGATATCGAGACCAGCGACAAGACCGGCAAGGTGTATGTCGTCCTCACCAAGAACGACAAGCGCAAGGCCGACCAGGTCGACGCCGCCAACACCCGCGCTGAAAACAAATGGGGCCACATCGTCGAGATGGTGCCGCCGATGGTCGACGGCAAGGCGGATCATGCCGCCACCAGCTTCACCTGGAGTGCCTTCATCCAGGCCGGCAACCCGGGCGATGCCGCGCAGGGTGCTGCCTATGGCGGTGCCGTCACGGATGCCGGCTGGTTTGCCAATCCCGACAACGTCGCCTTCGACGCCAAGGGCCGCTTGTGGATTGCGACCGATGGTTTCCCAGATCATGGCGTCCATGACGGCCTTTGGGTGACCGAGACGGAAGGCGAAGGGCGGGCGAGCACGCGTCATTTCCTCGGTGCCCCGCGCGGTGCCGAGCTGTGTGGCCCGGCCTTCACGCCGGATGGAAAGACGCTGTTCGTCGCGGTCCAGCATCCCGGTGACGAGGACGGCAGCAACTTCGCAACGCCGTCAACCCGCTGGCCGGACTTCAAGGACGGCATGCCGCCGCGCCCGACGGTCGTCGCCATCACCAAGGATGACGGTGGCGAAATCGGCGCGTAGGCTCTTCCAGCTGCTTCTATTGTCATGCCCGCGAAAGCGGGCATCCATAGAACGAGTTGCTGGATAGATGGATCCCCCGGTCAAGCCGGGGGATGACAAGTAAGCACAAACCCGGCCGGATTCCTTCCGGCCGGGTTTTTCCTTGTGCCAAAGACCGTCACCAATCCTTCACAGTTCCGGCCTCTGGCCGTCATCGCGCCGCGCTATGCCGTGCCTCCCACCCAGAAAAGAGGAGGCTTCAATGCGCGATTCTGCCCAGAATGATTCGATACCCACTTATGCCGACTTGGTCGCCGCGCGATTTTCGCGCCGTACCGTGCTGCTGGGCGCCGCCGGCGCCGCGGCTGCCTCGGCCATGTCCTTCCGCTTGCCCGGCGCCCAGGCCGCGACCAGTTCTTCGACGCTGACCTTTCCGGAACTGAAAAAGGTCTATGACGAGACCCATCACGTCGCCGAGGGCTACAATGCCGATATCCTGGTGCGGTGGGGCGAGGCGATCGTCTCGGGTGGCAAGGAGCTTGATGCCGCCAACCAGAACGCGGCCGATCAGGCCAAGCAGTTCGGTTACAATTGCGATTTCATCGGCTACATGCCGCTGCCGCTCGGCTCGGACAATAGCGAGCATGGGCTCCTCTGCGTGAACAACGAATATCCGAACCCGCATGTCATGTTCCCGGGCCTCACCGAAGATGACGCCGCCAAGAAAATGACCCCGGATCAGATCAAGACGGCGTTCGAATCCTGGGGTCACTCCATCGTCGAGGTCAAGAAAACCGACGGCAAGTGGCAGACGGTGAAGGACAGCAAGTTCAACCGCCGCATCACCGGCACCACCGAGATGGCCATCGCCGGTCCCGCCGCGGGCCACAAGCTGCTGCAGACGGCGGCCGATCCGACCGGCACCAGGGTCTTCGGCACCGGCTACAATTGCTCCGGCGGTGTGACACCCTGGGGCACGATCCTCACCTGCGAGGAAGGACTTTCTGACACGTTCGGCGGCGATCCGGCCAAGGGCGGCGATCCGGCCCTGCTCGAACGCTATGCCTATGACGGCTCCGACTATTACGGCTTTGCGCGTATCGAAGAACGCTTCAACCTCGACAAGGTGCCGAACGAACCCAACCGCTTCGACTGGGTGGTCGAGATCGATCCCTATGAACCGGGCGAAACGCCGGTAAAGCGCACCGCTCTCGGCCGCATGAGCCATGAGGCCGCGAGCTGCATCGTCAATGCCGATGGCCGTGTCGTGGTCTATACCGGGGACGACGACTATTTTGAATACATCTTCCGTTTCGTCAGCAGCGGGAAGTTCGATCCGGCCGACCGCGCCGCCAACAAGAAGCTGCTCGATGAAGGCACGCTTTCCGTCGCAAAATTCGACCAGGACGGCACGCTCACCTGGATCCCGCTGATCCATGGCCAGAACGGTCTCACCGCCGAGAACGGCTTTGCCGACCAGGCCGAAGTGCTGATCAAGGCGCGCCTTGCCGGTGATACGGTCGGCGCCACCAAGATGGACCGGCCCGAGGATATCGAGCCCAATCCCGTCACTGGCCGCGTCTATGCGGTCATGACCAAGAACAAGAAGCGCAAGCCGGAGGAGATCGATGCCGCCAATCCGCGGCCCGAGAATCACTACGGCCACATCCTGGAAATGCTCCCCCCGGGTGAAGGCAAGAATGCCGACCATGCGGCGGACACCTTCAAATGGGACGTCTTCCTGCTGGCCGGCAATCCCGCGAAGCCGGAAGAGGGCGCCAAGTACAATGAAGGCATCAGCGCCGATGGCTGGTTCGCAGCCCCCGACAATGTCGCTTTCGATCCCAAGGGTCGCATCTGGATCGCCAGCGACGGTGCCAACGATTTTGACATCGCCGATGGCCTCTATGGTGCTGATACGCTGGGCGACGGCCGTGCCTTGCCGCGCTTTTTCTTTGCCTGTCCGACGGGTGCCGAGCTTTGCGGTCCGGCCTTCACGCCGGACGGCAAGACGCTGTTCGTCGCGGTCCAGCATCCGGCTGAAAATTCGGAGACCCTTGAGCAGGTGACCACGCGCTGGCCCGATTTCGGATCGGACAGCCTGCCGCGACCCTCGGTCGTCGCCATCACCAAGCAGGATGGCGGTGAAATCGGCAGCTGACAGGGCTGTGTTTGAGTGATGCGGTGGCGCCCGGCAGGAAGCACTGCCGGGCGCTTTCAGTTTCAGTCATCGATTTGTCATGGTGATGCAAGCTGGCCGCAACCCGAATCGGCGATCATGCTTTCCAGAGAGGGTGCACGGCTCCAACGTTGGATCGACTGCGATCCGAGGTTGGAGCCGGCGCATCGCAGGATCGAGGGAGGGGCCGCCATGACCGTGCATGCAACTGTCATCGGGATCGACAACAAATCGGCCAGCCCTGCGATTGGTCTTTCGCCGGATTTGTCCGAGATCGTGGCACTGCGCCGCGACCGCTGGTTCGATGGGCCGGAATCGACCGTCTCGACAAATCACGCAGCACCTGTCCTGTCTTCCGATCAGGATGCTGACATTGCCTGGCAGCGGCTGGCGCGTCAGCGCCTTGGTATCGGCATGGCCCTGGTCGATGTGGCCAACGGCCTGGCCTACGCCGTCGATGTTGGTCCGGAGATATTCCTCTACCGAGTCATTGCGGCGCGTCAGTTGGAACGCCATCTCGGGCTGGACGCGCTGATTGCGTCCGGTGAAGTGGCGGCGGCTCGTTTTGCAGCGAACGGAATCCTCGAATGGGTTCCGGTCACGGCGGCCGCCGATCTCGCGCAGGTGCGCAATGCGGCGCGGCGCCTGGGCGCCACACCCCTGCGGGGTATTTTCGCCCTGTCGCCCC
>NZ_CAMDRA010000206.1 GCF_945906275.1 Dongia mobilis
ATCGGCCGAGACCACGCTCTTGGCATAGGCCTCCGCTTCGGCACCGTCGATGCCGAGCAGCTGTGCCGCCCACAGGCCCAGCATCTTGTTGCGGCGGTTGGTAACCTTGAACTCCAACTCCTTGTCGTGCTTGAACTTGTTCTCGAAAGCGGATTCGCGCTCGCTGAAAGTGGTCATAACCGTGCAATCCCTTGACTGGTTCTTTGGCAGTGGCAAATCGCCTGAAAAATGGTTGGCCGCCGCCTTCCAGTCAAGTCTAATAGGGCCACGCCAGCGCGCTGGCAAATCCGCCGTTTTCACCGTCTTTCGCCGGTTGGGCCCATGTGCAGTGTGATCATCCTTTCCCGACCGGACCATGATTGGCCGATCCTGGTGGCCAGCAACCGCGACGAAATGCATGAACGGCCCTGGGATTCGCCCGCCCGGCACTGGCCCGACCGGCCGGAAGTGGTAGCGGGGCGCGACAATCTGGCAGGTGGGTCCTGGCTGGGAATCAATGATTTCGGCGTGATCGCCGGCATTCTCAACCGCCGCAACACGTTGGGGCCGCAGGACGGCAAGCGCTCGCGGGGCGAACTGGTCCTCGATGCGCTGGATTTCGCCGATGCCGAGGCCGCGGTCGCCATGCTGCAGGAACTGGATGCCGGCGCCTATCGGCCGTTCAACATGGTGGTGGCCGACAATACCCATGCCTACTGGCTGCGCAATATGGGGCAGGAGATCGAGGCCATGCCTTTGGTGCCGGGCATTTCCATGATCACGGCGATGGACCTCAACGATCCGCACAGTCCGCGGACGCGGCACTACCTGCCGCGCTGGCAGCAGGCCAAGGCGCCGGACCCGGCGGCGGCAGAATGGGATTCCTGGGCCGGATTGTTGCAGTCCCGTGAATATGAGCCCAAGGGCGACGTGTTCGATGCGATGTACATCGTGTCCAACACCGGTTTCGGGACCATGTCGTCCTCGCTCATGGCGCTGCCCTCGGTCAATCATTCGGAACTGCTGCCGCGCTGGCGATTCCTGGGCGGGCGGCCCGAATCCAATTCCTGGACCGATATCGACCTGGGCTGAGGCATTTGGCCTTGCGGGCAAGCCCCGGCGGCACTATGAATGTTATAGTATAACATTACATGCGAGACGATCGATGACGCGCCTGCTGACGAAATTTTCGGCCCTGCTGGCTATCTGCCTGGCGTTGGCGGCGCCGGCCCTGGCCGACGACAAGCTGAAGGTGGTGGCGACCTTCAGCATTCTGGGCGACCTCACCGGGAAGATCGGTGGCGATGCCATCGACCTTACCACCCTGGTCGGGCCGGACGAGGACGCCCATGCCTTCGATCCCACCGCGGATGCGCAGCGGGCGGTGGCGGGGGCCAAGGTGCTGGTCGCCAATGGACTCGGCTTCGAGCCCTGGCTTGGGCGCCTGATCGATGCCGCCGCCTTCAAGGGCGTGCTGGTCGAGGCGACCCGGGGGATCGAGCCACTGGCCAGTGGCGACGCGGCGCATGAGGGTGAAGAACATGAGGAACATGAGGAACATGAGGGCGAGGCGGCTGAGGCGGGATATGACCATGACCATGGCGCAGTCGATCCGCATGCCTTCCAGGACCCCAAGCTGGTGCTGACCTATATCGACAATATCGCGGCGGCATTGGCTGCGGCGGCGCCCTCGCAGGCGGCGGCGTTTGAGCGCAATGCCGCGGCGTTGAAGCAGCAGTTCCGCGATCTCGATGCGGACCTCATGGCGACGATCGGCACCCTGCCGGTGGAGAAGAAACGGATCCTCACCTCGCATGACGCGTTCCAGTATTTCGGCCATGCCTATGGCATCGCGTTTGTGGGTGTGCAGGGGGTGAGCACCGATGCGGAGCCGTCGGCGCAGGATCTCAAGGAGATCGTCGAGCAGATCCGCGCCGGCAAGATCAATGCGGTCTTTGTCGAGAACATGAACGATCCGCGCTTTGTCGAGACCTTGGCCGCCGATACCGGCATCAAGGTGGGCGGGGACCTTTACTCAGACGCCCTGTCCGCCGCCGACGGCCCGGCCAGCGACCTCTTGTCACTCTTTCGGCATAACCAAAAGGAATTGATCAAAGCCCTGCAATAACATAGCTTTCAGGCATCATTCCGATCTGGGAGCTGGCCATGCTGTCGAGACGCAATATTCTGCTGGGTGCCGCGGCCGGGACGTCCTTGTTGGCGGTCGGCGGGGTGCGGGCGATGGCGCTGTCGAGCGAGCCGATGGCGCCGTCGGATCTCAAGGCCTTTGCCTTGAGTTGCAGTGGCGAGGCGTCACATCGGCAGCTGGTCGCCGATGCGAAATGGCTGCTCGATGCGGAAATCAAGCGCGGCGTGAAGAAGGCGGCCGACAGCGAAGTCGTGGTCTGCCCGCTGTGCCATTGTTCCATCCAGGTCACCCCCGATATCAGCTTCTAGCGGGTGATGCGCGTCCTCGCCTGGCTCGTCGCGGTGATGACGGTCGCGGCCCCGCAGGCCGCGCTGGCACACCCACATGTCTTTATCGACAATCGTGTCACCTTGCTGTTCGCCGATGGCGCGGTGACCGGGTTCCGCACCGAATGGCGCTTTGACGAGATATTCAGCGAGGATCTGTTGGCGCAATACGATGCCGATGCAGATGGCACGTTCAGCGCCGCCGAAAGCGACCAGGTGCGGGACGGGACATTGCCCAATCTGAAGGGCTTTCGCTATTTCACCTACGCCTATGTGGGCGGCGAGGATCTGCGGCAGCTTGAGCCAGCGGCGTTCAAGGCCGATATCGTCGATGGCGCGGCGCGATTCCTGTTCACCTACGCGCTGCCCCGTCCGGTCGATCCGCGCAAGAGCAAGTTCGCGGTCTCGATCTATGATCATGAATATTATGTCGAGGTCTTGATGGCGGCGACCGAACCGCTGGCGATCGAGGGCGATGCCGGCGGCTGCCAGGCGACTGTCGCGGACGATCCCGAGCACGCCTATTATGAAGGATTCGTCATTCCGCAGATGGTCGCGGTCGGCTGCCCATGAGGCTCAGCGCGCTCCTTGCCTGCCTGTTCCTGGCGGTCCTGATGCTGTCGCCGGCGTCCGCCCAGGAGAATGCGTCGCCCTTCAGCAACGCAGCGCCGGCTGCCAGCAGCGATGCGCCGTCGCAGGCCGCAAGCCAGGGCATCGTCACCACGATCGGCCGCGCCTTTGTGACGGCGCAGCGGGACGTGAACCGCGCCATCAATGCGCGCCTCATGGCGATCAAGCGCGGCGAAGACAAAAGTGCTTTGTTGAGCGGCCTGCTGGTGGCGTTTCTCTATGGCGTGTTCCATGCCCTGGGGCCGGGGCATGGCAAGACCGTCGTCATCGGCTATTTCCTGGGACGGACGGCGCGGCCATGGCGGGGGGTGGCCATGGCGAGCTGGATCGCGCTCAGCCATGTGGTGGGGGCGGTCGTCATCGTCGGCGTGGCGCATCTCATCCTCTCGAAGAGCCTGGTGTCGCCGACCAACGAATTCCTGTGGCTGCGCCTGGCGAGCTACGGCGCCATCATCCTGGTGGGCCTGGTCATGCTGCGCGACTGGTTGCGCGGCGGGCACGAGCACCATCATCACGGGCATGAACATCACGCGCATGATCATGGGCACGGTCATGAGGGGCACCATCATGAAGGCCATGCCTGCCATGCGGGCGATACCAGCTGGCTGGACCGGCGGGCGCCCATGGAGCAGCGGGTGCTGGCGCTGGCGGCGGGCTTCGTGCCCTGTTCCGGGGCGATCCTGATCCTGCTCTTTACCATGGCCAACGGGCTGATCCTGGCCGGGATCGCCATGGCGGGGGCGATCGCCCTTGGCATGGGGCTGACCCTGGCCGGGCTGGGTGTCGCCAGCATCTTCCTGCGCCGGCAGGTGGCTTTGCGGCTGCCGGATGGCGGGCGTGCCGGGCATTGGCTGGCCCTCACCGGGCCGGTTTTTGTGATCGGCATCGGCGGCATTCTGCTGGTAGCCACCCTGATGACGCATAGCAGCCTCTAAAATACTGTAATAAATAAGTAATTTGATGAACCAGCAGCATCGCGGCGAGGGCCGGCCGTCATTGTATTGCCGGCCCCATGCTGCTAGAAGAAGGCCGAGTCTCGATAGCGCGGCGGACATGAGTCGACCGTCTGCGTCGAGTAGCATTGGAGAACCCCCAAATGTCGCGCCGTCGCCGCATTTATGACTGCAAGGCCAAGGTCCTGTTCGAGGGGCCGGAACCAGGTACTCTGGTGCAATATTTCAAGGATGATGCCACCGCCTTCAACAACCAGAAGAAGGGCACCATCACCGGCAAGGGCGTCCTCAACAACCGCATTTCCGAATATCTGATGGTGAAGCTGGGCGAGATCGGCATCCCGACCCATTTCGTGCGCCGCCTCAACATGCGCGAGCAGTTGGTGCGCGAGGTCGAGATCATTCCGCTCGAGGTCGTTATCCGCAACGTGGCGGCGGGGTCGCTGGCCAAGCGCCTCGGCATCGCCGAAGGCACGCAGCTGCCGCGCTCGATCATCGAGTATTATTACAAGTCGGATGAGCTCGGCGACCCGATGGTCTCGGAAGAGCATATCACCGCCTTCAACTGGGCGATGCCGCAGGACCTCGACGAGATGCTGGCGCTGTCGCTGCGCATCAACGATTTCCTGACCGGCCTGCTGCTGGGCGTCGGTTTGCGGTTGGTCGATTTCAAGCTGGAGTTCGGCCGGCTCTACGAAAATGAAGAAATGCGTATCGTGCTGGCTGACGAGATCAGCCCCGACAATTGCCGCCTGTGGGACGTGAAGACCGGCGAGAAGCTGGACAAGGACCGTTTCCGTCGCGATCTCGGCAATGTCGAGGAGGCCTATCAGGAAGTGGCGCGCCGCTTGGGGATTCTGCCCGAGGGCGGCCCGCGCGACATGAAGGGCCCGAGTACGATGCAATAGGGCCCCGGCCCGGATTATTGGGGCGCCTGTTTGGCGCCCCTCTCGTTTCGATTGTTTGATCTATCTGCGATAAAGGGACCGTTATGAAGGCTCGCATCCACATCACCCTCAAATCCGGCGTTCTCGATCCGCAGGGGCGCGCCATCGCCAGCGCCCTTCATGCGCTGGGCTTCAACAATGTCGATGATGTCCGCCAGGGCAAGTATATCGAAGTCGATCTCAAGGAGAGCGACAAGACCAAGGCCAAGGCGGCGGTCGACCAGATGTGCGGCAAGCTGCTGGCCAATACCGTCATCGAGAATTACAGCATCGATCTGGTGGACTGAGCCATGAAGGCGGCGATCGTCGTATTCCCCGGTTCCAATCGCGAAAACGATGCCAAGGCGGCGCTGACCCAGGCGATGGGCAGCGAGCCGGTCATGGTCTGGCATCGTGACACGACACTGCCCAAGGTCG
>NZ_CAMDRA010000207.1 GCF_945906275.1 Dongia mobilis
CTGAAGCTGGTTCTGGCGGGTGAAGTGTTCAGCGAAACCTGGCGTGAACTGGTCGCGGAACGGGCCGGCGTCGAAGACCTGACCCACTTCGCAGCCTCACTCTACGGCACGGCGGATGCCGGCGTGCTTGCTCAGGAGACGCCGCTCTCGGTCGCGATCCGTCGGTTTCTTGCCAAGCATCCGGCCCTCGCACAGGAGATCTTCGGCGAGACGCGACTGCCGACTCTGTGCCAATACGACCCCGCCAACCGCTATTTCGAGGTCGTCGATGGAACGCTCGCTTTCTCCGGCGACAATGGTGTGCCGCTCATCCGCTACCATATCGCCGACCGTGGCGGCATCCTGCCCTATGCCGACATGCTGGCGCGCTTGAAAAAGGCCGGTTTCGATCCGGCGAGTGCCGGCGTCACGACACAACGCCAGCAGCCCTTCGTCTGGGTCTTCGGTCGCGCCAACTTCACCATTTCCTATTTCGGCGCCAACATCTTTCCGGAAACGGTTAGCTTTGGCCTTGAGCAGCCCTCGGTGCGCGGTTCTGTGACGGGGAAATTCGTGATGGAAGTGAAGGAAGGCCTTGGCGACAAACCGGCTTTTGCGTTGGCGGTGGAACTGGCGCAAGGTGTTGCAATGTCTGAAGCAATCGCAGACGCGGTGTCGCTATCAGTCATGGCGGTTCTGCGAGAACTGAACAGTGAGTTCGCCAACTATGTCCCGGTCGATCTACAAAAACCGGTTGTAACACTTTACGCGCTCGCCGACCCGACCTACTTTCCGGTCGGCGTCAAGCATTGGTACAGTCGGTGAGCACTAGCTCCGCTCATACAGCTTCGCGATGTTCTGTCCCCACTTCTCGCGGATCTTGTGCCGCTTGATCTTCATGCTGGGGGTGAGCAGGCCGTTGTCGATGGTGAAGCCTTCCGGCAGCAGCGCGATGCGGCGGATCTTCTCAAGCGGTGACAGGCTGCCGTTCACTCGGTCGACCACGCCAACCAGCGCCTTGTGAAATGCCGCGTTGTTGGCAAGCTCGCTGATTTCAGCCGAAGCACCATTGGCGGCAGACCATTCCCGCGCGAATTCCTCGTCGGGCACAATCAGTGCCACCAGATGCGGATGCTTGTCGCCATGCACCATGGCCTGGGCAATTTCCGGCTGAAGAACCAAAAACCCCTCGACCCGTGCTGGTGAGACATTGTCACCGCCCGAGAGCACGATGATGTCCTTCTTGCGATCCGTGATCTTGAGATATCTGTCTTCGTCGAACTCGCCGATGTCGCCGGTGTGCAACCAGCCATCGACCACGGCCTTGGCGCTGGAATCGGGATCGCGCCAATAGCCGTTCATGACGGCTTCGCCCCGCACCAGGATTTCGCCATCCTCGGCGATGCGGCCCTCGAGCCCATCGAAGATCGGCCCCACCGTGTCGATCTTGATCTTGCTCGGCATGTTGGCGCTGATCACAGGCGATGCCTCGGTCTGCCCGTAGCCCTGCAGCAGCCGCACACCCAGCGCCAGGAAGAACACACCGATCTCGTAATTGAGGGCGGCGCCACCCGAGACGAAGGCCTTCAGCTGCCCACCGAACCGCTGCTGCACCTTCCTGCGCACCAGTAGGTCGCAAAGCTTGTTGAGGATACGCTCGCCGACGCTGAGCGAACCGGGCTGTTCATACGCCTTGCGCCCCAGGCGATAGGCGAGCCAAAAGAGTTTCTGCCGCAGCTTCGGCGCCTTGGTGAGGCCGCGCAAAATCTTGGCGTGGATCGCCTCATAGAGGCGCGGCACCGCCGTCATGATGGTGGGTTTCACCTCCGCCATGTTGTCGACCAGGCGCTCGATGCTCTCGGCATACCAGATCTCGGCGCCGATCGAGATCGGCAGGAACTGGCCGGCGGTGTGCTCATAGGAATGCGACAGCGGCAGGAATGACAAGAACCGATCGTCGCCGAGACCCACATCCAGCAGCAGGCGATAGGCGCCCTTGATGTTGCAGAGGATCGAGCCATGGCTGAGCATGACGCCTTTCGGCACGCCGCCGGTGCCGGAGGTGTAGATGATGCAGCAGGTCTCATGGCGCTTGAGCGCGCTCAGGCGATACTCGATTTCAGCGTCGTTATGGCCATACACCATGGCCTCGGACCATGAAAATTGCCGGAACGGCATCTGTGCGGTCTTGTCCAGGGCGTCCATGCTGATCAGGAACTTGATATCCGGTGCCTGGAGGGCAGCGGGCAGCAGGCGATTGGCGATCGTGCCGCCCGAGATGATGACGCCCTTGGCCCCACTATGGGTCAGGATATGACGATGATCTTCGGATGTGTTGGTGGCAAACGCCGGTACTGTGATGGCACCGGCACTCATGATGGCGAGGTCGGCGATCAGCCATTCGGGCCGGTTCTCCGCAACCAGGGCGACACGGTCCCCCGGCATGATTCCCAGGGTCACCAGCCCGCAGGCCAGCGCCCGTACCTGCCGCGCCGTTTCAGTCCAATTGGCGGGCACCCAGGCTGCGTCACGGCGATGATAGGTGAGGGGGCGATCACCCAGCTTTTCCGCCTGATCAAAGAACAAGCGTGGCAGGCTCGGAATCCGGTCATAATCCATATGTCTGGCCGCTCCCCCGGCACGGTTTATGGGCGCTTGGCGTGCGCCGCTGAATCCCCATATAAGGGGACCATGACGCAATCAAGCATGCGAGAGCGAGAAAATTTATGACTGTTGCACCTGCGAAAGCCGTGGATAAAGCCGATCTTGGCCCTTTGCCGAACTGGAATCTGGCGGACCTCTATGCCGGCACCAGCGACCCGGCCCTGGAGCGCGATCTCAAATCCCTGGCGACGCAATCGGGCGAATTCAAACGTGCCTATGAAGGCAAGCTGGCTGGCCTCAGCGGCGCTGACCTCCTGGCGGCGCTCACGGCCTATGAAAAGATGCAGGATCTTGCCGGGCGCGTCGGTTCTTATGCCCAGCTTGCCTATGCCGGCAACATGACGGATCCAGAACTGGCGCGGTTTCAACAGAATATTTCCGAGCGCCTCAACCAGATTTCGGTCGAGACCTTGTTCTTCACGCTTGAACTCAACCGCATCGAGGACGTCGTCCTTGCCAAGCAACTGGCGCATGTGCCGCTGCAGCGCTATCAGCCCTGGCTCGATGCCGTGCGCGCCTTCCGCCCGCATCAACTCTCGGACGAGGCCGAGCGGCTGTTGCATGAAAAATCGATCACCGGCCGGCAGGCCTGGAACCGCATGTTCGACGAGACCATGGCAGACCTCCGATTCGACGTGAACGGCGAAAAGCTCACCAGCAACGAAGTCCTCAACCTGCTGACCGACCGGGATGGTGCCAAGCGCAAGGCGGCTGCAATGGGCCTTCACAAGGGCCTCAAGGACAATCAGCGCATCTTTGCTCTCGTCACCAATACCTTGGCCAAGGACAAGGAAGTCGAGGACAAATGGCGCAATTTTGCGCGCCCGGTGTCTTCGCGCAACCTCGCCAACCAGGTCGAAGACGAGGTGGTCGATGCGCTGGTGACCGCGGTGAAGGAAAGCTATCCGAAGCTCAGTCATCGCTATTACACGCTGAAGGCCAAATGGATGGGCGTGGATGCGCTCGATTTCTGGGACCGGAACGCGCCGTTGCCGCGCGACGATGACAGGCTCATTCCCTGGGCCGAAGCCACCAAGAGCGTACTCGATGCATATCGCGAGTTTTCGCCGGAGTTGGCAGAGGTTGGGAAGCAATTCTTCGACAAGAACTGGATCGATGCACCCTCCCGGCCTGGCAAGGATCCCGGGGCTTTTGCGCATCCGACCGTGCCGTCGGCGCATCCATATCTGTTGTTGAACTATCATGGCCGTACCCGGGATGTAATGACGCTTGCCCATGAGCTTGGCCACGGCGTGTATCAGGTTCTGGCCGGACCGCAGGGTGCGCTATTGGCTGATACACCGCTCACACTGGCGGAGACGGCCTCTGTGTTCGGCGAGATGCTGACTTTCCAATCCCTGCTCGCCCGCGAGCAGGACCCGGCCAAGCGGCGAATTCTGCTCGCTGGCAAGGTCGAGGATATGCTCAACACTGTGGTGCGCCAGATCGCCATGCACAATTTTGAAACGGCGCTGCATGCCGAGCGCAGGTCAGGCGAGGTGATGCCGGAGCGCATTGCCGAAATCTGGCTGGAAACGCAACGTGAAGCTCTGGGCAGCGGCATCAAGCTCGAGAAGGACAGCGCGTATGGGGTCTATTGGTCCTATATCCCGCATTTCATCCATGTGCCGTTCTATGTCTATGCCTATGCTTTCGGCGACTGCCTGGTGAACTCGCTCTATGCCGTCTATCGCGGCGCCAATGAAGGTTTCGCCACGAAATATCTCGACATGCTCCGCGCCGGTGGCACCAAGCGGCACAAGGAGTTGCTGGCGCCGTTCGGCCTCAATGCCGCTGATCCCGCCTTCTGGTCGAAAGGCCTTGGCGTCGTCTCTGGCTTCATCGACGAGTTGGAGGCGATGTGAGCAAGCGGGACCCGATCCCGCGCGAGTTCGAAGATCTCCTGACACCCGCCGGCCGCCGGATCCTGAGTGGCAAGGCGGAAATTTGCGGCGTTCTGGGTGATCCCAGGCGCCGTTTCCTTGCCCTCGACGGCATGATCGCCAAGGGCAAGGCGGAGAAGTTGCGCCGCGTGCTGGAAGAACATCTGCGCCCCTTGCTGTCGCCGATGGACGATCCCATTCCCCCGGAAACAATCTGGGACATGGAGCATGATTATGAGGAATGGCTACCCAAGACCGTGCGCGCCAAGACCGCCTATCTGGAGCGCAAGCGCGCAGTCTCCTCATTGCGTGCGCAGGAATTGGGCATCACTGATCTCCTGAAGTCGGAAAGCCTCGCCTTGTTTGCGGAACAGCTGGTCGGTCGCAGGCTCGACCGCAGGAGCGGCCAGCAGGTGCTGTGCTATGGTCAGGGCGATTATGCCGGTCCGCACAATGACCATCATCCAGGGAACAAGCGGGCCGCTCAGGGCTATCTCGATCTCCATCTGTCGCTCTCATCGAAGGATGTCGATCACCAATATCTGGTCTATGCCAAGGGCGGACATTTCACCGAGATGGTGCCGGTGCATGGATTGGGGTTTCTCACTGTTTACCGCTTGCCGTTCTGGCACTACACCACGCCGCTGCAGGCAAAGTCCGGTAAGGTGGAATCGGCGCGGCGCTGGGTGTTGCTCGCGACCTACCTCTACGCAAGGGAGAAGAGTTCGGCATAGATCGCCTGGCAGGCCTGCGTTAGCATCCCCGCCAAATCAGAATCGGGTGAGGGAGTTTCCATGAACGCCGCCAACAGCCAGAAGCAATTCGCCCTCGATTGGGTGGCAACCCACGCCCAGGATCTTTCCCAGT
>NZ_CAMDRA010000208.1 GCF_945906275.1 Dongia mobilis
GATGATGGTGGCGGAGATGGGGGCGGGGTTTGTCGTGGGGGCGGGTTAGGGCGTGGGACCTCTTCTGCGCTGATCCGCCGCGGTACGGTCCGCACCGAGGCTGGCAATCCGCGCCCGCGCTGGCTATGGTTGGCGCTGATAATCTTCCAGTGGGCAATCTTCCAGCGGGCGAAATCCTGACAGCATGAGCATTTGGGGCAAGATCATCGGCGGCGCTGCCGGCTTCTTCGCACTGGGTGGGCCCCTGGGCGCCTTGCTGGGTGCGCTGGCCGGCCATGCCATCGACAAGCAGATGGAACCAGATCTGCCGCCGGATCTGCCGCCTGGGCAGTCTGATGATCGGCGGGCGACGCGCGAGATCGCCTTCACCATCGCCGTCATCGCGCTGGGCGCCAAGATGGCCAAGGCCGACGGGACGGTGAGCCGCGCCGAGGTCGCTGCCTTCAAGCAGGTGTTCAAGATCCCGCCCGACGAGATCAACAATGTGGCGCGGGTGTTCGACCTCGCCAAGCGCGACGTCGCCGGCTTCGATGCCTATGCCCGGCAATTGGCCAACATGTTCGACGAGCGCCATCCGGTGCTCGAAGAACTGATCGACGGGCTGTTCCACATCGCCCTTGCCGATGGTGGCGTGCATGAGGCGGAGATCGACTTCATCCGCGATGTCGCCACCATCTTCGGCTTTTCGGATGCGGATTTTGCGCGCCTGCGCGAGGTCAATGTCGGCGCCGACCATGCCGATCCCTATACAGTGCTGGGCGTCCGGCGCGAGCAGTCGGATGACGAGATCCGCGCCAACTGGCGGCGCCTGATGCGCGAGAACCATCCCGACAAGCTGGTGGCGCAAGGGTTGCCGGCGGAGTTCGTGGCGCTCGCCAACGAGAAGGTCGCGGTGCTCAACGCCGCCTATGACAGGATTGCCAAGGAACGCGGCATCAAGTAGGTCAGCCCCTGGTTATGACCGATTGAACTGGCGCTTGCTCCCATGCCCCCCGCACCACCCCTGGTCGCCCTGCGCGACGCCAAGATCACCTTCGGCGGCAAGCCGCTTTTCGCCGGCATCACGCTCACCCTGGGGAAGGGCGAGCGGGTGGCGTTGGTGGGTGCCAACGGTTCTGGAAAATCCACGATTCTCAAGGCCTTGGCGGGGCAGATCGAGCTGGATGGAGGGACCCGCTTCCTGCAGCCGGGGACGCGCATCGGCTATCTCTCCCAAAGTCCGGACCTCGCCGCCGGCGGATCGGTCGCCAAATTCGTGACCGCGGCGCTCCCCGGCGCCGAGGAGGATGATTACCGGATCGCCCGGGTGCTCGACCATCTCGACCTCGATCCGGCGCGCGATATTGCGACATTGTCGGGCGGCGAGGGAAGGCGGGCGGCGATGGCGCGGGCGCTGGTCGCCGAGCCCGAGATCCTGCTGCTGGATGAGCCCACCAACCATCTCGATCTCCCGACCATCGAATGGCTGGAGCAGGAGTTGGCGGCGTTCTCCGGCGGCATCCTGATGATCAGCCATGACCGCACTTTCCTCACCGCCCTCTCCAAGCGCGTGCTGTGGCTGGATCGCGGCCGCCTGTTCGAGATGGACGGCAATTTCGCGGGCTTCGAGGAATGGTCCGGCAATATCCAGGCGCAGGAAGCGGCCGAGGCGCGCAGGCTGGAGAAGAAGATCGAGCAGGAAGAATATTGGATGGCGCGCGGTGTCACCGCAAGGCGCTCGCGCAATGAAGGGCGCCGGCGCGGCCTCATGGCGCTCCGCAAGGAACGTGCCGAGGCGCTGCGCGCGATCGGTCGTGCCAAGCTCGAACTGGGCGAAGCGGTGCAGGGCGGGCAGGTGGTGATCGAGGCCGAGAAGATCTCGAAGAGCTTCACCCGGCCGGACGGCAGCGTACGCCCGATCGTCAACAGTTTCTCGACCCGCATCCAGCGCGGCGACCGGATCGGCGTCATCGGGCCCAATGGGGCCGGCAAGACGACGCTCATCAGGATATTGACCGGGCATATCAAGCCCGATGGCGGCAAGCTGAAGCTCGGCACCAATGTGACCCCGCTTTATCTCGACCAAAGGCGCGAGAGCTTCGATCTCGACAAGACGCTGTGGCAGACGCTCGCATCGGGTGGTGGCGATTCGATCATCGCCCAGGGCCGCTCGCGCCATGTGGTGGCGTACCTGCGCGACTTTCTGTTCGACGAGAAGCAGGCGACCATGCCGGTACGCGCCCTTTCGGGTGGCGAGCGGGCGCGGCTGCTGCTGGCCAAGCTGTTCGCGCAGCCGGCCAACCTCATCATTCTCGACGAACCCACCAACGATCTCGACATGGATACGCTGGACCTCCTGCAGGAGGTCCTGGGCGAGTTCGACGGCACGGTGATCGTGGTTTCCCACGACCGCGACTTCCTCGATCGGCTGGCGACCTCGATCATCGCGGTCGAGGGCGATGGCGTGGTCGAGGAATATCCCGGCGGCTATTCCGATTATCTCGACCAGCGCAAAGAGGCTGAGCGTCATGCGGTGCAGATAAAGCCCGCCGGGAAGGGCGTGCCGCGCGCGGCCGTCACGGCTGAGACGCCGCGCTGGTCGTCGAAGGACCAGCGGGCCCTCGACCAGGTCGCCGACCGGATGACCACGCTCGAAGCCGAGATCAAGACGATCGAAGCGGCCCTGGCCGATCCCAATCTCTATGCGCGCGATCCCGCCAAGTTCGAGAAGGCGAGCGCGCTTTTGGCTGCCAAGCAAGGCGATCTCGAAACGGCCGAGCTGACATGGCTGGAGCTCGAGGAACGGCGCAGCGAATTGGGGGCGTGATGTCGGCCTATATCGATACCTTCTATCGCCGCACGCTGGTCGACGAGCGGCGCTATCCGCCGCTCTCCGGCGAGATCGCGGTCGATGCCTGCATCATCGGCGGTGGCCTGGCCGGCCTCAGCACCGGGCTGGAACTGGCACGCGCCGGGCGCAAGGTCGCAGTCATTGAGCAACATCGCATCGCCTGGGGTGCGTCGGGCCGCAATGGCGGGTTTGTCACGGCTGGCTATGCGACGGGCCTCGACAATATCCGCAAGCGCACCAATGCGGCCGATGCCGACAGCCTCTATCGCCTGTCGATCGAGGGCGTCGAGATCGTGCGCGACAATATCGCCACCTTGAAGATTGCGCGCGCCGATGTGACGCCGGGCATTCTGCGCGTGATCCGCCATGACGGCGCCGATGGCTTGAAGGCGTATCAGGCGGAAATGAACGGCCGCTTTGGCGAGAAGCTGGAGTTCCGCGACCGCGCGGCGGTGCAGGCGGAGCTCGTCTCGGATGCCTATCATCAGGGTCTTTATGATCCGGACGGGTTCCATTTCCACCCGCTCAATTATGCCCGTGCCCTCGCCGCCGAGATCGTGCGCCTGGATGGTGCGGTGTTCGAGGACACAACGGCCCTCAACGTCGCGCGCCAGGGTGCAGCACATCTCGTTACCAGCGCCGGCGGCAAGGTCACCGCTCCGCATGTCGTCTTTGCCGGCGGCGGCTATACCGATGCGGTTTCGACGAAACTGCAGCGGGCCTATCTGCCGATCGCCACCTATGTGCTCCTCACCGAGAAGCTGGGCGATCTCGTCCAGCAGACGATCCGCACCAAGGCCGCCATCGGCGACGATCGGCGTGCGGGCGATTACTATCGCCTGGTCGAGGGCGACCGCATCCTTTGGGGCGGGCGCATCACGACGCGGACGCAGGATCCGGCCAATCTCGCCCAGCAATTGCGACGGCAGATGGTCGGCACCTATCCGCAGCTCAAAGACGTGAAGATCGAGGCGGCCTGGTCCGGCCTCATGTCCTATGCGCGCCACCTGATGCCGCAGATCGGGCGGCTCGAGGATGGCCTCTGGTCCTGCACCGCGTTCGGCGGCCATGGCATGAACACGACCGCCATCGGCGGCAAGGTGGTGGCGGAAGCGATCACGGGAATGAGCGACCGCTACCGGCTCTATGCGCCGTTCGGACTCGACTGGAATGGCGGGCCGTTCGGGCGGGCCGCGGTGCAGCTCACTTATTGGGCCTATCAGGCGATGGATGCCTGGCGCGAGCGCTGACAAAGAAAAGCCCGGGCGAGCTTGCGCCGGCCCGGGCCCCGTTCAACAGCAGGCTGCTTAGATCGCGGCCGTCATCATGATCTCGACCTTCCACTTGGGGTCGGCGAGCTTGGCTTCGACGGTGGCGCGGGCCGGGGCTTCGCCCTTCACGACCCATTCCTTCCAGGCCTTGTTCATGTCCTGGAAGGTCGAGATGTCCGAGAGCCAGATATTGGTCTTGATGATCTTGGTCTTGTCGGTGCCGGCTTCCTTGAGGAGGGCATCGATCTGGCCGAGGATGTTCTTGGTCTGCTCATAGACCGAGGCCGACACCGGGTCTTCCGCCACCTGGCCGGCGAGATAGACGATGTTGTTGTGGATGACGGCATCTGCGATGACCGACGGATCGCCCAGGCGCTTCAATGACATGTTGACCTCTAAAATATTGGAAAAGATGGAGAATTCTGGCCCGACGGCCGGTCCGCCGCAATTTGGCTTGGGTGGCCGGGCGGCGCATTATGCAGATGCGGCGCTCCAGCGCAAAGGGGACATCAGATAATGTGCGGCCAATGTGAACGGGGCCGCATGCCGACTGTTGCAATCCGCGCCCGCCCCGGCTAAAAGGCCCCCGCAGCCGCCTCCATACGTCCCCATCGTCTAGAGGCCTAGGACACCACCCTTTCACGGTGAAGACACGGGTTCGACTCCCGTTGGGGACGCCACTGATTTCAACCACTTGCGACTCAGTTGACCCAGGCGCACGGCGCCGTACGGCATTGGTACGGCAAAGTTGGCGCGGCTCGGCTGTGCACGCGCGACCCCCCCCAATCCCTGTCCTGTCAGCGTTCCACTTCCGGCTCGTGCTCAATCGCTGGCGCCTTGAAGTTCTGCAAGGCCTCCAGATGGAGGCGCCCCAGATCGACCCGCGTCGCGTGGATGTCGACGCTTTGCGGTGGACGGCCATAGGCACGGTCGAGGATGACCTGTGCCGCGCGGATGACGGTGCCGGGGTCCATGTCGGGATCGCTCATGATGTCGGCAAGCTTGGCGATGGCAGCGGCGCCATGCTGCCGCGCCAGCGCCGCCACCTCGCGGTCCGTGGCGGGCCGGCCGGACGGGTTGCAGCGTGACCCCGGCAGCAGTCGCCCGCGGTCGTCGCGACGAACGGGAAGCGCCTTTTCGTTCTTGCTCTTCACGTTGATTTCCTTTGCCATGTTCAACAAGTTACCAAGTGAAAATATGGTATCATAAT
>NZ_CAMDRA010000209.1 GCF_945906275.1 Dongia mobilis
GGCCAGCGCTTTCCGATAAGCATGGGACAGCGCCTCGATATCATCCTTAATCTGCCGAAGGAGGGTGGCGCCTTCCCCATCCTCGCGCATCGGGAAGGGGCGAGGCAGCGCACCGGAATCATTCTGGCAAGCCCAGGCAGCGCCATCGCGAAAATCCCGGACCTGGCCGAGGCCGACAGCGCCCCACTCGACCTCCAGTGCGAAGCACGGCTCGAAGCGCTGTCGCCCCTCGCCAGGAAATCACCCGACAGGGTCATCCAGGTGGCCCTCAACGGCACGATGTCACCCTATGTCTGGTCGATCGACGATCCGGCCACCGGCCGGCAGGCGCCGCTCGATGTGGCGCCGGGTCAGCGCATCGTCATCGAGATGGTGAACAGAAGCCATATGGCGCATCCGATGCACCTTCATGGCCATCATTTCCAGGTGATCGGTTTGCAGGACCGGGCGGTGCTGGGGGCCATGCGGGATACCGTGCTGGTGCCGATGGGCGGCAAGGTCACAATCGCCTTCGACGCCGACAATGCCGGCCGCTGGCCATTCCATTGCCATAACCTGCTCCACATGGCGACCGGCATGATGACGGAGGTTGCCTATAGCTGAGGGTGAGGGGCGATTCCTGCTCCGGACGTTCTCCCCTCGGCAGGAATCGCTCCCAGCCCGTCGCCCTGCCGCGTGCAAGCAGGCGCCTGTTTTTTTGATTTAACCCTATGAGTTTTATCGGTTTCCCCCGTGGCCCATAAGTCACTGATGAGAAAAACTCGCCTCGTCGGAGAGAAAGGGTTGTTTGTCTACTAAATTAGTAGAGATTTATCCTATCGGCCAGACGAACAGCAGAGGTGGGGACCACAGGCGCCCCGCCGCGTTTTTTTGGCAAGCCCAGGCAGGAGGTCAGCATGAGCAACCGCGTCGTCGCCGATCGCATGAGGATCGAACCGCTCAGCCCTGTCATCGGTGGATTGGTCGATGGTATCGATCTTGCGCGCCCGCTCGATGCGGCGAGCCGTGCCCGCCTCGGCGACGCGCTGATCGAGCACAAGGTGCTGTTCTTCGAAAACCAGATCATCACACCTCAGCAGCAGCGCAATTTCGCGGCTAGCTTTGGCAAGCTCCACATTCACCCGATCTATCCGCAGGTCGAAGACGTACCGGAGATTCTCATCCTCGACACCCATGTCGATAATCCGCCTGATAACGATACCTGGCATACGGACGTGACCTTCATTGAGACACCGCCGCTGGGTGCCGTGCTCTATGCCAGACAATTGCCACAGAACGGCGGCGACACGCTCTGGGTCAACAATGAGGCAGATTTTTCAGCGCTCTCGCCGACCTATCGCGCCTTCCTGGAGCGACTGACGGCGACTCATGATTTCGAGAAATCTTTCCCGCGGGAGCGATATGCGACGACGCCATCGGCAGAGAAGAAGTGGCTGGCGGCAAGGGCCAGGAACAGACCGGTGAAGCACCCGGTCATCCGTACTCACCCGGTGAGCGGCGCCAAAGGCCTCTTCGTCAACGAAGGCTTCACGACACGCATCAACGAATTGTCGCCGGCCGAAAGCCGCGCGGTCCTGGACCTGCTGTTTGCGCACATCGCCAAGCCGGATTTCCAGATCCGCTATCGTTGGAAGCCGAATGCCGTCGCAATGTGGGACAACCGCGCAACGCAGCATTACGCGGTCGCCGACTATTTGCCGCACCGGCGCGTGATGCACCGCGCGACCATTCTGGGCGACCGTCCCTTCTAAACCCCTTTCCCAGATCTGACGGAATGTCATGGCGGCTGTCGGTGATCAGCGCGGGCGGCGCATTGCCATCATCGGGGCTGGCTTCAGCGGTTCGCTGCTGGCGCTTCATCTGTTGCGACGATGCCGGCCGGAAGACCGGATCTATCTCATCGAGCGGAACCGGAATTTCGGCCGCGGCCTTGCCTACGCCACCGGCAATCCCAATCATCTGCTCAACGTTCGCGCTGGCAATATGAGCGCCTTCCCGGACGAGCCCGATCATTTTGTGCGATGGCTGCAGGCTCTGGCCCCGGCGGAGAGAGCGGAGATCGCCGGTGGTCCTGGTCCATCGACCTTCGTGCCGCGCCGTGTGTTCGGCAACTACATTCAACAATTGCTGGGCGACAAGATCTGGCGGGAAGGGCAGGGGCACAATCTCTTCCTAGTGACGGATGAGGCGGTGGCGCTGCATCGCGGCCCAGAGGGTTTGGATCTCGAACTCGCCGTGGGACGGCACTATCACATCGACCACGCCGTCCTAGCCATTGGCAATTTCCCGCCGGCACCGTCGACGGACGGTTACTTCGGTGATCCCTGGAACCCTGCCTCGCTAGCCGACCTGCCTGTCGATGCGCCCGTCCTTATCCTCGGCACCGGCCTGACCTTCATCGATACGGTCCTCTCGCTGCTTGATCGCGGACATCAGGCCGAGATCTATGCCTTGTCCCGCCGCGGCCAGCTGCCACGGGTTCACGCCGCCGTGTCGGCGCCCTGGCAATATGATCCATCGCCCAATGGCCACAATCTGCTCAAGCTGCTGAGCCAAGTGCGTGCCGCCTGTGTCGCTGCCGAGCGTGTCGGCGCTGGTTGGCGCGCGGCGATCGACGGCCTGCGCCCGCACACCCAGCGCCTGTGGCAAGAGATGCCGCGGCCTGAGCGCGCGCGCTTCCTGCGCCATGTGCGGCCCTGGTGGGATGTGCACCGCCACCGCTGCGCACCGCAGGTGGCTGAGAGAATTGAGGCGGCCCGCACGCGTGGGCAGTTGGAAATCATCAAAGGACGGATCGGCGCGACGACTCGTCGCGATGGTGTTACCGAGGTCGAGATCAATCTGCGCGCCGACAGCGGCCGGCGGTCGCTTGCCGTCAATCGTGTCATCGATTGTTCCGGCCCGCGGTCGGATGCAACCCGGATCGATCAGCCGCTGGTCCAGCAATTGCTCGCCAGTGGCCAAGTGCATCCGGACCCGCTCGGTCTGGGCATCGATGTCACGGTCGACGGCGCGTTGATCGACGGCTTTGGCTGCGCCGCAAAGGACATCCATGCCGTCGGCCCGATCACCAAGGGCGCTTTTTGGGAGATCATCGCGGTTCCCGACTTGCGCCTGGCCTGCGCCAATCTGGCCGGAAAGCTGCTCGACGTGCCGTAGTCAATGCATCCGAGTTTGATGGTGATCACAGCAAACGAAAACGGGGCCCTTTCGGACCCCGTTTCTTTGTCGTTCAGGCTATTTCCAGATCAGTTGGCCGCTTCGTAAATCTGGTCGAAGGTCCCGCCGTCGCCGAAATGCTCGGGCTGCGCCTTGCTCCAGCCGCCAAACATTTCATCGATGGTGATGAGATTGACCTTGGGGAAGTCCTTCTCATGGGCGGCCGCGACCTTCGGGTCGGTCGGTAGTAATGCTTGGCGGCCAACTCCTGGCCTTCCGGCGTGTAGAGATAGTTGAGATAGGCCTCGGCCACCTTGCGGGTACCGTGCTTGTCGACATTCTTGTCGACGATCGTGACCGGCGGTTCGGCGAGGATGCTGACGGTCGGCACGACGATATCGAACTGATCTGGGCCGAGTTCCTTGATGGCGAGGAACGCCTCATTCTCCCAGGCCAGCAGAACGTCGCCGATGCCACGCTGGACGAAGGTCGTGGTCGAACCACGTGCGCCGGAATCCAGCACCGGGACATGGGCATAGAGATTCTTCACGAAGGCCTGCGCCGTTTCCGGGCTGCCGCCCGGCTGCTTCAGCGCCCAGGCCCAGGCCGCGAGATAGTTCCAGCGCGCGCCACCTGACGTCTTTGGGTTGGGCGTGATCACCTCGACGCCGTCCTTCGCCAGATCGCCCCAATCGTTGAGGCCCTTCGGGTTGCCCTTGCGCACCAGGAACACGATGGTCGAGGTGTAGTGCGAGGAATTGTGGGGCAGGCGAGCCTGCCAGTCCTTGGGCAGCAGATCCGCCTTGGCGCTGATCTCGTCGATGTCGTAGGCCAGGGCCAGCGTCACGACATCGGCCTCGAGGCCGTCGATCACCGAGCGCGCTTGCTTGCCGGAGCCGCCATGAGAGGCTTCGATCTTGATGTCCTCGCCGGTCTCCTTCTTCCAATGCTCGGCGAAGGCGGCATTGAATTCCTTGTAGAGTTCACGCGTCGGGTCATAGGACACGTTGAGGAGTTCGGTCTGCGCCTGCGCCAGCTGCGGCAGGGCGCTGCCTGAGAGTGCCGCCAAGACTATCGCGATCGAGAAAGAACGTCTTGAAATCAACAAATTAACCTCCTGTAGCCGCTTTGAATCGGACGTTTCGCATCGCCGGCAGCCCTTTTCTTTTCATCATAAATGGGCAGCGGCCTGGGAGGAAGATTAAATCTCTACTGATGTAGTAGACAAACGAGGCTAACTTCGACGCGCCGCGAGTTTTCCTTATGCCAGCCACTATTCCCCGGCAATTTTCCTGGCCAGTATTGGATAGCGGTGCAATCTGCGTCGTTATGCTAAACACCTCATATCGTTGGGTCATTTTCAGCGGGCGTTCCCAGCCGCCCCACATCGAGTGATTACGGTCGTCCATGTTCTCCTTTCGCGCCATAGCAACTGTCGGCGGCATGACGCTGCTCAGCCGGATTCTGGGCTTTGTCCGTGAAGTCATGATCGCCGGGATCCTGGGCGCCGGCCCGATCGCCGAAGCCTTCATCGTTGCCATGCGTCTTCCCAATCTGTTGCGGCAGATGTTTGCGGAAGGCGCGTTCAGTGCTGCCTTCGTACCGGTCTTCACGCGACATGTGGCAGAGGGCGGCGTTGTCCAGGCGCGCGCCTTTGCGGAACAGGTGCTCTCGGTGCTGCTGGTGGTGCTGTTGCTGACGACGATCGGCGCGGAACTTGCCATGCCCTGGCTGATTCATCTGTTCGCCCCAGGCTTCGACGCCATCCCTGAAAAGTTCGCCGCAACCGTTCTCTTCACCAGCATCACCTTTCCCTACATCGTCTTCATGTCGCTCTGTGCGTTGCAGGGCGGCATGCTGAACGGGGTGCAGAAGTTCGGCCAGAACGCCGTCACGCCGGTCATCCTCAACGCCATCCTGGTGGCCAGCATGTGGTTCATCCGCGGCGATGATTTTTTTGTCGGCAAGGCCCTGTCCTGGTCGGTAACGCTGGCCGGTCTTGTCCAGTTTCTGTGGCTGACCTATGCGTGCCATCGCGCCGGCCTCAGGCTTCGGCTGCCCTGGCCCCGGTTCACGCCGGACGTGCGGCGCTTGTGCATATTGATGGTGCCGGGGCTGATCGGTTCCAGCGTCAAT
>NZ_CAMDRA010000210.1 GCF_945906275.1 Dongia mobilis
CCCTGACCGCCCGGCGCAGCCCCTTGATCTCGGTGGCCACGGTGCGGAACTCACGGTCGCTCATGAGGCCAGCGAGCGGCAGTGGCATTTCGGCAAGCACCTTGCCGCCATGGACGAGCACGAAGCCACCGCCCAGTTCGATCAGCCGGTTGACCGCCACCGCCATATCCTGATCGTCGCTGCCGACGACGCAGACATTGTGACTGTCATGGCCGATGGAGGAGGCGATGGCGCCTTGCGGCAGCTTCAATCCCTTGACGAAGCCGCGCCCGACCGATCCCGACTTGCCGTGGCGCTCCAGCACACAGACCTTGATCACGTCATTGGCGAGATCGACCAGCCGCTCGCCATCACGATAGGGCAGCGACATGGTGAGGAAGTCGGTCAGTACCTGACCCTCGCGCAGGCCGATCACCGGCCCGGTCGGGCCGTTCGCCGGCACGCGGAAAATCGACGCATCGACCTTCTTCAATTTCACGGAGGCGTAACCGATCGGCGTCGGCATCCTGCGCGCCTCGAACAGCGCATCATCGACCAGCCGGCCGCCGGCGATCACCTGCGCCACGTCGCAGCTATTGAGATCGTTGAGCAGCACGATATCCGCCCGCTGCCCCGGTGCGATCAAGCCGCGATCGGTGAGGCCGAAACCGCGTGCTGCCGACCACGTCGCCAAGCGATAGACATCGGCAACCGGCGCCCCGGCCTTGATGGCGCCCCGGATGAGATGATCGATATGGCCTTCCTCGGCGATGTCGAGCGGGTTGCGATCATCGGTGCAGAACCCTAAGAACGGCGCCGTCGTCGTGCTGATGATGCCGGCGAGAGCCGCCAGATCCTTGCAGGCGCTGCCTTCGCGGATGAAGACCTGCATGCCCTTGCGCAGTTTCTCCCAAGCCTCGGCGGCACTCGTCGTCTCATGGCAATTGCGGATGCCGCAGGACAGATAGGCATTGAGCTCGTAGCCTTTCATCAAGGGCGCATGCCCGTCGATATGCCTGCCCCAGAAGGCCTCGATCTTGTCCATGACCTCCGGCACCTTGTGGAAGATGCCGGGCGCGTTCATGAACTCGGCAAGGCCGATGACCTTGGCATGATTCCGATAGGGTACCAGGTCGGCCGCCATCAGGCGCCCGCCTGCCGTCTCCAGATGCGTCGCCGGCACACAGGACGACAGCTGCACGCGGAGATCCATCGCCGTCTCATCGGCACTGGCCAGGAAGAATTCAAGCCCGTCCTTGCCAAGGACATTGCACATTTCATGGGGATCGCAGATCGCCGTCGTGGTCCCGCGCGGCAGCGCGCAGCGATCGAACTCGGCCGGGCCGACCAGGCTCGATTCCACGTGCAAATGGCAATCGACAAAGCCCGGCACGGCGATGAACTGCCGTCCATCGATCTCGCGCTTGCCGCGATAGTTTTCATAGGTGCCGACGATGCGATCGCCGCAAATGGCAATATCGCCTTGCGCGATCTCGCCCGTCACGACATTGAGGAACCGCGTGTTCTTGATGACGAGGTCGGCCGGCTCCCGCCCCAATCCCTGGTCGATGCCACGCTCGATCCGTCGCCGCAACTCGGTCATGCCACTCTCCTGTGGCGAGGAAGCCTAGCACGGCTGGTGGCGGCGGCAATAGCGGGGGTAGCCGAGATTCTACTTCTTCCGATGCTTCTCCCGGCTCCGCGC
Organism: Dongia mobilis; assembly: GCF_945906275.1. GTDB lineage: Bacteria > Pseudomonadota > Alphaproteobacteria > Dongiales > Dongiaceae > Dongia > Dongia mobilis_A. Next base: position 1,685 of record NZ_CAMDRA010000210.1, read on the forward strand.
CAGGAACACCGACGCTTCGCCGGCCGGGAGGGGCTTTGAATAGAGATAGCCCTGGCCGAACTGGATGCCGAGGCGTTTCAACTCGGTCGCCTGTTCCTCCGTCTCGACGCCTTCCGCCACCACGTCGCGTTCCAGGATGTGGGCGAGGCTGGCGATGACGCGCACGATCTCCAAGCCTTCGCGGCTGTCGGTGATCCGCATGACGAAGGAACGATCGACTTTCAGCGTGTGGAACGGGAAGCGGTGCAGGTGACTGAGTGACGAATACCCGGTGCCGAAATCGTCGATCGAGACCTTGCAGCCGAGTGCGATGATCCGGCGCAGCACCTCGGTGGTGCGTTCCGGATTGTCCATGATCAAGCTCTCGGTGATCTCGAGCTTCAGGGCATGGGGCGGAATGCCCGTCACCTTGAGCGCACGTTCGATATCCTCGACCAGACCGACCGCTGCGAACTGCTTGCCGGACACGTTGACCGCGATCTGCGGCGGATCACCCTCCGCCGGCATCCAGTTGGCGATCTGGCGCGCCGCATCCATGATCGACTTGCGGCCGATATCGATGATCATATCGGTATCTTCGGCCAGCGGGATGAAATCGACCGGCGAGATCAGGCCGCGCTCGGGATGGCGCCAGCGGATGAGCGCCTCGAAGCCATGCACATGGCCGCCCTTGAAGTCGATGATCGGCTGATAGAACAGCTCCAACTGATCGCCGGCGATGATGGCCCGTTTGAGGTCGGCCTCCAGGCCGAAGCGTTTCATCGCCGATTGATGCATGCTCTGCTCGAAGCGCACCACCTGGCCGCGACCTTGCGCCTTGGCGCGGTAGAGGGCGAGATTGGCGTCGCGCAGCAATTCGTCACCGGCGGCACCAGCGGCCTGCGACGCCAGCACATAGCCGATCGACGCCTCGATATCGATCTGCCGGCCTTCGATCTCCATATGGCGTCCCAGCACCGTCTTCAGCGTGACGATCAGCTCTTCGACATTTTCCTCGACATTGCCGGCGATGAAGCGGGTCACGGCGTATTCGTCCTCGCCCAGATGGGCGAGGGTATCGTCCGGCCGCATCGCTTCTTCCAGGTTGCGGGCGAGCGTGATGAGAATGTCGTCGCCGAGCTTCTGGCCCAGCGTCTCGTTGTAATGGCCGAAACGGTCGATATCCAGGATCGCCACCACCACGTCGGCATTGGCATCCTTGGCCCACAATTGCAGTGCCTGGTCGGTCCGTTCGATGAGCAGCGCGCGGTTGGGCAAGCGCGTGAGATGCGAATGGAAAGCGTTGAACAGCAGATCCTGCTCCGCTTTCTTGCGCGCCGAAATGTCGGTCATCGAGCCGGCGAACCGCGTGGCCTTGCCACTGTCGTCACGCACCGCCATGCCGCGGATGGCGACCCAGCGGTCGCTGCCTTCGCCGTGGCGCATGCGCAGTTCCTGCTCGAAATGGGTCGACCTGCCTTTGAGATGCGCATCGATCGCTGCGCGCATGAGATCGATGTCGTCGCGGTGCACGCGGTCGAACCAGTCGCCGGGCTGGCCGGCCATGCGGTCGGGACGCAGGCCCAGCATCTGCTGCCAGCGGGTCGAGGTATAGAAGGTGTTATGGACCAGGTCCCAATCCCACAACCCATCATTGGCGCCGCGCGCCGAGAGGGCGTAGCGCTCCTCGCTCTCCCGCAGGTCCAGTTCGGCCTGCCGGCGGCTGCGCTCCTCGGCGATGGTGCGCATCGCCATCTGCGTGACCGCGTTGAGGGCGATCGAGAGCACCGGGTAAAACACATCGATCCAGGCAAATTGCCGGAACAGCATGAAATAGGTGAAACCGAACCATGCCGCCGTGATGCCGCCATTGACCGCGATGGCGCTCCCGGAAGGCATGGCGCGCGAGAGCAGGGCGCTGAGGCCGCCCAGCAGCAGGACCGCCGCGACGCTGACATCGAGCGTCCAGCCGGAACGGGTGATCGTGCCGCCATGGATCAAGCGGTCGGCGATGGTGGCGTGGCGTTCGACGCCCTGCAGAGTCGGATCGAAGGGTGTCCGAAAGAGATCTGTCCCACCGAGAAACCCCGTGCCAAACAGGACCAGTTTTCCCTTGAAGATATCGGGCTGCAGGCGCCCGCTGACCACGTCGGTAAAGGAAACCGTCGGAATGGTACCAGTGGGGCCGAAATAGTTGACGACGATGCCGTTCGGAAATCTTGTGGGATCGGTCAAGCTGATCAGCGGGATGATACGATCGCCCAGATGGAGGTTGTGACTGTCGAGATCGGCGGCGACATCTGTCCAGGATGTCCCCAGGAAAACGGCCGCAGACGCGACAGAGAGCGGAGCGAAGCAGGCATCCTTGAAATAAGTGATGAGGTACTCAAAACGCGGCGCACCATCGACATCGAACGCGACATTGACGCTGCCACCTAGTCGCGCCGCCTTGGCTAGGCTCGGGATCGGGCTCTGCAAATATTGTGGGAATTGATTGCCCAGTTCGGTCGTGCATCCTTTTGTGCGGGCATAGGCCCAGTCTTCGATGTAGTCGGGCAGGTCGGCCGAACCGGAATCCGGCGAGTAGGCGAAAGGCATGATGACATTGCCGGCCTTGGCCAGGGTCTCAGCCAGTACGACATCGGGTGCAGCAGCTGTCGCGAGTTGTGTCGCTTCCAATCTTATCGGGCTGTCGGCGGGCTCGTTTTTGGCGCTGGCCGCCAAGACCCGCCGCACACCGGCCGGCAAGTCATGTTCTGGTTCGAGATAGAGATAGTCGAGGCCGATCGCCTTGGCACCTTGATCGGCCACGCGATTTATGGCCTGGGCCTGGACCGCGCGGCTGACCGGCCAGCGGCCGAAGCTGCGGATCGAGGCCTCGTCATAGACGACGATGATGACGTCGCCGCTCGGTTCCTCGACACCGCGCATGAGAAACCGCCAATCGAGCGTCAGACGCTCGATCCGCTCCAACTGTTCCGGGGCGAGGATATTGAGGAGGGCAACAAACAGGGTCACGATTGCGCCGGCAATGAGCGACCCACGCGCCGCTTTGCTCAGGCGACGCCACTTAGCGCGCAGTGCGCGCTCCGGCCGGTTGCTTGCTTCTGGCGTTGTCTCGTTCAAACCGGCCGATTCCCGCTGCAATTTGTTGAGAATAATGGGCTTGTTCTAAGTGCGAACTCAACTCCCTCTCAATCGCATTTTAGTCAAAATCAAAATTAGCTCACATTTTAGGGGTATGGTTAATCAATACTTTGTAAGCATAAATTCTTTATTATATTATTTATTATCAAAATGATATTCTTGATTCCTAACCTAATTTCTTAGGAATTCATGAGTCAACGCATCATTTGACAGGGGATTGCGGGAAGGAATCGATTCGACTAACTTTTATGCAGTATTTTATGTGTTGCAGCGCAAAGGGATGAGCGCAGCTATGAACCAGACCGAGACCAACGACCAGAACATCGATGCTGCCGGCGCCGAAGCGCGGGCGGCGAGCGATCAGTTCTCCCTGAATCTCACCGATCTGCTGCCGGATGCAAATGGCGAAATTGTCATCCTTAACGAGGGCGACGATCCCTGCCTC
>NZ_CAMDRA010000211.1 GCF_945906275.1 Dongia mobilis
ATGGCAACAGCACCCCAGCCAGCCAGCACCGGCCAGCGATGCCGAATGAGCCAGCCGTCCACGGGCTTGCCCCAGGAGAGGCCCATTTCACTGCCAAGAATGCCGGGCTTCATCAGCGCCAGGAGCGCCGGGAGCAGCGTGAGGTTCAATGCCAGCGTGACCGCCATGCCCGCGGTGGCGATGAGGCCCAGTTCGGAGACGCCGCGATAGTCGGTCGGCACGAAGGCGGCAAAGCCGACGGCGATGGCGATGGCCGCCAATGTCAACGGCCGCGCCATGGCGATCCCGCACCGGACCAGCGCCCCCTTGAGGCCGCCTTCCAGGCGCTCCTGCCCGTAGCGCACGCCGAACTGGATGCCGAAATCGATCGACAGGCCGATGAACATGACGGCGAAAGCGACGGAGATGAGATTGAGCTTGCCGACGGCGAGCGTCGCGAAGGCGAAGGTGAGGATCAGGCCGACAATGAGGGTGACGAAGGTGGCGAGGATCAGCTTGAAGGAGCGCAGCGCCAGGAACAGCCACAGCAGTACCAGCACGGTGGATATCAGCAGCGCCCAGCCCATGCCTTCGGCGACGGTTGCAAACTCGTCGTCATTGAGGGCGACCGGCCCGGTGAGACGTACGGTGACACCGGTATCGGCCGTCAGCCCCAATTCCTTGATGCTCTCGCGGACGAAGTTCGTGGCCGCGGCGCCCGGTTTCAGGGCGGCGAAATCGCGGTTGGGCTGCGTCAGAATGAGGCGCCGCAGATCGCGCGCCTCGGTCGGTCGGTCGAGCAGCAGCGTGGCCCAGGACATCGCCTGCCGCTTGCCGGAAAGCGCATCGCTCAGCGTCGCCGAGATCGACGCCAGCGGCTTCTCCAGGCGGCTGATGCTGCCCGGCTGTTCCGCGACATGCTCCGCAAAGAAGGCCAATGTGCCGAACAGTCCGTGCAATGTCGGGTCCTGCATCAGCGGCCCGATGAACTGCTGCGCCTCGATCACCGCATCGGCGATCTTCTGCACCTGTTCGGTGGGCAGGAACAGCAGGCCATAGCGTTCGAAGAACGCCCCACCATCGGCCCGGCGCGCGGTTGAGAACAGGTCCTTGCGCGTCTCGATCCTGGCAAACAGAGCTGCCGCCGCGTCTTCCGCCACGTCCGGGGTCTTGCCATCGATCATGACCACGAGCAGGCCGGCATTCTGCGGGAATAGGCTGTTGAAATGCGCGAGATCCTTTCGCCAGGGGAGATCCGGCGAAATCATGTTGGCGGTGTCGGTGTCCATGCCGAGGTTGCGGGCGGTGAAGATGCCGGCGCCGGCCGTCAGCAGTACGGACAGGATGAGCAGGAGGAGTGCGCGACGCTCACTCCAGGCAACGATGGCGCCAACCAGTTTTTCCAACATCGGGTCAAATCTCTCGGTAAAGAATCAGGATCGCGCCGACGGCGCAAAAAAAGCTTGGCCACCGCCAGCCGCAGACATTCCGCGCCGTGCCGTCCAGGCGCATTTCGAGCCATCGTGACCAGGCCGCCCAGATGCCGAAGATGGCGATCGGCATGTGGGTCATCTCGATCAGCAGCAGCTCCTTGACATTGGCAATCGAGTGCGAATGGGTCAGCAGCATCATGCCACCCACGGCGCTCAGCAGGGGAAAGACATAGCGCGCCCATGGTCGCGTCAACACCCCGGTACGAACGCTCCATTCGAACCCTGCAAAGCTGATCAGCAAGGCCATGAAGATCTTGTGCTGCACGAATTCCGGATCGCGCAGACTGGCGCCGAGGCTGATCGAGCCAAAGGGCCATCCCTCTGCCTCCGAGCGCAGGAACAGGAAGCCGGCGAGGGCCACGAACAGCAAGGGCCAGTGCCGGGCCCAGGGCGCCCGTCCGCTCCGCTCCAGGAGGGCCAGAACCCCGATCAGCAACACGACGATTCCCGACCAGTGATGATTGTATTCCGACCAGGCGATGTCCTTGGCGTTGCGTGGCAGTGGCACGCCCGAACCGGGCACATAGACCTGCTGATGATCGAGCATGTCGCTGGCCTGCGCTTCACTCGCCTGGCGCTGTGCTTCGTAGAAGGCAAGACTGTCCTTGTCGGGGCTGGTCAGCATCGGCCATTTCGGTTCCAGGCGCTCGACGATATCGCTGAGCGTGGCGCGGCCTTCGACCAGGTCGATGGCCGGCGGCAACGACGTGATCGAGGCGGCGACGAACAACACGGTGATGCCGATGCCGATCTCGACCTCGACAAACCGCTTCAGGCGCAGCACCGAAGCGTTGGCGCCACGGCTGAGCTGGCGGACGGTACGCGCATTGAAGGCGCCGAGGCCGAGCAGGCTGAAGAACAGGATCGTCTTGGTCCCCAGCATCATGCCATAGGCGGTGCCATACATGGCCTCCATGGAGCCGACATAGAAGACCAGCATCAGGATGCCGGAAGCGGCGATGGCAAGGACGGACAGGAGCGACAGCATCGAGAAACGCATGCCGACCCGCGCCAGGCCGGGGCCGTGCGACAGCGTGTTGAGTGCAAAAAGGAAGGCCGGCAACCCGCCGATCCAGACGGCCGCACCCAGATGGTGCAGGGCGGTCGCCGTAAAGAGGATGATCTGGTTGTCGAGCCTTGCGGCGGCATGGCTGGTGGCGATGCCGGCGGCAAGATCGATCGCCCCCAGCAAGGGAACCAGCATGCCGAGCCGGCCACCACGGGCGAGGAGGGCCATGGCCAGCGTGGCTGCCGCCAGGCGGATCAGTTGCGCGCTGGCATAGCTGCCGCCAAGGGCATTGAGGTAGCTCCCATCCGTGGTCCCGGCCAGGATGACCGTGTGGGCCCACAGGCTGGCGGCCAGAAACGCCATCATGATTGTGACACTGTAGAGCGCGATGCGGCGTGTGCCGGAAGCGATGCGCTGGCCGATCGGACCGAGCTCGCCCTGAAAGGGCATGACGACCAGGAACAGGAAGCAGATCGATCCCAGATAGAAACTCTGCGCCGACCTGGTGAAGCCGGACAGCAGCACGCTCAGGAACCCGAAAATGTCGAGCAGAAAGGTCACGGCGCGGTGCTCACGCGGTCAAGCGAAGAGATCAAGGGGCAACCACGAACGGCACGTCGCCGCGCGTGATATGGCCATCGGTGGCCAGTACCTGCCAACGGATCGAATAGGCACCCGCCACCAATCCGGTTAACCGGCCGGCGAGGATTGCTGGGCTCGGGTTCGGGGTGAGCACAATCTCGCTGGTGCCGCCATCGGGCCCGGTCAGGATGAGCTTGGAGCGGGCGCCGTCAATGCGCACGTTGAAGGTGAAAACCACGTCGACATCGGGGCCGGTGACGGTCGTCCCGGCGGCGGGCTGTGCCGCCACGATGATGGCGTGGGCCAGCGCCGGCCCCGGCAATCCGCCGAGGAGGCCGCAAAGGGCTAGCAGTCTCAGGAAATTATGAAATTTGTTCAAGATGTTAGTAGCCCCCAAATGGCGACGGGTGGGTTGCTCGCTACATAGCAGACCAGGCGCCATGAGTCACCTGGGAGGGGAGCCCGGGTGCTGCGGCAAGGCGCGCTCCAGCGCTTGGCGCCATGGTTCCAGGATGGCCGCCGCTGACCGCCCGCCGGCACCGCTCGGCGCCCCCTGCAGCGTGGCAACGCTGCGCAGGAAGATCCCCAGCGACACGCCGAGAATCCGGAGATCGGCCAGACGCGGCTGGTCAGGCGTGCCGGTCACCAGCCAGTCCACCGGCCAGGGTTCCATCTGCGGCCGGTTGAGCAACTAATGGACCATGGCCATGCCCTGGGGGGCCGCCAGGGACTCCCGCATGACAAGCGTCAGGTCGGGAAAGGCGGCGTGCACGCGCGCCACGGCATCGCTGGCGAGTGCGCAGAAACCCCGGGTAAAGCGGCGGCGCTCGTCATCTGCGAGGTCGTGCCACAGGCGCCCGGCCGCAAATCGGCCGAATGCCTCGACCTCCGGGCACAAATCGGCGGGCGCGCCGCGCGTGGGCAGGGTTGCGCTGAACAGGGCGCGAATATAGCGTGCCGCAGCCAGACCATTGGCGCCTCGGCCCGCGCAGCGCCGGGTTCAGCGAGGACAAGAGCAAGACCGATGGCGATCGGCAAGAGGGCACGAGTGATCCGCATGAAGGCTGATACTACATGCTAGGGCAAGAGATGCGCGAGGGGCGCCTCTCGCTGGTGACGGGCGGGTGCGGGTTCATGGGGCGGCACCTGGTTTCGCTGCTCAGCGCTCGGGGTGACCGCGTGCGGATACTTGATCTGCGCGACTGGCCAAGCTCCCCTGCCATGCCCCTGCCGGCCAATGTCGAGATGCGCCTGGGCTCGATCCGCGACCGGGAAGTCCTGGCGCGGGCCAGTGCCGGTGTGGACCGGGTCTTTCATCTTGCCGCCAATCCCAATCTGTGGGCGGCCGATCCCAACGCCTTTCACGAGGTCAATTACGAAGGCACCTGTCGCGTCATCGATGCGGCCGCGGCCGCCGGCGTCAACCGCTTCGTCTACACCTCGACCGAATCCATCCTCAAGAACATCAACGCGCCGCGTGCGTCGCGTCAGGCGCTCATCGACGAAAAGGTGCATCACTCGGTGAACGATGTGCCCGGCCCCTATTGCCGGTCGAAGTTCCGGGCGGAAGAAGCGGCCCACGCCGCGGCGCGAGATGGCTTGCCGGTCGTCATCGTCAATCCCACCATGCCGATCGGACCGGGTGATTTCCTGCTCACGCCACCCACCAGGATGATCCTCGGCTTTCTCAACGGCACGACACCGGCCTATCTCGATTGCGATTTCAATCTGGTCGATGCGCGCGATGCGGCCCTCGGCCATCTGCTGGCGGCCGAGCATGGCCGGATCGGCGAGCGCTATATCCTTGGTCATGAGAATCTGAGCCTCGGCCATCTGCTGGCCGAGTTGCAGCGGCTGACCGGCTTGTCGATGCCTCGGCACCGGGTGCCCTATTGGCTGGCCTATGTCTCGGCGCTAGTCAGCGAGGGCATGGCCAACATCACCAAGAAGCCACCCATGGCGCCCCTCACCGGCGTTCGCCTGGCGCGCTCCTCCATGGCCTTCGATTGCAGCAAGGCACGGACCGAACTCAATTGGCAATGCCGGCCGCTTGAACAGTCGCTGCGCGATACGATTGCTGATCTGCAGCAGCGCGGTCTATTGCGGCGGGATCCAGGCCTGGCCGTCCGGTGACCCGGGGGCAGTCGAAGCAACCGGTGCCGGTGCTGCGCCGGCAGCGACATTGTAGAT
>NZ_CAMDRA010000212.1 GCF_945906275.1 Dongia mobilis
CATTGGCGCGGGCGAGCACTTCAAAGGCGGATTCGGTCCCGAGGCGGCTCATGCCGCTGGCTAGCTGAAGCATTGGTGTTTCCCCGATCAAAATTTCTTGCCGACCCTGCAATGGACAGGCCGGAACGGTTCGGCAGTTTAGGTTCCGCGCCAGCCCCTGACAGGCTCTACGCGACGAATAGTTATACCTGGGCGACAGCTAGGGTTTTGACCGGTGGCCCCGTAATCCTTGACGTGGGGGTGGGGGTCGGTTACATCGCTGCCGCATGCCCGAGACACGCTCTCGGTGATGCCCCGGTGGCGGGTGTAGCTCAATTGGTTAGAGCGCTAGATTGTGATTCTAGAGGTTGCGGGTTCAATTCCCGTCACTCGCCCCATTTTTCCTGAGCAAAATCAGTCGGATACGGCGAATGAGCGAACGCTGGCGCGCAGTGGTGCCCCTTTGCTCTTGAACAGCATCTGCCAATCCTCGAACCGGTCGAACCCGGCCTCATAGGCGGCGCTGGCCTCAGCCTCGAGGGCGGCGCGATGTCCGGGATCCAGCGGCATGAAGGTCGAAAAGTCGTCCTGGATCAGCGAACTCGCTAGTGGCGGGTCAGACACCTGCCGCACGATCGATTTTACGAAGCGGTGGCCCTTCACCAGGACGATGAACTGCTGGTCCGGCTCGCTCCAATACATCTTGTCGCCCAGCACGATGGTCATGCTGCGCGGCATTGGCACCCATATGCGTTCGATATTTCCCATGTTGGCCAAATGACCCGGCCGCCCCATCGTTCCGCCGGCCCCTGTTATTCGGAGGAATACCGCCTTCGCCTCGACAAGTCGGACACGCCGTCCATGGCGCTCCCGAATTGCCTAAAATACCAACAATTGCAAGGACGGGCCAATCAGCTATGGTTAAACAACCACTGGCTGAAATGAAGAGCGCATGACTCAATCGCCGCCGACCGCCCGCTATCTTCTCGCCACAATCCTCCTCTTTTCCGGCCTGTCGCCGGCCCGCGCACTGCCGGATTACCTGGCGCTCTGCCAGGCTGCGGATGCGACGGACCGCCTGCGCATCGAGGCTTGCGGCTTTGCCGGGGCGGACAAGGAACGGCCGCCGGAGGAACGCGCCCTGGCGCTGGCCCGCCGCGCCGAAACCTTTGCCGCCCAGCTCAAGAAGCAGCCGCGTCGCCATGACCTCCGCGACATGGCGCGAGCCGATTTCACCGAGGCGCGCCGCCTCGATCCGGAGAATACCGACATCCAGCGCCTCTACGTCGTCTTCAACAGCCATTGGTCCGGCGAGACCGACGACCAGATCGCCGCGGTCAACAGTCTCATCGCGGCCGAGGGTGAGGACGCGACGCTGTTGCTGCAGCGTGGCATTGCCGCCTACCGGCGTGGCAAGAACGAGGACGCCCTGGCGGATATCCAGCGCTCGATCGCACTCGACGGCAGCAACCCGGAAGCCCACCGCCTCGCCGGCACGGTCCTCACCACCTTGCTGCGCAATCCGGAATCGGTGGCGGCCTTCAGCAAGGCCATCGAATTGACGCCGGACGATCCGCAGCTCTATTTCGAACGCATGGGTCCGGCCCTGGCGTCGCAGCAGTTCGAACTGGCGCGGGATGACGGCAACGAAGTGCTGGAAGAGCATTTCTCCACCATGATGTTCTGGGAAGTGCGGGGCGCAGCCAACTACATGCTGGAAGACTATCCGGCGGCGGCGCGCGATTTCGCCCACGATTTCGGCATCGACCGACAGGCCGTGCGCCTGCTGGTCTGGCAGTTCCTGGCGGACCTGCGCGCCGGCGACGTCGAGGCGGCGGACGCCGCTGCTAGGGCAAAGGAACTGCAGGGCCAATGGCCCTCCGCCGTCTTTGCGCATTTTGCCGGCACCGCCAGCGCCGCGGATGTCATCGCCCAGGCCGTCAAGTCACCGCCGGAAATCCGCACGGCGCGCGTCGCCCAGGCAAAGTTATACATCGCCGAATGGGGCCTGCTGTCGGACGCCCCAAAGAAGATGGTTGCCGACTATTTCGCCGAGGTTGTCGAAGCCGGCTATTCGTTCGGCGCCGTCAACGGCACATCGCTGGGCGAGCCCGTCATGATCAACGACCACGACATCCTCGAAGTCTCGCTTGCCGTGGCACGCCTCAAGGAATTGCGCCCATGAGCGTGCAGCAAGCGCTGATCATCGTCGGCTTTGTGTTTGCGATCCTGCTGGGGTCTGTCGCCGGCTACCTGTCGATTGAGCCGCCCGCACCTGTTGCGTCGGCGCCTGCTGCCGCAACTCCCGCGGCTCCAGCCGAGGTGGCACAGGCGGCGCCGCAGGCTGCGCCCCAGGCTGCACCACTGGCCGCCCCCGTGAAACCGGCCGAGCCTTTGGTGGACCAGGGCGACTACGGACCCGATTGGCCGGTCTGCCGCGACATGGGCAACGATCCGCGCGTGCGTCTCAAGGCCTGCACCTGGCTGATCGACCGCAACGAGTTGACGATCCTCCATCAATCCTGGGCCTACAACAATCGCGGCACGGCGCATCGCGGCATTGGTCGTATCGATCTTGCGATCAAGGACTTCCGGACGGCGATCAAGCTCGGCCCGACCAACGCCTCGCCCTATACCAACCTCGCCAACATCGCGAGGAACGCCGGCCGCCCCACGGAGGCCCTGGCGCTGATCGACAAGTCCATCGCGCTCAAGCCGACCGATCCGTTCAGCTATTGCGTCCGCGCCACGATCCTGGGCCAGCTTGGCCGCGTCGATGAAGGCCTGGCCGCCATCGACCAGGCGGAAGGACTGGGGCCGCTCGATGATTGCGCGCTGCTGACGCGCGCCGACCTGGCCGAGCAGAAGGGTGACACGGACGGCGCCCTCGAAACGCTCGACAAGGTTGCTGGCGACAAATCCGTGGCAAGCCATGCTTTGTGCGAGCGTGGTCGCCTTCTGACGGCGCAGGGTGACCGCAAGAAAGCCTTCGAGGCCTACAGCGAGGCACTGCGCCTTGATCCTCGCAACAGCTGCGCCGCCATCCAGGCTTCCTATTCGGCGAACTACGCCAAGGAACCGTCCGAGGCCCTGTCCTTCATCGAAGCAACCATCGCCGCGCGCCCGGACCTGCCGGAGCTGAATTGCTTTCGCGGCGTCGCCCTGCGCCAGATGGGCAAGGGCACGGACGCCCTCGCAGCCTTCGATCAGGCGATCGCCGAGGCGCCGAGGAAGTCCTGCGGCTATGAATATCGTGCCGACTATTTGAAGACCCAGGGTGAACTGGAACCGGCGCTCCGCGACTTCGAGATGGCTGTTCGCCTGGACCCAAGTCAGGGATGGTCCTGGCGCGGTCGCGGCGATGTGCTGGCGAGCCTCGGCCGCTGGGATGAAGCCACGGCGAGCTACAGCCACGCCATCGAACTCGAACCGGCCGACGTCGATGCCATGCTCGCGCGTGGCGACATCGCCTTCATGCTGCAATCCTATGCCGAGGCGGCGGTGGATTTCGCCAAGGTCGTCGAACTGCAGCCGGGCTGGACTCATCAGCGCTACCGCCTTGCGCTGGCAAGCCTTGCCGCGAACAGGCCGCGGGAGGCGATCAGCGCCTGCGGCCAATTGCCGGCGGAGGATGACGATCAGGCGGCCTGTCATATCGTCGCGGCGCGTGCCTATCTGCTGACACAACAGACACCGGCAGCCCTTCAAGAACTGGCCAAGGTCGCGCCGGACTCGCGCCTGCGCGGCGACAGCGATCTGTTCGTGATGGCGCTCGACCTGCTGTCCGGCGAGATCGAGCACGCGGAGCAGGGTGCCGCCGCCTACGCCGCCGCCCGCCCCGAGGAACCCTATGGCGCGATCTGGCGGGCACTGCTGGCGCGCGCCGGGAACAAGCCGCCGCCCGATGACGTACGCACCCTGTCGCAGAAGAACGATATCTGGCCGACGCCGGTCCTGCGCTGGCTGGCCGGCAGCGGTGATGACGCGGAACTCCTGGCGGCGGCCGAGACACCCGATCTACGCCTCACCCAGCAGCGGCGGAGCGAGGCGGAATTCTATCTCGGCCTCGCTTCCTTCCTGGACGGCGACGAGGCGCGTGCCGGCAAGCATTTCCAGGCGGTGCGCGATGCTGGTTATGTCGAGACCGACCTCAAGCGCTTTCCGTCGCTCTATAGCCATTCCAACGCGCGCGAACTCACGCTCGCCGGTTTCGCGCTGGCCGATGGTGATTGACCAGCCGCGCTACGTCACGATGTCGCACTGCACCCACAGCCATAAAACCGCAACTTTCCTCGTGTACCTCAGAGCCATCAGGGGACGTGGCGCATTGTGGGGACTGGTTAACGATGGACGATGGCGTGGCGACCAATTTCGATGGCGGCAACCTGGCTGCCGGAAAGCACCTGTCCGCGCGGACCGACGAAGCCCCCAAGAGATCCACTGGGAAACCCACTGGGAGACCCACCGGCAGGAGTCGCGACCTCGGCCAACTCCATGATCTCGACCGCACGCTGCATGCGCTGGAAGGTCATCTCACCGGTTCCCTCAGCCCGACCATCATTTCGCTGGCCCTTGCCGACTGGCTGCTGCATCTCACCAATGCGCCCGGCAAGCGTCTCGATCTCTGGCTGAAGGCCTGCGACATCCACTTTGCGACGCTCACCGATGGCAGCCGGCGCCTGCTGGCGGCCGATGAACCCGAATCAACCGGGTCAACACCCGAACCGGAACCCGGGCCGATACCCGACCGGCGTTTTGCCGATTCCGCCTGGCAGCAGCCGCCGTTCGACCTCCTGCACCAGAACTATCTGCGCTGGGAGGATTGGTGGCAGGCGGCAACCACCGGCATCAACGGTGTCAAGGCCAGTCATGAACGGGTGGTTGGCTTTCTGACGCGCCAGTGCCTCGATGCCTGCTCGCCGGCCAATCATCTGGTCAGCAACCCCGAGGTGCTGAACACGACCATGGCCAGCCGCGGCACCAATCTCCTGCGCGGCCTCAGCAACCTTGCCGAGGATCTGCACGGAGCACAGAACAGGTCCGCTGGCGAAGCGCCGGCCAAGGTGCCGCATTATCAAGTCGGCCGCGATCTTGCCGTGACGCCGGGCAAGGTCGTGTTCCGCAACGACCAGATGGAACTCATTCAGTACACGCCGACCACCGCCGAGGTCCGCGCCGAGCCGATCCTGATGATCCCCGCCTGGATCATGAAATACTACATTCTCGACCTCACGCC
>NZ_CAMDRA010000213.1 GCF_945906275.1 Dongia mobilis
CATGGCGAACCCGTCCATATAACTCCACGCCCTTCATCCCTCCGCCTTCCGCCAATCAGGCAAAAGGCTATCTGCTGCCGGACTTTTACTCCGGCGCAACCAGATTATCCGGCCGCTTCAGTGAGGGATTATTGCTCCGGCGCTTACAGCCAGCGCATGTGCCGCGGCGATGGCCATCCTGTCGGTGATGGCACTGGCGCGCACATCCAGAATTCCACGGAACATGCCTGGGAAGATCAGCGAGTTGTTGACCTGGTTGGCAAAGTCGCTGCGCCCCGTGGCGACGATCTCGGCACCTGCAGCCAGGGCCGCATCCGGCCAGATTTCGGGAACAGGATTCGCGCAGGCAAAAACGATGGCACGCTTTGACATTCCTTTGATCCATTCTGGCTGAATGATCGCCGGACCTGGCTTCGAAAACGCGAGACAGACATCAGCACCACGCAGGGCCTCGTCGATACCGCCCGTTCGACCGTTTGTCGTCGATCGGCTGCAGGCCTCCCATTTCATGGGGTAGCTCGTCTGGACCTCCTCGATATCGCGGCGATCCTTGTGCAGAAGACCCTTGCTGTCGCAGGCGACAATCTGCTGCGGTGCAAGACCATAGGCAATGAGCAATCGGTAGGTGGCAACATTGGCGGCGCCGAAGCCGACCATGGCAATGCGCACGTTTTGGAAGTCGCGGCCGGTCAACCGCAGGGCGTTTATCAGGCCGGCAAGCACAACTGTGGCCGTTCCTTGCTGGTCGTCATGCCAGATCGGGATGTCGAGACCGGTGCGCAAGGAGTCGAGGACGCGGAAGCATTTCGGCTGCGCGATATCCTCCAGATTGATCGCGCCAAAGGAAGGGGCCAGCCAAGTAACCGCCTGGACCAGCTCTTCAGCGGTCCGGGTTGCAAGGCAAAGCGCGACCGCATCGACACCGCCAAGGTATTTGAACAGAAGGCACTTGCCTTCCATGACCGGAAGACCTGCCACCGGCCCGATATCCCCAAGCCCGAGTACGCGGGATCCATCCGAGACCACGGCCACCAGATTCCCCTTGTTCGTGAGGTCATAAGCAGCTTCGGGCGATCTCTGGATGGCGCGGCAGGGTTCCGCCACACCCGGCGTGTACCAGACCGCAAAGTCCGCCGGCCCCGAGATCGGGCATTTGGGCATGGTCTGCATTTTGCCGGCGTAGCGCCGGTGCAGGTCTAGAGCCTCGGAACTGGATGACATGGCGTTACATTCTCCAACGATTCCAAGAGCAGAAAGGGCGTCGGACCTGCGCATTTTTTGCAGTATCGCAACCTCGCGCCTGATCTCCCTTGATCAAGATCAACGCGCCGCCAGACCCTTGGTCCATAATTTTCAAATATTTGCGGCGGAGAACTGCATGTCGTTCGCCACGATCAGCAAGACCGGAACCGTCGCGGCTGCCTCGGCCAGGCTGAGCGACTATGGGCAGGCCTGCCGGTCCTTCAGCTGGGAGGCAGCGCGGCGGCAGTTGAACTTCCTGCCGGGTGGCGGGCTCAACATCGCGTTCGAGGCCATCGACCGCCACGTCGACGCCGGCAAAGGGAGCCGTCTCGCCCTGCGCTGGATCGGCAAGGACAACAGTGTCCGGGATTTCACCTATGGCGACCTGAAGAGCGCCACCAGCCGGTTTGCAAATTTCCTGAACAAGCTCGGCGTTCGGCGGGGAGAGACCGTCTTCACCCTCCTTGGCCGTCAGCCGGCGCTTTATGTGACGGCACTTGGAACCTTGAAGGCCGGCTGCGTCTTTTCCCCCCTGTTTTCCGCCTTCGGTCCCGAACCCGTGGAAGCACGCATGTCCAAGGGTCGCGGTGTTGTGCTCGTGACGACGGCGGACCTCTATCGCAAGAAAGTGGCGCCGATCCGCGATCGCCTCACCGCATTGCGGCATGTCATACTGGTGGGCGATACGTCCGGGCCGGAAGATGCTCTCGACTTCGACGCGGAACTGGCCAGGGTCGGTGATACGTACGAGGTCGCCAGAACACAGCCGGATGACGTCGCCCTGTTGCATTTCACCAGCGGCACGACGGGCAAGCCGAAAGGTGCTGTCCATGTCCACGGTGCCGTCATCGCGCATCACATCACCGGTCAATATGCCCTCGACCTGCGCGATGGCGATATCTTCTGGTGCACGGCCGACCCCGGCTGGGTGACCGGCACTTCCTACGGCATCATCGCTCCCTTCACGAACGGGGCGACCCTGATTGTCGACGAGGCGGAATTCGACGGACCGCGCTGGTTCGGCATCCTGCAGGACCAGAAGGTCACGGTCTGGTACACCGCGCCAACGGCGATTCGCATGCTCATGAAGCTGGGCGAAAAGCCGCGCGCCGATTACGATCTATCGCATTTGCGCTTCATGGCCAGCGTGGGCGAGCCGCTGAACGCGGAAGCTGTCGTCTGGGGTGTCGAGGCGTTCGGCCTGCCGTTCCATGACAATTGGTGGCAGACCGAAACCGGCGGGATCATGATCGCCAATTTTGCCGCAATGGATATCAAGCCGGGCTCGATGGGCCGCCCGCTGCCCGGCATCGACGCCGCGATTGTCCGGCGCAGTGCCGACAACCATATTGAACCCGTCAGCGATCCCACGCTCACAGGAGAGCTTGCCTTGCGGCCCGGCTGGCCATCCATGTTCCGCGCCTATCTCGATGAGGATGAGCGCTATCGGAAGTGCTTTGCCGATGGCTGGTATCTCTCCGGCGACCTCGCGACAATGGACGCCGACGGCTATTTCTGGTTCGTCGGCCGCTCGGATGATGTCATCAAGTCGGCCGGCCACCTCATCGGCCCGTTCGAGGTCGAGAGTGTACTGATGGAACATCCGGCCGTCGCCGAGGCCGCTGTCATCGGCCTCCCCGACCCGATGGCGGGGGAGATCGTGAAGGCCTTCGTCGCCCTGAAACGCGGCGTGACGCCCAGCGACGCGCTGCGCAAGGAACTGCTCGGTCATGCTAGGCGGCATTTGGGGGCGGCGGTAGCCCCCCGCGAGATCGTCTTTGCCGAGAATCTGCCCAAGACCAGAAGCGGGAAGATCATGCGCCGTCTGTTGAAGGCGCGCGAGCTGGGACTGCCGGAAGGCGACCTGTCGACGCTTGAAAGCGATACCAAATGACAAAGGATCAGGCCGCCAAGGTCCACCTGACGCGGGCCCATGTGCGCGGGCTCTACAAGGAGATGCTGCGCATCCGCCGGTTCGAGGAGAAGTGCGCCGAACTCTATACCCAGGAGAAGATCCGCGGGTTTCTACACCTCTATATCGGCGAGGAGGCGATTGCCGTCGGTGTCATGCAGGCGCTGCAGCCGGCTGACGCCGTGGTGGCGACCTATCGGGAACATGGCCATGCCCTGGCGCGTGGCATCGACATGAGCCGGACCATGGCCGAGATGTATGGCAAGCAGGATGGCTGCAGCCGCGGCCATGGCGGCTCGATGCATATTTTCGATGCCGCGACGCGTTTCTATGGTGGCAATGCCATCGTCGGGGGCGGCCTGCCTTTGGCGGTCGGTTTGGCGCTCGCTGACAAGATGCTGGGCCGCAGCCAGGTGACCGCCTGCTTCTTTGGCGAGGGGGCCGTTGCCGAGGGTGAATTCCACGAGAGCATGAACCTTGCCGCCCTGTGGCAATTGCCGGTTCTCTTCGTGTGCGAGAATAATCTCTATGCCATGGGCACGGCGCTCGCGATTTCGGAATCGGAAACGGATATCAACCGCAAGGCGGAGAGCTATCGCATGCCGTCGACCATCGTTGACGGCATGGATATCGTCGCCACGGAGAATGCCGCCCGCCGGGCCGTCGAGGCGATCCGGCAGGGTGGTGGACCGGCCTTTCTGGAATGCCGGACCTACCGCTTCCGGGCACATTCGATGTTCGATGCCCAGCTTTACCGCGCCAAGGCGGAGGTCGAGGCCTGGAAGGAGAAGTGCCCGATCGAGCATCTGCGCAAATGGGCGCTCGATGCCGGCAGCCTTCATGCCGAGGACGTGGACAGTGTCGAGGCCGAGGTGGCGTCGGAACTGGCGGCCGCCATTGCCTTTGCCGACTCCAGCCCCTGGGAATCGGTGGCGCGATTGCTCGACGATGTCCATACGCCGAGGCAGCAGCCATGACGGAAACGATCACCTATCGCGATGCCATGCGCGCTGCCATCCGCGAAGCCCTGCAAAAGGAACCGCGAGCGTTCCTCATGGTCGAGGATGTCGGCCGCTACGGTGGCTGCTACGCGGTGAGCAAGGGGCTGCTCGATGAATTCGGCCCGGAGCGAATCCGCGATACGCCGCTCTCGGAGGCCGGCTTTGTTGGCGCCGGCATCGGCGCGGCCCTCGGTGGCATGCGGCCGATCGTCGAGGTCATGACGGTCAATTTCAGCATGCTGTGCCTCGATCAGATCCTCAACACGGCGGCCACGATCCGCCACATGTCAGGTGGCCAGTTCTCTGTCCCCATCGTCATCCGCATGGCGACTGGTGCCGGCCGGCAATTGGCGGCGCAGCATTCACATTCCCTGGAGAACTGGTACGCGCACATCCCCGGCATCCGCGTTGTTGCGCCGGCCACGGTCGAAGATGCCCGCGGCATGCTGTGGTCGGCGCTGCAAGACCCCGACCCCGTGCTGATCTTTGAGCATGTCATGCTCTACAACATGACCGGCGAACTCGGGGCGGGCGCTGGCCCGGTCGATATCGACCGCGCTGTCCTGCGCCGACCCGGCCGCGACGTGTCGTTGATCACCTACGGCGGCTCCCTGTGGAAGGCGATGACGGCGGCACAGGAATTGGCCGCGGCCGGAATCGAGGCCGAGATCGTCGATCTCCGTTCACTGCGGCCGCTCGACGACGCCACCATCATGGCATCGGTGGCGCGTACGCGCCGCGCGGTGATCGTCGATGAAGGCTGGCGGACAGGCAGCCTTGCCGCCGAGATCGCGACACGGATCATGGAGCAATGCTTCTGGTCCCTGGATGCGCCGATCGGACGCGTCTGCACCGCCGAGGTACCCATTCCCTATGCCAGGCATCTCGAGGAGGCGGCACTGCCGCAGGTGCCGGCAATCGTGGCGGCAGTCCGCTCGGTGGTGGGGCGCTGATGGGCATTTTCCGCATGCCATCCTTGGGTAGCGACATGGAGGCCGGCACCCTGGTCGAATGGGCCAAGCAGCCCGGCGATTCCGTCCGTC
>NZ_CAMDRA010000214.1 GCF_945906275.1 Dongia mobilis
CGATGATGGTTGCAGAAAGTTAAGCAAGGATCTGGAATGAAAGCATATCTGATCCTCGCCGCGCTGGCGGAGATGACCGCGTCGGGCGCTGCCCTGGCGCAAACCCCGCCGGATTTCCGTTCCGCCTATTTCAATCGCCTTGATCAGAAAAGGACCGGTGCTTTCACGTTGCAGGATTTGCAGCGCATCTCCGCCAAGGAGTTCAAACGGATCGACGACAACCGCGACGGCGGCCTGTCACTCGACGAATACATCTTCGGCATCCCCACCTCCCGGCAGGACGCGATCGACTTCTTCGCCGCGCGCTTCCGGCGCTCCGACTATAACGGTGATGGCAAGGTCGACTTCAACGAAGACCAGGCCTATTGCCTCGATCTCGTTGCCCTGGCCGACAACAACAAGGACGGTTTCGTCAGCAAGGACGAATTCCTCGCCGCGACAGGCCAGTAGTCCAGGCCAAACCCATCTGGAACCAGCAAAGTTGAAAGCGGCAATCCGCCCCCTTGATCAAAGCGTTTCCCCGACCTATATCTGGAACTTGCGAGTTATTCTGACTTGCAGTCGTATATAATCCTGTCTCCGGGGACCCTGAATGAAAAAAATCCGCTCGTTCTCCTTGTCGCGCCGGCAATTTGCCGCGGCTTCTCTGGCCGCCTTGGCGATGCCGACGATCCGCAGGGCCTCGGCCGCTTCCGGCGAAGTGAACGTGTACAGCGCCCGGCACTACCCGGCCGACGAGACGCTCTATGGTCTCTTCACCCAGGAGACCGGGATCAAGCTCAACATCATCCATGGCACGGCCGAGGAACTGATGGAGCGCGTGAAGCTCGAGGGGGAAAGCTCGCCCGCCGACATCTTCGTCACGGTCGATGCCGGCAATCTCTGGCGGGCGCAGGAAGCCGGCGTGTTCCAGCCGACCAAATCGGCGCTGCTGTCCGAGAAGATTCCGGCGAGCTTCCATGAGCCGGGCGGTCATTGGTTCGGATTCTCGACCCGGGCCCGGGTCATCGTCTACGACAAGACCAAGGTGAAGCCGGAAGATCTCAGCACCTACGAGGATCTCGCCGATCCGAAATGGAAAGGGCGCATCCTCATCCGCTCCTCCAACAACATCTACAACCAGTCCCTGCTCGCCTCGATCATCGAGCATGATGGGGCCGAAAAGGCTGAGGCCTGGGCCAGGGGGCTGGTTGCCAACTTCGCCCGCAAGCCTGAGGGCGGCGACACCGACCAGATCAAGGCGCTGATCGCCGGCGAAGGCGATATCGCCATCAGCAACACCTATTACTTCGCGCGCATGCAGGCCAGCGACGACGCAGCGGTGAAGAAAAGCCTGGAAAACCTGGCTGTCTTCTTCCCCAACCAGCAGGATCGCGGCACCCACGTCAACATCTCGGGCGCCGGCGTCGCCGCCCATGCGCCCAATCGCGACAACGCCGTTGCCTATCTCGAATTCATGGCCAAGCCGGCAGCGCAGGAGATCTTCTCCGGCGCCAATTTTGAATATCCGGTCGTGGCCGGATCCAAGGTCTCGGACATCGTCGCCGCCTGGGGCGAATTCAAGCGCGACGAGATCAACGTCTCGGCCCTGGGTCGCAACAATCCGGAAGCCGTCATGATCATGGATCGCGCCGGCTGGCGCTGAGCGGAACCATCATAACGCAAAAACGCCGCCGGCATTGCCGGCGGCGTTTTTTATATCCAGTCCGAACGTATCGAAACGCTAGACGGTGATGTCGAGCCGACGATCGCTGGTGCTGCTCACTGAGCTGCGGTCGGAGCTTTCTTCCACCACTTCGGTCTTCTTCAAATCGGCTTCTTCAGCAACGCGGTTGTTCTGACGCTGCACGGCACTCGTGCCTGCCGTCTGGCCGCTCTGCTGAACGCCGGCAAATCTGGCCGCTTCAACACCGGCGGCAAAGGACCCTATTTGGGTGATGCTCATCGCACACCCTCCTGGCAAAGTTTCAGTTGTTAGTAAGATTGGGCCTCGCAGAGAGAAGCGCAAGCGATATCGTTTACGAATTTAATAGAAGTTTAAGTAATTTCCTTTCTCCACCACGAATTTCACCGCCTCGACGGTCACGCGCGCAACGCGCTATGTTGACGACAGTCCGTCACCGGCCGCTCTGCCTTGGGAATCGAATCCATGTCGCTATCGCAAGCCAACCCCTTGGACTCCCTCACAGAAGAATCGCGCGCCGCCTTCTGGCGCGATGGTTTCCTGGTCGTCGAGCAAGCACTGAGCAAGGCCGAGCTCGCCAGCCTGCAGACCGAGTTCGATGCCTGGGTCGCCGAAAGCCGGTCCCATGAAAAACCCTGGGGCGAAATTGCCGATGGCAGGCCCAGATTCGATCTGGAGCCCGGCCACACGGCCGACCGGCCGGCCCTGCGCCGGGTGAACTCGCCCACCGAGATATCGCCGACCTATGACCGGGTCATGGCGGAAAGCCGCGTGCCCGCCCTCGTCGCCGACCTCATCGGCCCGAACGTCAAGTTCCACCATGCCAAGATCAACTCGAAACTTCCCGGCGCCGCCACCCAGGTGAAGTGGCACCAGGATTTTCCATTCACCCCGCACAGCAATGACGATCTCATCACCGCGCTGATCTTCGTCGACGACGTGACACCCGAAAATGGCCCGCTCGAAGTGCTGCCCGGATCGCATAAGGGGCCGCTCTACGAACTTTGGCATGACGACCGCTTTACCGGCGCCGTCGATCCGCGCACGGAATCCGAGATGCTGGCCCGCGCGCAGCAATGCACCGGCCCGGCCGGCAGCGTCTGCTTCATGCATACCCGACTGCTGCACGGCTCGGCGCCCAACCGTTCGCAACAGGCGCGCACCCTCTTCATCTGTGTTTACTCGGCAGAGGATGCGATCCCGCTCTCGCCCAACCCGCTGCCCAGTGTCCATGAAGGGCGCATCGTGCATGGTGCGCGCACGGGCCTGGTGCGCTGTGTCGCCAACGAACTGCGCCTGCCGCAATTGCCGAAATCGGCCTCCTTCTTCAACCAGCAGGCCGCCAGCTATGATGGTTGATCGGCGCCCGTCAGGAACGACCCACGCATGAGCAACAATGTCAGCGACGATCTACTGCGCCGCATCCTCACCGAAACCAGGGTCATCGCCCTGGTCGGCGCCAGCCCCAAGCCGGACCGGCCGAGCCATGGCGTGATGCGCTACCTGCAGCGCCACGGCTACCGGGTCATTCCCGTCAATCCGGGGCTCGAAGGCCAGACGCTGAACGGCGAACGAGTCTATGCGCGGGTGACGGATATTCCCGAGGCGAAATCGGGCCAGATCGACATGGTCGACATCTTCCGCAACTCCTCGAATGCCCTGGAGCCAGCCCGCGAGGCGATCTCGGTCGGCGCCAGGACGGTATGGATGCAACTCGACGTCATCAATGAAACAGCCGCTGCCGAAGCGCGTGCCGCCGGCCTCAATGTCGTGATGGACCACTGCCCGGCGATCGAGATTCCACGCCTCGCCATCCCGCCGCGCAAGTAGGCGCCGGCGCGCTACGCCATCACACCGGCGGCTACCGCATCTCGATAAAGCAGCTCTATGGCGCGTTCGGTTCGCAGCAGGACTTCCCCCGTTTCGGCTTCGGTGATCGTCAGGGGCGGTGCCATCATGAACCACTGGCCAAAGCGACCGCCGCCGGTGGCGCGGGCATAGAGCATGATGCCGAGTTCGAGCCCATGAACACGCAGGCGGCTGGTTGCCTGGAAATCGGCCGGCAAGGACATCTTTGTCGTCGGATCGGCGACCAGTTCTACGGCAAGCAGAAGCCCCATGCCGCGTACATCGCCAATGATCGGATAGCGATCCTTGAGCGCCGCCAGACCCGCCTGCAATTGAGCCCCGCGCGCGACCGTATTGGCGCAAAGATCCAGCCTTCCAAACTCGTCGAGGACGGCCAGCCCGGCAGCGCAGGCGATCGGGTTTGCATTGTAGGAATAGCTGAAATCGAATCCGGCGATTTCGGCGAGCCGGTCGACCATCGCCGCGGGCGCCAACATGGCGCCGAGCGGTGCATATCCAGCCCCGATACCTTTTGCCTGCACGATGAGATCGGGCAAGGCGTCCGGCCAGTGATGGGCGGTGATGAACTTTCCGCTGCGGCCGGCGCCGCACAGCACCTCGTCGAAGATCAGCAGCACGCCATGGCGCGTGCAGATGCTGCGCACGGCCCTGAAATAATCGTGGGGCGGAACGACCGCGCCAGTCGACAGACCGCCCACCGGTTCCAGGAGGAAGGCCAGGACGTTTTCCGGCCCCAATTCGAGAATCTTGTCTTCAAGCGCCTGGGCGCAGTTCGCAGCATGGCTTTCCGGTGTTTCGCCGGCCGGAATTCGATACCCGAAGGGCGCCGGCACGTGGTCGGCGGCAACTGCATATCCGTCCAGGAAGGAGTGGAGCGCCGCATTGCCGCCGGCTGCCAGGGTGGCGATGGTGGCGCCATGATAGGAGGGGTCGAGCGAGATCACGCGGCGGCGTGCTGCCTGGCCGGTCGCCACGGCAAATTGCCGGGCAAACTTCAAGGCATTGTCGATCGCCTCGCTGCCGCCGGAACAAAGGCTCACGCGCTCGAAGCCTGGCCCGGCCAGCGCCGCGAGGCGGGTGGCATAGTCAAGATTGCGCCGATTGCGCGCGACCAGGGTGTAGGCATAGTCGAGCTTTTGCGCCTGCTGCATCATCGCCTCGATCACGCGCGGATTGCCATGGCCAAAGGCGCTGACCATCGGACCGGATGAAGCGTCGATATAGGCCTTGCCGTCCTCGTCCCAGAACCAGATGCCCGCGGCCCGGTCCATCATCGGCAAAGGCACGGTCGATTTGCGCGAATAGAAGACGTCCTGGGTCCCGCCCGGATGGGGGGAGTTCGGCATAGCGCGGCGATCAAGGCTCATGGCCCATTGTCCTATTCTGAATGCGAAATTTGTATTAGCTATTTGACGTATTATCCGAGTCAATGTATTCATTGTACCAATGACAATATGGACGCCAAATCTCTCTGCCGCGACCGGCCCCAAACATCGCGCCCTTTCCGATGCGATCGCCGCCGGCATTTCCGACGGGACATTGCCGGCTGGCACCAGGATGCCGCCGCAGCGCGAGCTTG
>NZ_CAMDRA010000215.1 GCF_945906275.1 Dongia mobilis
AACACCGCTCGGGAGCGAAAAATGGTTGCTTCTGGGGCAGCAGCAGACAACCATGAGGACAAACGGTAGGCCACTTGGGGAATGTCGGCTAATGCTTATGCCCGCAGCCGCCGCCATGTGAATGATCATGGGCCGGTGCCTTGGTGGCGCGTGGATCGCGGCTGAGGCCGTGCTTGGCCAGCGCGTCGAGATAGCCTTGCCAGATCCGGTCCTTGTCGCGGCCGAGATCGTAGAGATAGCGCCAGGAGAAGATGCCGGTATCGTGCATGTCGTCGAACTGGATGCGGATGGCGTAATGGCCGACCGGCTCGACCGCCATGATGCCGACATCGCGCCTGCCCGGGACGATGGTCTTCTGGCCCGGGCCATGGCCATGCACTTCCGCCGACGGGCTTTCCACGCGCAGCAGTTCCGCCGGGTACTGGTAGGTATTGCCGTCGTCGAACTCGATCTCGATCAGCTTCTCCGCCTGGCGATGGCGGATTTCGACCGGCCAATGATCGGTGCCCATCTGCTCGCTCATGTCATTCGTCGCCGTCCAGGGCGCGGGCTTCATCGACCAGCATGATCGGGATGCCGTCGCGGATCGGATAGGCAAGGCCAGCCACCTTGCTGATCAACTCCTGCTTCTGCCGGTCGAAGATGAGCGGGCCCTTGCTCACCGGGCAGACCAGGATCTCGAGTAGCTTGGGATCGATGAGGATGTCGTTCTCGGGCACGGGGCTATTTCCAATCCTGGTGCTGGTCCAATTCTAGTGCAGGCGATGTTCGCCGCCGCTGGTGACGCCGTGGACCTCGAACAGGGCCACCATCATCTCGACCACAGCATCAAGATCGGGGCATTCGAGGAGCGATTGCTTTTCCTCGGGGTCGAGCGGCGACATCTGCGCCATGGCGACAACCAGTTCATCATCGGCCACTTCCTCGATGCCCTTCCAGTCGAGCCGCGCCTGCCGCGTCTTCAGATATTCCTGCAGGATGGCGAGGAAGCGCGGCCGGTCGGCCAATTGGAATTCATGTTCCGCCATGTCATGGGCGAAGGGCTGATAGTTCGGCACGATGCGGCGATAGCCGCCCTGGGCCATCGGCAGCTCGTGGCTGATGCGGAAGCGGATGAGGCCGGAGAGGATCAACTGGTAGCGGCCATCCGGCGTCTCCTCGAAGGAAACGATGCGCCCGGCGCAACCCACCTGGTGCACCGCCGGCCGGTGATCGGCCTGCAGGTTGCGGTCGGCAGTGGCGTCGATCGGCTGCACCATGCCGATGAGGCGGTCGGGCGAGTGCAGCGCCGCGCGCACCATGGCGAGGTAGCGCGGCTCGAACACGTTCAGCGGCAGGCGGCCGCCCGGCAGCAGCAGCGCATTGGTCAGCGGAAAGATCGGCAGTTCCTGCGGCAGATCGGCATAGCCGGGGTCGAAGGGGCCGAGATTGCTGGGGCCGGGCCGCATGGATGATGCCTCCGTTCGGCGATTACGAGAACAGCAGCGAGGAGAGACTCCGGCGGGCACTCAGCGTGAGCGGATCCATCGGCCCCAACGCCTCGAAGAAGGTGACCAGCTGCTTGCGGGCCGCCTCTTCGTTATGGGCGCGGTTGATGCGGATGCTCTCCAGCAACTGATCGACGGCGCCTTCCTTGTCGCCGGTCGCAAACAGCGCCTGGGCAAGTTCGATACGCGCCTCATGGTCCTTCGGATTGGCATCGACCCGTGCACGGAGCGCGTCCCCCTGGCCCGCGGCCTTCTGTCCGGCCTGCGCCACGTCGAGCTGCGCCCTGGCGGCGGCGATGGCGGGGTCGGCGAGCTTGTCCTTGGGCGTATGGCCGAATAACTCCGCCGCCTGCTCCAGTTCGCCAAGGGAGATCAGGCAGCGCACCATGCCGCTGATCGCCTTCAGATTCTCCGGCTCATGTTCGAGGATCTGGCCGAACACCTCGGTGGCCGTGGCGTGATCGCCGGCGGCATGGGCTTCCTCGGCATGTTCCAGCGCTTCCTCGATCGGCGAGGGACCCGCTTCACCGCCGGCAAGCTTGGCCAGGCGGCCGACGAAGGCCTTCAACTGGCCTTCCGGCTGCGCGCCCTGGAAGGCATCGACGGGTCGGCCCTGGAAGAAGGCGAACACGGCCGGGATCGACTGGATGCGCAATTGCCCGGCCAGCTGCTGGTTCTCGTCGACATTGATCTTGACCATGCGCACGGCGCCGCGCGCTTCCTTGACGACCTTCTCAAGCACGGGACCCAGCTGCTTGCAGGGACCGCACCAGGGCGCCCAGAAATCGACGATCACCGGCACCTGCATCGAGACGTCGATGACATCCGCCTTGAACGTCTGCTGGCTGCTGTCCTTGACGAGGTCGGCCGCCGCGGCGCCTGCCAGATCCGAACTGGCGCCAATCAAATTGTCCATCAAAGGCTACTCCCAAAAGCTGACGAGATTTGGCACTATAAATGGGCCTTTCCGGCCCCTGAATCAACCATGGAGCCGAAAGCCCTAAATCGAATGCGGTCAAGAGCTTAGGCGAAGTCGAGCAACTGCGGCTTGTGCCCTTCGGCCTCCAGGAACGCCAGCAGGTCCGCTGGTGCGATCGCGGTGGTTTTGAAATTGACCAGCGGATGGGCAAAGACCGGGTCGCAGCTGAGGAGGTGGCGGTCCAGCACCATCTTCACCTTGCCAACCTTGTCGTTGATGACGGCAAAGGGTGTCACGGCGCCCGGGATCACGCCGAGATAGGTCATGAGGCGGTCGGCCGAGCCGAAGGAGAGCTTGGCTGCCCCGCCGGTCTCGCCGGTCAGCTTCTCGCCCAGCCATTTCAGATCGACGCGGCGGTTTTCCTCGACCGTCACCAGCCACATCTCTTCCTTGCGGTTGCGGAGGAACAGATTCTTGATGTGCCCGCCGCGCATATCGCCGCTGACCTGCTGGCTTTCCTCGACCGTGAAGACCGGGTCGTGGTCGGTGGTCTGGGTGGAAATGCCGAGTTCCGCCAGGCGCGCCAGCAACTGGGCCGGGCTGGTCGGGATGGCACTTTGCGCAGCGATGGCGGCGGCGATTTCAGCGGCGCGGTCGAGGGGAGCGGCAGTCTCGGACATCGGCGGGGTCTTTCGTGAGCAAGGGCGACGCCGGGGGTATAGCCTGGGAAGGCGCCCGCTTACAATGGGCCCGATTCCGATCCTGGTCCGGCCTTGACCAGAATCGAGCTATTTCCTTGAACCCCTTGATCTGGCGCAAGAATAAGCCCACTTGCAAATGCGGCGGCGATGCGTATGATGCGCCGCGCTCGTGACGCCAAGGCATCGCGGGCCGCGCAAACAGGGTGCGGGCGTAGCTCAGGGGTAGAGCACAACCTTGCCAAGGTTGGGGTCGAGGGTTCGAATCCCTTCGCCCGCTCCAGTTTGCTTCCAAACGGCCCTCGCGGGGCCGTTTTGCGTTTTGCCGGCAAACAGGCGTGGATCCGCCGCCAGGATCGCCATCGCGGCCGGCCGCGCCCCTGACCATCTTCTGTGACGACCATCTTCTGTGACGACCATCTTTAGCTACTGACGAACTTGGGAGTGCTGAGCGATCCATGGTCCGGCCGATGAAGTGGTGGCATTGCTGCCGGATGCTGGCGCTCACCCTGTCCCTGTTCCTCACCGGCACCACCATGGCCAGGGCGGACACCTATCAGGCGCCCATCCGCATCACCTTCCTCAATCCCGGCAAGCATGACGAGTTCTTCTGGCCGGCGGTGAGCGCCACGATGCAGGCGGCGGCCAGCCAGTTCGGCTTCAAGCTCGAGATTCTCTATGCCGAGCGCGATGCGCAGGCGATCGGCCGGTTGGGTCGCGCCATCATTGCCCGCGCCGAGCCGCCGGATGTCCTGATCCTGGTCAACGAATTCCAGGCCGGCACGCGCTTGCTGCAGGAAGCCGACGCAAGGGGCATCAAGACCTTCATGCTGCTCAACAGCTTCCATGGCGCGGATGCGGCCAAAATGGGCGAACCCGGGCAAACCTACCGGCACTGGATCGGCAGCCTGGTCCCCGACAATCACGCGGCCGGGCAGCGCATGGCCAAAGCGCTTGCCGCCTGCATGCGCGAAACCGCCAGCAGGGGCGCCGACGGCAAATATCATGTTCTGGCGCTGCTGGGCGATTCCACCACGCCCGCCTCGATCGAGCGCACGGCGGGCTTCCACGCCGCCCTCGCGGCCCTGGATGACATCGTGCTCGACCGCGAGTTCAACACCAATTGGCAAACGCCGAAAGGGCGCGACCTCACCGCCAACTTCCTGACCTGGGCCGGCGAAAACAACCTTCCCACGGCCGGCATCTGGGCTGCCAATGACGCCCTCGCATTGGGCGCCATCGAGGCGGCCGAGGCGCAGCACCTGCAGCCCGGCAAGGATTTCTGCCTGGTCGGCCTCAACTGGTCGCCGGAAGCCCTGGACCTGGTGCGCGACGGCAAGATGGCGATGACCGATGGCGGGCATTTCCTCGCCGGCGGCTGGGCGATGCTGATGGTCCATGACTATCTCGCCGGCAATGCTGATGACGCGACCGGGCAGCGCGCCGTCACCTTCCAGATGGCACCGATCGATCGTGGCAATGTCGCGCAGTTCTTCGCCAAGCTCGGCGACCGCGACTGGCGGCGCATCGATTTCAAGCGCTTCACCCGCGATCCCGAAACACCCATTCCCGACGGCGTGCCGCAGCGGGACGGCGATTACGATTTCTCGCTCCGCGAGACGCTCGACCACACCAGAAAACTGCCGGCGAACTGGCCAGCGAATTGAGCCGGGTCACGGACGGCGGCTACTGCTTCACGACATTGTTCTGGCCATGCTCGATCATGTCGATGACCAGCAGCTTGACCGGATCGGTGCCGATATTGGCGCCCTTGTGCCATTGCCCGACCGCTTCGATGATGAAGGCGCCGGTCCGGTAGGTCTCGCTCCGGCCGGTCTCGGTGTTGGTGACCTCGAGCGTACCGGCAAGGACATAGGC
>NZ_CAMDRA010000216.1 GCF_945906275.1 Dongia mobilis
GCATGGCGAACCCGTCCATATAACTCCACGCCCTTCATCCCTCCGCCTTCCGCCAATCAGGCAAAAGGCTATCTGCTGCCGGACTTTTACTCCGGCGCAACCAGATTATCCGGCCGCTTCAGTGAGGGCTTATTGCTCCGGCGCTTACAGTGCTCGGTTCGTAAGATGTGTCTTGATCCATTCGCCTGCGATAAACTCAAAGCTATTGGCCGAGCGTTCTCGGCCGACGAGCTTGTCGATCTTGCGTTTTTCACCGGGATCAATCGCCTGGGCCACCAGCTTCCGGGCGTCATCTCGTCGCTCGCGGGCGAGGGCGAGCGGAACTTCGGGGTAGGTGCCTAGAGCCAGGCGCTTCTCTTTGTCTCCGAAGCGGTACTTGAAGCGCCACCATTTGCCGCCGGCTGGGCTGAGCTCGAGATAGAGCCCTTTCTCGTCGAACAAGCGCTGGGTCTTTTCTGGGCGCTTAGCTTTGCGGATCTGCACGTCCGTGAGGGCCATTGGGGGCAACTCCTGTCCGATGCAGGCCAGTTGCCCCTAGTGTTGCCCCAAGATAGCTCGGATTTCACTGGAGATCGTCGGCCCGTAATGGACAAAGAATGCGCCTTAAGCCTATCAAAAACAATCGTTTATTGGGCTTTATCGGACGTCGCCGGATGAGGCGATGGTGGGTGCGACAGGGATTGAACCTGTGACCCCTACCGTGTGAAGGTAGTGCTCTCCCGCTGAGCTACGCACCCGCCCTTAGGACGCGGCCGAACGAGAAAAGGCGGCCGCTGGCGTCAAGGGGCGTTGTTTAGCCTCCGCCCTCCGGGCTGTCAATTGGATCGTGGCCGCCGGATCGGGGCGGGTGGATCGTTTCGGCATGGGCCGGGTTCCTGTCACTCTGCCGTGATGCGGCCAGGGCGGCCTTGACAGTTGGCCGCCAGGAGCCGAGTTGATAATGCCAGCCTCCCCTGAATCGTCGAGGCCATTCAATGCGTTATTTTTCGAGATCACTGGCGCCCAGATCGCTTGTGTTGGTGGCGACCATCCTGGGCATCGCCCTGTCAGGTGGGGGCGAGAGCGTGTTTCGGGTTCCAGCCGCCCAGGCGGCGCGGCCCGTGACACTCACCTATGCCGGCTACATGGCGGGGTTGCCGGTCTTCTCGCTGACCACGACCGTCAGCCTGCCGGCGGGCACTGTGCCGGGTAATGGCGGGTACAGCATCTCGGCCGACGGGCAGACCGCCGGCAATCTGCGCATGCTCTATCCCTATGCCGCCAGCATCAATGCCAAGGGCGCGCTCAAGAACCAGGCGGCGGCGCCCAAGCAGTTCAGTTCGGTTTCCCAGATCATGGGCAAGCAGGAAGCGGTCACCCTCACCTACGGCGCCGGCGGCAAGGTCGGCATCGACGCGCAGCCGCTGACGCGCCAGGCGCAGGAAGCAACCGCGCAAGGTTTTGCCAATGGCACGATGGACCCGGCCAGCGCCGTGGTGGCGCTGGTGGCGAAGTTCGCCAGCACGCATCAATGCCAGGGCACGTTCAAACTGTTCGACGGCGTGCGCCGCTATGACCTCAAGCTCAGCCAGGCGGGCTTTGTCGACCTCAATCCCTTGCAGCAATCCTATTACCACGGGTCGGCCACCGAATGCGTGGCCCAGCCGCAATTGCTGCAGGGCTTTTCGCAGACCGCGGCGCAGTCGCAATTCTACCCGCAATCAGCGCGGCTGTGGCTGGCGCCGGCCGTGCCGCAATTGCCGGCCATTCCTGTGCGCATCGAAGCGCAGAATGCGCTCGGGCTGATGACCCTCGACCTGGTCGACGTTCAGTTCTGATCGAGCCTTGCCAGCAGCGCCGGGAGATCGGCAAAGCGGGCGAGCTCATGGAAATCGCCTTGCGTCGCGCGGTCGGCCGGTTGCCCATAGCCTGACGGAATGATCACGGCCGGCACGCCGCCGGCCATCGCAGTGGCGAGGTCGGTATGGCTGTCGCCGATCATGATCGCTTCCGATGCCGCGCGCAGCGCATCGCCGCCCGCCCGGGTGATGGCGGCGAGCAGGGGCTCGCGGGCGGGCTTGCGCTCCGTCAGGGAATCGCCGCCGATGATGGATTGAAACAGGGCCGCGAGGCCGAAATGATCGAGCACGACCCGGGTCGCGGCGCTGGGCTTGTTGGTACAGAGCGCCAGCTGGCGACCATCGCGGCGGAACTCTTCCAGGATCTCGCGCACTTTGGGATAGAGGGTAGTGCGGTTGGTTGACGCAGCCTCGTAATGGATCTTGAAGCGCGGCATCAACTGGTCGGCGGTCTCGCTGGTGCCGGCGGCCTTGAGGGCCCGGGCGAGCAGGACCGGAGCGCCATCGCCGATCATCGATTTCACGGCCTCAAGCGCCAAGGGCGCCTTGCCGAGTTCCTGCAGCAGGGTGTTGACCGCATCGGCGATATCGGGCGCCGAATCGATCAGCGTGCCATCCAGATCGAACACCAGGTACCGCCGCCACGCCATAATTCCGCCCTTTTGCCCTGTATCCTGGGCCCAAGATGAGACTGGCATCTTGGGATTGGATTGCCGGCGGTGGATATGGCATTTTCCCCCCAATCGCAAGCCAGGGCGCCGCCGGGGGGGATTTCCGCGGCGCTTTGCAGATTTCAGGATCGACCCATTCCATGTCTCGCACCGAACCTCGCACAGCTGCCATCATCCTTGCCGCCGGCAAGGGCACGCGCATGAAATCGGCCCTTCCCAAGGTGATGCATCGCATCGCCGGGCGGACCATGATCGGCCATGTGCTGGCCAATCTGAAACCGCTCGGCAGCCAGCCCAATGTTGTTGTGCTGGCGCCCGGCATGGACCAGGTGGCGTCGGAAGTAGCGCCCTTGCCGGTCGCCATCCAGGCCGACCAGTTGGGGACCGGCCATGCGGTCGGCTGCGCGCGGCAGGCGCTGGGAGACTTCGAGGGCACGGTGCTGGTGCTCTTTGGCGACAGTCCGTTCATCTCGACCGCGACCTTGGCCAGCCTGGTGGCGCGGCGGCAGGGGGCCGACAATCCGGCCGTCGTCGTGCTCGGCATGCGGCCGGCCGATCCCGCGAAATACGGCCGGCTTATCCTCGACCAGGATGGTGCGCTCGACCGCATCGTCGAATGGAAGGAAGCGAGCGAGGCGGAGCGCGCTGTCACCCTGTGCAATTCGGCCGTTATGGCGATCGACGGCAAGATGCTGTGGTCGCTCATCGACCGTGTCGACAACAAGAATGCCAAGGGCGAGTATTACCTCACCGACATCGTCGAGTTGGCGCGCCGCGATGGCCGGGCCTGCGCCGTGGTCGAGGCGCCGGAAGCGGAACTGATGGGCGTCAACAGCCGTGCCGAGCTCGCCACCGCTGAAGGCCTCTACCAGGAGCAGCGCCGCGCGCTGGCGATGGAGGAGGGGGCGACCTTGACCGATCCCAGATCCGTATTCTTCGCGGCGGATACAAAATTGGGCCGCGACGTGGTGATCGGTCCCAATGTCTTCTTCGGCCCCGGCGTCAGCGTTGCGGACGATGTCGAGATCCGCGCCTTCTGCCATATCGAAGGTGCCAGGATCGAGAGCGGCGCGGTGATCGGCCCGTTTGCGCGGCTGCGGCCCGGTAGCGAGATCGGGATGGACGCCCATGTCGGCAATTTCGTCGAGGTGAAAAACTCGGTGCTGGGCAAGGGCGCCAAGGCCAATCATCTCAGCTATCTCGGCGATGCCGATGTCGGCGCCAGGAGCAATATCGGCGCCGGCACCATCACCTGCAATTACGATGGCTACATGAAGGCCCGCACCATCATCGGCGAAGGCGCCTTTATCGGCTCGAACTCGGCGCTGGTGGCCCCGGTCAAGGTGGGCGACGGAGCCATCGTCGGCGCCGGCAGCGTCATCACGCGGGACGTCGAGGCCGATGCCATCGCCGTGGCGCGCGGCGAACAGGTCACACGCGCCGGTCGGGCGCGCGATTTCCGCGCCCAGCGCCAGAAACTGAAACAGGACAAGACCCGCAAGTAAGCGGGATCGTCGGAACGAGCGGGAGCCAAAGCGTATGTGCGGTATCGTCGGTATCATCGGCAAGGCGCAAGTCACACCCTTGCTGTTCGATGGCCTGAAGCGGCTCGAATATCGCGGCTATGATTCCGCCGGCATCGCGACGCTGGTCGATGGCCGCATCGAGCGCCGCCGCGCCGAGGGCAAGCTCGGCAATCTGGGCGCCGTTCTCGAGAAGCAGCCGCTGCCGGGCACCATCGGTATCGGCCACACACGCTGGGCGACCCATGGCCGTCCCTCCGAGAACAATGCGCACCCGCATGCGACCGACAAGGTCGCCATCGTCCACAACGGCATCATCGAGAATTTCCAGGAGCTGCGCGAGGAGCTCGGCCAGCTCGGCAAGAAGTTCACCACCGATACCGATACCGAAGTGGTGGCGCATCTGCTGACCCACTATCTCGAACATGGCCACAGCCCGGAACAGGCGATGGAACGCGCCATGGGCAAGCTCCACGGCGCCTTCTCGCTGGCCATCCTGTTCGCCGACCGACCCGACATCATCGTCGGCGCGCGGCGCGGATCGCCCCTGGCCGTGGGCTATGGCGATGGCGAAATGTTCCTGGGGTCGGATGCGATGGCGCTGGCCCCCTTCACCAACCGCATCTGCTATCTCGAGGAAGATGATTGGGCGGTCCTGTCGATGGACGGCGCCGTCATTTACAATGACGGCCGCCGCGTCAACCGCGAGGTGACGCAGACGGCGCTTTCCGGCGCCCTCATCGGCAAGGGCAATTACCGCCATTTCATGATGAAGGAAATCGCCGAGCAACCGACGGTCATCGGCGACACGCTGCAGGCCTTCATGAACCCGCTGGAACGGCGCATTCAATTGCCGCCGCTGCCCATTGATCTTGCGACAGTCACGCGCCTCACCATTGTGGCCTGCGGCACGGCCTATC
>NZ_CAMDRA010000217.1 GCF_945906275.1 Dongia mobilis
AATGCTCTAGGGTCCAATTTGGTCAATCTACCGAAGTTATGGCGAGTTTATAGGCAATTAGATGAACGACTGTACAGCAGAGCGGGATTGGGGGAGAATAGACACTGGTTAGATCATGCCTGACTCCAACTCATACATGCTGGGTCAAGCACAAAATGTCTCGAAAGAGAGTGTGAAATGAATGCCAAGGTGAATCGGCAGATCGTCCTTGCCTCGCGCCCGACCGGCGAACCCCGTACCGACAATTTCCGACTGATCGAGACGCCGCTACCTCTGGCCGGGGCCGGCGAAGTTCTGCTGGAAACGCTCTTTCTCTCCCTCGACCCCTACATGCGCGGCCGTATGAGTGCGGCGAAATCCTATGCGCCGCCGATCGAGATCGGCGGCGTGATGGTGGGTGGCGCGGTGAGCCGCGTGCTCCAGTCGCACCATGCCGACTTCAAACCCGGCGACATCGTCCAGGGACGGACCGGCTGGCAAAGCCATGCCATGAGCGACGGCGCCGGCCTGCAGAAGGTCGATCCGGCCCTCGCCCCCATCTCGACCGCCTTGGGCGTATTGGGCATGCCGGGGATGACCGCCTATACCGGCCTCCTCAATCTCGGCCAGCCGAAACCCGGCGAGACCCTGGTGGTGGCCGCGGCGACCGGTCCGGTTGGCTCTCTGGTCGGGCAGATCGCCAAGCTTAAGGGTTGCCATGTGGTCGGCATCGCCGGCGGGGCGGACAAGGTCCGCTATCTCACCGACGAACTCGGCTTCGACGTGGCACTCGATCACCGCGCGCCGGATTTTGCCGCGCAACTGGCCAAAGCAGCGCCGCGCGGCATCGATATCTATTTCGAGAATGTCGGTGGCCATGTCTGGGAGGCAGTCTTCCCGCTGCTCAACGACTTCGCGCGCGTACCCGTCTGTGGGCTGATCGCCCATTACAATGAGGATGGCCTGCGCCCCGGTCCCGACCGTCTGCCGCGGCTGATGCGCGCGGTGCTTTCAAAGCGCCTCAATCTGCGCGGCTTCATCGTCAGCGACTTTGCAGCCCAGGCCGACGATTTCCGCCGTGATGTCGCTGCCTGGCTGAAGGCGAGAACGATCAAATACAAGGAAGACATCGTGCTGGGCCTCGAAAATGCACCCGGCGCCTTCATCGGCCTGCTCAAGGGCCAGAATTTCGGCAAGCTGCTGGTTAAGGTCGCAGATTGACTAGATGCCGGCAGGGCCATGTCGAAATCCCTGTGGCTCTTGTCGAAATTCGTCATCCAATCCATAGTGCGCCGCCTATGCAGATGGGATCGTCCTGGGCGTGAAAGAGGGTGCTGAAAATGACTGAAGCCGTAAGGGTTGAGCGTCGTGGCCATGTTTTGGAAATCACGCTTGATCGGCCGAAGGTGAATGCGATCGACATCGAGACCTCGCGCAAGCTGGGCCATGCCTTCTGCCTGTTGCGCGACGATCCGGATCTGCGCGTCGGCATCATCACCGCGGCCGGCGAGAAGATCTTCTCGGCCGGCTGGGATCTGAAGGCCGCGGCCGCGCAGAACCTCGTCGGCAAATGGTGGAAGCATGATTACGGCCCCGGCAGCTTCGCGGGTCTCACGGAACTCTGGGACCTCAACAAGCCGGTCATCGCCGCGGTCAACGGCCTGTGCATCGGCGGCGGCTGGGAACTCGCCCTGGCGGCGGATCTCATCATCGCCTCGGAGCATGTCGAATTCTCGCTGCCGGAACTGCCGCTCGGCATCGTGCCGGATTCAGGCGGCGTGCAGCGCCTGCCCAAGCGCCTGCCGCATAACATCGCCATGGAGATCCTGCTGCTCGGCCGCCGCATGCCAGCCCAGGAAGCAGCGCATTATGGGCTGGTGAACAAGGTGGTGCCGAAGGAAAAGCTCATGGAAGCGGCACGGGAATGGGCCGACCTCATCGCCACCGGCGCACCGCTCACCGTGCAGGCGCTGAAGGAGTGCATCCGTTCGATGGAGGCCGTCTCGGTCGAAGACAGTTTCAAGCTGATCCGCTCCGGCACGATGAAAACCTATGAAGCGGCGGATTCCTCGGCCGATGCCAAGGAAGGCGTCAAGGCCTTCGCCGAGAAGCGCAAGGCCGATTTCAAGGGCGGTTGAGCCTCGCTCGAACAGAAAGGGGCGCTCGGCTGTTGCGGAGCGCCCCTTTTTCTTTGGTGGAAAGCCTCAGACGATTGTCTGGGCCATCTGATTGCTGACCTCGACCACCGCCTGGTGGATCCCGTCATTATAGCTGTAGGTCGTGAAGTCGGCGCCCTGGTCGGTCACCGTCCAGCTATGGCCGCCATCGCCGGTCAAGGTCAATGTATCGCCAGCTTCGCCGAGAATGGTGAGGCGGTGATCGCCGTCGGTGAGATCCAGCACGTCGTCGATCGAGATCGAGACCTTGTTGTTGCCGGCACCCTGGGCATCCAGCACCTCGACATTGTCCAGCTTCTGGGCGTCGCCGTGGCCGAAGCTCATCCCGGTCCGGGCAAGATGAACGGTATCCTCGCCGGCACCCATGTCGAATGCGCCGGACAGGCCCTGGTTGAGGTGCAGCGTATCGTCGCTTGAGCCGAAATGATCGATGCCATTGAGTTCGGAAACGGAAATCTCGAAAGTGGCACTGACATGCACGGCGACGTCGGCCACATTCGATGACATGCCGTCGCTATCGATCGCCTGATAGCTGATGGTGCGGTCGCCCTCATCGGTGTTGGCGGTCGAGAAATAAGTGTGATTGAGGAAATCCTCGAACGTCTCGACGCTCTCAGCGCCATTCTTGGCCGTCACGGTAAAGACCATGTCGTTGCCGTTATGGCTGGTCTGCACGTCGAACAGGGCGTTGGCCGGCAGGTTCAGCATGTCGCCGGCATGAAAGCCCGCCGTCGTGATGACGACGCTGGCGAGATGGGTGCTGTCGACATCCGAGAGGTCGACCGAGGGCTGTGTCGCCGTCTGGGTCAGCTTGTTGACGTTGTACTGGCCGATTTCGACACTGATGACCACGTCCTGGTAGTCGCGGTCACCGCCGCCGGCCAGATCCTCGAAGCCGACATAAAGCTTGCCGTCGGCCTTGGCTGGAACGCCCGACAAGGTGTGCTCGATATCCTTGCCGACGCTGTCGGTGTTGAGCGTCTTGTCATGGGTAAAGTAGATGTTGCCGGAAAGGCGCTTGCCGCTGACCAGAACCTGGCCGTTGCCATTGCCATCCACCTTGAAGCTGAGCTGGCTGTTGATGGCGTCGAGGTCCTTGGCATAGTCGTTGCCTTTACCGTCCACTCCAGCGACGCCCTTCAACAGGTTCTGATTGGCGCCGCTGCTGGCGCCATCGGCGATGATGAAGAAGCCGAGCTTGGTGTCCGCCGGGAGATTGCCGAGCGAGACTTCCATCGGCTGGCTGTTACCGAGGAAATCCTTGGCCAGGGCGCCGCCAACGACATTCTGGTTGGTCTGCGTGGCATCGAGCCACAGGAATTGCAGGCTGTCTGGATCGATCTTGCCATCGGCATCATAGGCGTAGACGCCGACCATGGATTTGTAGCCGGCGCCTTCCGACACGAAACCGACCTTGACCTCGACGCTTTCCGCCAGCGTCAAATTGTTGGCGCTGACGCCGTTGATAATGCCGGGATCGATGGCCCGGCCTTCTTTGCCGCCGGAGGTCAGATAGTCACCGACTTTCATGTCGCCGATCGGATTCTGGTCGCTGCTGATGCGGGTGATGTGGAAATCGACCGAGCCGCCTTCCGCGATGATCGCCGGGCCTTGCGGCCCAACCGGTTCCGGTTCGCCAGCCTCGATGATCTGATCGTCCGGGTCCGCCTCCAGGCGTTGATATTTGAGTTCGGTTTGATTGAGGCCGCCCACGGCGGTGAAGCCGCCGATGCCGTCCTGGCCTTCAAAGGTTGCAAAGCGCCCGCCACCGCTATTCACTTCAGTGCCGGGAA
This sequence comes from Dongia mobilis, assembly GCF_945906275.1. Classification (GTDB taxonomy): domain Bacteria; phylum Pseudomonadota; class Alphaproteobacteria; order Dongiales; family Dongiaceae; genus Dongia; species Dongia mobilis_A. The sequence goes on from NZ_CAMDRA010000217.1 coordinate 3,950, forward strand.
GCTCCGTGCCGGCCGGCGCACCGGCGGCAGTCTGAAAATTGGCCAGGGCATCGATGTCGCCGGCAAGGAGTTCGGTGAATTGCGCGGCTGGTATCGCTGTCCCATCGGGGAGCGCAATCTGCTCGGCGTCGGCGAGATCCTGCGGCGCACCTTTCTGGTTGCCGTTGGCGTCGAAGAACACCAGGCGGGTGCCGTCGATTTCGACCAGATAGTCACCGAGCTTAACGAGCTGCGCCATGGCGGCGGTCTTCCTCTTGAATGCCTGAGAAATGGATGCCTGAGAAAAGACTTAGGGCAGCCGGGTCAGTTGGGTGAGGGAGAACACGGCATTTCTACATACGTTCGTGTGCAGAATCAGCGGGAGTCGCAGGAAAGCACAGCGAACCACCGCGCATTAACGTCTTGATAACGGATTTGCGTCGAATTCGCCTCGGATTGGCGTCGAATTTATACGTGCATTCAGGCTTCGAACGGACGCAGCAATGCGCGTGAAATGATATGCCGCTGGATCTCGGACGTGCCGTCCCAGATCCGCTCGACCCTGGCGTCGCGCCAGAAGCGCTCGATGCCGGTTTCCTCCATCAGCCCCATGCCGCCGAAGATCTGCACAGCCTGGTCGGTGACGCGGGAGAGCATCTCGGTCGAGAAGAGCTTGGCGATGGCATAGTCCTGGTCCTGGACGGTGCCTTCGACGGTCTTCCAGGCAGCCTGCAGGACCAGGAGGTTGGCGGCCTCGATCTCGGTCGCCATGTCGGCGAGCTTGAACGAGACGCCCTGGAACTTGCCGATCGACTGGCCGAATTGCTTGCGCGTCGCGGCCCATTGCGTCGCCATCTCCATCGCCCGCTGGGCGCGGCCGACGCATTGCGCGGCCACTGTCAGGCGCGTGGCGCCCAGCCAGGTATTGGCGACATCGAAGCCGTGATGCACCTCGCCCAGCA
>NZ_CAMDRA010000218.1 GCF_945906275.1 Dongia mobilis
GAACACGCCCACCGTGTCGGCCGCGCACAGCATGTCATAGGTGGCGGTATCGTCCTGCGGGATGCCGGCCAGTTCCAGCTGCTGGCCGGTCTGCTGCGCGATGAGGTCGAACGCCTTGCGGATGCAGGTGAGCATGCCCAGCGCCAGCACGTCGACCTTGAGCAGCTTCAATGCATCGAGATCGTCCTTGTCCCATTGGATGACGGTGCGGTTCGCCATCGCCGCATTCTCGATGGGGACGAGGCTGGAGAGTGGCCCCTTGGAAATGACGAAGCCGCCGACATGCTGCGACAGGTGGCGCGGCATGCCGGCCAGTTCCTGTGCCAGGTCGAGTGTCAGGCGCAGGCGCCGGTCATCCGGGTCAAGGCCGGCATCGCGGATCTGCTGGTCGGTCAGCGCCCGCATCGACCAGCCCCAGATGGTCTTGGAAAGACGGTTGATGACATCCTCGGAAAGCCCCATGACGCGGCCGACATCGCGCAGGGCGCCGCGCGAGCGGTAGCAGATGATGGTGGCGATGAGGCCGGCCCGGTTGCGGCCGTATTTCTCATAGATGTACTGGATGATCTCCTCGCGCCGTTCATGCTCGAAGTCGACGTCGATGTCGGGCGGTTCGTCACGGGCGGTGCTGATGAAGCGTTCGAACAGCAGATCGTTCTGGATGGGATCGACGGCGGTGATGTCGAGGCAATAGCACACCACCGAATTGGCCGCCGAGCCGCGGCCTTGGTGCAGGATGCCAAGATCCCGCGCCTTGCGCACGATGTCGCGGACGGTCAGGAAATAGCGCGCGTAATCCATCTCCTCGATGAGGGCGAATTCATGCTCCAGCTGCTGGCGTATCTTGGGCGAGAGATCGGGCCCATAACGCCATTTGGCACCCGCCCAGGTGAACTTTTTCAGGCTTTCAAGTGGTGTCTCGCCCGGTGTCACGACCTCGTCGGGATATTCATATTTGAGTTCGTCGAGCGAGAAGGTGCAGCGCGCGGCGAATACGGCGGTCCGCGCCACGGCATCTTCCAGGCCGCGGAACAGGCGGCGCATTTCGCTGCCCGGTTTCAGATGCCGCTCGGCATTTTTCTCCAGCCGGTAGCCGGCATTGTCGATGGTGCAGCCATGGCGCACGCAGGTCAGCACATCGAACAGCGTCTTGCGCGCCGGCGCGTGATGGCGGACCTCGTTGATGGCGATGGTGGGGATGCCTGCTTCATCGGCCAGTCTTTGCAATGCCCGCAAGCGCCGCGCATCGTCACCGCGATAGAGATGGGCGAGGGCAAGGTAGGCGGCCGCGCCGAAATCAGCGCGGAAACGATGGAGGAAGGCGGCGGAATCATGCTGGATGACCGGCGGCACCACAATCGCCAGAAAACCTTCCTTGGCCGCCACGAAATCGGCGTAGTCGAGATGGCATTCGCCCTTGGGTGCGCGCCGGCGACCGAGGGTGAGGAGCTCGCACAACCGGCCATAGGCGGCGCGGTCCATTGGATAAGCGAGGATGTCCGGCGCATCGCGGAAGCTCAAGCGGCAGCCGACGACGAGGCGGAGATCGAACTTCCGGCAGGCGACATGCGCGCGCACGATGCCGGCCAGTGAATTGCGGTCGGCAATGCCCAGCGCGTCCATGCCGAGCGCCTTGGCCGAAACCGCCAACTCCCAGGCATGGGAGGCCGCTTCCAGGAAGCAGTAATTGGTCATGGTCGAAAGCTCGACATAGCCGGCATCCTCCGCCACCGTGCGGGGTTCGCGCGGCGCGATGGGGAGCGGGATGATCTTGCTGCCGCGCATCACGCAAAGATGCCGTGCAGGAACCAGCGCGGCGGCCGTGTCGTATCCTGCGCATAAAGGCCGCTGCGATAGAGCCAGAAGCGGCGGCCGTCCTCGATCTCGACGCGGTAATAATCGCGCGTGTCCTTCCCGTCATCACCTGCCTGCCACCATTCCGGCCGGATGCGCTCCGGTCCTTCCGCCTTGGCGACGCGGTGCTGCACATGGCGCCAACGGAAGGACAGCGGCGGATCATCGGGCACGGGGGCAATCGCCTCGATCGGTTCGGGCGGCGACAGCAGGCGGATCGGCCGCGGCGGCAGCGTCATGCTCCAATCATTGGGCGACTGCTTCCTCTGCAACGGCGGCACGAAGGCCACGGCGCGCTCCGGCACATGGCTGGCGATGGCGCGGGGCACGGTGAGGCTGCCCGGCCCCAGCCGGTTGGTGAGCCGGTCGACCAGGGGCGCAATGTCGGCCGCGGTGACGGCGGGATTTCGTCGATCGAGATCGACCTGTGTCGCCGTCATTCTTTCCGAGACCAGCGCGCTCAAGCTCATGCGCTCGATGCCGGGACCGGGATCAATGGCGTCGAGCTTTTCCGTCAGCAGGCGCAGCAGATGCTTCACGTCGCGACTGGGGCGGGCGGTGCCGATGATGAGGCCGGGGGCCGCTTCATCGAGGCGATGGGCGATGAGGCCCAGCCGTCGCACGCCCAACTCCTGTGTCGCCAATTCGCCCAGCAGGCGCGAAAGAAGAATGTCGGTCGCCCGCGCAATCGATTCCGGTGCCGAGATCGGCTCGGCGAAGACCAGGCTGACGCGGTGATCAGGGGTAGGCGCCAAGGGCGAGAGACTCTCCGCGGCATAACCCAAGGCCTGGTCGAGCCGTTCCAGCAGACGCGCGCCGAAGCGCTTGGTGAGATCGGCGCGCGGCAGCGGATAAAGATCGCCGATGCGCCGCAGGCCCAGCCGGTCGAGCCCGGCCGCCGTCACATCATCAAGGCGCAGGGCACGCACGGGCAGGCGCCCCAGCGCCGTTGAAATGCTGCCGGGCGGAATGATGGCACGGTCGCCGCCGAACCTGGCGCTGGCCCAGGCGGCGCCGATCGTGCCCGCAATGGCGCCGCGTGCCTGGAAGCCCTGGCGCGCAAGACGCGTGAGCGCATCGGCCATCAGCCGGTCCTCGCCCTGCCACAGATGCGCGCAGCCGGTGATGTCGATGATGAGGCCATCGGGTGCATCCGGCGTTGTATGCGGCGAGAAGCGCGTCGCCCATTGCGCCAGTTGATGGAGATTGCCGAGATCGCCCTCGGGATCGGCCGGTTCCACCCGTGCCTCCGGCACACAGGCCAAGGCATCGGCCAGACGCTGGCCGGGAAACAGCCCGCGCGCCAGCGCCACATCATCGGCCGCATGCACCAAGCGCAGATTGCCGCTGCTCCGCACCAGCAACAGCGGCACCTCAACCGGCGGCGCGCTTGATGCCGGGTTCTGCTGCTGACGGTGCCGGCGCCACCAGCGGTCGGTCGGCCAGTGCGCCAGAAACAGGCTGAGGAATCGTCGCTTCTCGCCATCCATCTTCATGTTCCTCGATAAGCCAGGTTCCAGGACGCCCGCCGCGGCAACGCCACAGCTCGATTTGCCAGCGCGGGGCCCCGGGCAAAGCGGGATGCGGCAATGCTTCGATGCCCAATGAAGGTGCCGGGCCGATGCGCCAGCGCGTGACGGCGGCGATCGGCTGGCTGCCGAGATGGCGCAACTGATCGGCGCGCCCGCCGCGGCGGATCACGAGGGCCGGGATGCCGCTTTTCTCCGCCGCCAATTGCAGGCGCCGGCTCTGCGTGAGATCGAGGGCGGAGATCTCCGCCACCACCGCATTGAGGCCGGCGCAGCGCAGCGCTTCCTCCATCGCCCAGAGCGCATCGGCATTGCGCTTGATGCGCAGGTGCAGCAGCCGGTCCGGATCGACGCCGCGTTCCGGCAAGGCGCGGGCATAAAGATCGCGCTGCCGGGCGATCCACAGCGTGCTGCCATTCCCGTGCTGCTGGCGACGGCCCATGAGGCGTGCCACGGCCGCGGCGGCAAGGCTCGCTTCCTCGAGATCGGGTCCATGGCCGGCAAACTCATGCAGGGCGCCGAGTGCCAGGCCACCCCCGGGGAGATGAAGGTCGATGGCGTTGAGACCCCAGGTGAGTGCGCGCGTGGTGGCGGGACCGCCCATGCCGGCCTGCGACAGCTTCTCCAACAAGGCAATCTGCCGGCGCAGGGCCGCCAGGCCCGCCGGCTGGGTTGCGGGGGCGGAAAGTGGCTTAAGCGTGGGGTGAGCCTGGGTCATGTTTTGTTTTTGTTCTCATCTCAGAGAGAGTCAAGGAGTGAGAACAAAAAACGAACATTGTGGTTGACGGATGTAATTTGCGTGATGTAATTTACGTTTATCAACCTGTGGGAGGCTTTGCCATGCTGAGACCGATTCCCAGTAAGAGTGCAAGAATTCTCGCGAAGAAGAGCGAGTAAATACAACCGCTTGAAGACGATAGAACCACCCGGGAAAACGCCGAAAAGCTAAAAATCGCAACCGCCCTCCACACCCAGGGCATCAATCCGGAACGCTGGACCGAGGCCCAGCCGGCCAGCTGGGCGGTGCAGAAGGCTTTCCAGGAAACGGGCCAAAAACCGGATGAGCAGCATTTCGAGGTGAACGGCCGGCTCTACAAAAGCGGCCCGCGCGTTGCGGCAACCCAGGCCCATGGCCAGGACGCAATCGATGTCTATCTGGGTGCGGCACCCAAGCCGGTCGACCAATTGGTCGACATCACCAAAGTGCCCCTCAGATATCCCTTCGGCCGCCCGCATGAAGCGCGCGACGACCGCCCGGATGCCCATGCGCTCAATCTTCATTACGCCCGAATGGGCGTTGATCCCCGATCGGCCCATAACGGCGATCCCCTGCCGATGGACCAGCAGCCGAAACTGCAGCAGGCCACCCGCGCGCCGGATGGCAGCGAGATTCCCCTCGGCATCTCCGGCATCTATCGCGGCTATGACGACGGCTTTTTCTACGCTGCCAACGAAGGAATGTAAGCGCCGGAGCAATAATCCCTCACTGAAGCGGCC
>NZ_CAMDRA010000219.1 GCF_945906275.1 Dongia mobilis
GCTATACGCCGGCCAACGGCATCCCCGAAGTGCGCCAGGCGGTGGCCGACGATCTCAACAAGCGCCATGGCATCAATACGGTCGACCCCAGCAATGTGCTGATCGTGCCGGGCGGCAAGGTCACCATGTACTTCGCGATCATGATGTTCGGCGAGCCGGGGGCGGAGATCATCTACCCGAACCCCGGTTTCCCGATCTATGAATCGACCATCAAATTCTCGGGTGCGACACCGGTGCCGCTGCCCCTCCTTGAGGAGAACGGTTTCGGCTTCAAAGCCGAGGATGTGCTCTCGCGCATCACGCCGAAGACCCGCCTCATCATCGTCAATTCGCCCGCTAATCCGACCGGTGGCATCGTCGAGAAGGACGAGATCGACAAGCTGGTGAAGGGGCTGGAGCAGCACCCCAACGTCGCCATCATGTCGGACGAGATCTATTCCGAGATGCTCTATGATGGCAAGGTCCATACCAGCTTCCTGAAGTACCCGCAGATCGCCGACCGGCTGATCATGCTGGACGGCTGGTCGAAGACCTATGCCATGACCGGCTGGCGCATGGGCTATTCGGTCTGGCCCAAGAGCCTCATCGAGCATGCGACGCGCCTGTGCATCAACGTCCATTCCTGCGTCAACGCCGCCGCGCAATGGGCGGGCGTCGCCGCCCTCACCGGCCCGCGCGACGAGGTCAACAAGATGATGGTGGCGTTCGACGAGCGCCGCCGCTTCACCGTGGCCGAGCTCAACAAGCTGCCGGGCGTTTCCTGCATCACGCCCTATGGTGCCTTCTATGCCTTCCCCAACATCAAGGGGACCGGGTTCAAGTCGAAAGCGCTGGAAGTGGCACTCCTCGACGAGGTGGGCGTCGCCAGCATCGCCGGCACCAGCTTCGGCGCCTATGGCGAGGGGTATCTGCGCATCTCCTACGCCAATTCGATCGAGAATATCGGCGAGGCGATCAAGCGCATCGGCAGCTTCCTGGAAAAGCGCAAGGCAGCGTAAAGCCGGCCCTTTCTGGCCTTAGAACACGAAACGGGCGGAATATCGCGATATCCCGCCCGTTTTGATTCGGTGGAACTGCCGTGAAAACGCACGGCAAGCTGTTGAGGGAACAGGATTATTCTCCGTGCCTCATTCCCCTATGTGAGAATTGCGTCAAATACACGACAAAGCTCCGCCAATTCCTTGCAAGTCGGATAAATCGCCCCCTAACTTCCTTTGGGGCATTTGCTGGCGCGGTAGCATCGGATACAGGTGGCCGCCGCCGGACTTAACGGGGTGCCAGCAATGGCGACGGCTGAGAGCGTCATATCGGCGGCGGCAATCGATCCTGCCCTGCTGGCCGCGTTGAAAGCGGCCATACCGGATCAGCTGGGCGACGATCTGGTCCTGCGCCTGCCCGACGGCCGGGTCTTCTATATCGACGGCTTTTTTGCCGCTGACGAGATCGGCGACGGCCAGGCACCGGCGCCGGACGCCATCGCCCTTGCAAGGGACATCGCCGACCTCCTCCTTGGCGCAGAGGATATCGCCACGGCTGCGGGCGACCCGGAGCTGCCGCCACCGCCCGCCAGCAGCGGAACCGGCTTCATCCCTTTCGATGGCGACGTGCCGCAAGGGCTGAGCCTCGCACCGGCGGATCCGGGAGCTTTCGACAATGATGATGACACGGTCGATGCCCGCGATCTCCGCGCGGTCGACCGGCTGCGCGACCGCCCGGATTACAACTCGGACAATTTTGAGCCGGTTTCCACAACTACGACATTCCCACGTTTCGGCGGCGGCGGTCTTGCGCCGATTGGCAGCGTTTCGATGTCGGCGGGCTCTCTCGCCTCGCCGACATTCCCCTTCTCGATGAATCTTGCGGACCTGATCACGGTTCATCAGCTGAAAGACCCGGCATATGACGGCTGGTTCCCCGGCATGATGCATGTGCTGCCAATTGGGCCCGCCTATGACTTTGCGACGCTGAAGACGCTTTTCACCGCCGCCGCGGACCCTGACTTTGGCGCAGGTGTCTTTGACTATTACGTTCTCCTGCACGGCTTCTATGCCGACTATGTTGCGGGCCGCAATGTGTGGATGGCGGATGGCAACCCGAACGGCGTGCACAGTAACCAGACCGGCGCCGGCCTCGCCCAGCATTTCAACGGCGACGACATCATCTTCGGCACCTCATTTGCCAGCAACCCGAGCAGCAACGACACGCTTCGCGGCTATGACGGCAATGACATCCTGATCGCCTATGATGGACAGAATGACCTGGATGGCGGCAGCGGCAACGACATCCTCATCGTGACGCAGCCAGTGACGGTCGCTGCCATCGGCAACGGCACATATCCTCCCTTGCACAACATTGCCGGCGGAACCGGATATGACAAACTGGTTCTGCAGCTGAAAGATGGCGGCTATCTGATCGACACCAGGCTTTATCCCAAGACGATCACCAGCATTGAAGCGCTCGAGATTTCGATTTATCCGGCCAACTTTTCGAGCAATTTGCCTTGGGTGCCACCATTCGTCGTCACCGACCAGCGCGAAATCGCCATGGAGGGCTATCCCCCCGTCATTCTTCTGGACGCTGCGGTCGTCGCGGAATGGGGCGGCACTTTGACCATCGACGCCGTGCTCGGTCGGGTGCATCTGACCGACCTGCCGGCATGGACGCGGGAGGCGGACGATCCGGCCCGACCCGGTTACGCGCTCTACAGCGCCGAGCACAATGGCGTGCCGGTAAGCCTTGCCATTGCCAACACCTTGGCACAGCCGATCGACGGCGCGATCAGCGGAACCGCCGGTAACGATGAACTGGCCTGGATATGGCGCAGCTTCACTTCCTATGATGGCGGGCCTGGCGACGACACGATCACCACCAAAATGACGCCCTATGTCACGGCCCCATCCGGACTCGGATCGCTCGACCTGGTCGGGCCTACAACACCAGTGCTGCACAACATCGAGATCATCCATCTCGTCGCCGGCGACGAGTTGATCCTGTCCGCAGCAGACGTCGCCGCCGTGACAGATGTGCGCAATACCCTTTGGGTGACGTCCGACTTTGCCGTCGAGAACAATCCGGCTGCTGGGAAACTGACCATGACCGATGCAGACAGCTGGCAGTCCCTGGGCTATGTATCGCTGGTCACCGACATCTCGCAATCCGTGCCAATCCATCGCACGGGGGCACTCTTCGCCGCCCATGTGAACGGCGAGACGGTGCAGATGTTTGTCTCGGTCGGCATCGAATTGCCCGCCGACCTCGATACTGAAAATCTCCATACATGGTCGATCTGGAATGACGGTATCGTTCCGCTGCCACCGCCGGGATTCGTCACCGATCTCGATACAATCGATTTCGGCAGTGGCGTTTTTTCGAAGACATTCACCTTCTCGCTCGATGAAGCGCAAGTCTTTGCCGGTGTTGATGGCAGGATCAGCATCGTCACAGACGACATCCATGACGTGGTCAGTTTTGCCGATCCGGGAAACTGGACATTGACCGGAGTCGAGCGCGATCCGACCGGACCAGATTTCTATCTCTATACCGGCCATGACGGCACCGGGAATGACGTCACCTTGCGGCTGCAGACCGATCTCATAGAGCCATTGCCGGATCTTCATCCGACCGTCGGTGATGATTTTCTGGTGGTGGCGGAAGTCATTCCGGACTATCTCGATGGCGGTGCCGGTTTCGATCGCCTGCAGATCCTCGGCGCCGATGCCGAGTTGGCCGATGGCATTAACTTCGCCGCGATGGACAATAGGGGACCCGCGCAAATCGAGGTCCTCGATCTCCACAACGATGCCAAGAGCCGGCTATTGCTCGACAGCGAGGCCGTGGCCCGGCTCTCCGGCAATGATGTGCTCTACATCGTCGGTGAAGGCGAGATGCTCGACCAGGTTTTCCTGCAGGATATCGGCAATTGGTCGCGCACCGGCGTCATCTCGGCACCCCAGGTCGGCGCCACCGAGTTCGTGCGCTATGAGGCCGACACGGTCTTCAATGGTGTTGCCACGCACCTGACCATCGCCGTTGCCGGCGATCTTATCCAGCCCTTCGGCGAGCCGCTGCTCTAACCACCCTCGCCCACCAGTTCGAACGGCGCCCAGAAGATCGGATGGGCGAGATAGTCCGGCTGATCTTCCGCCAACAAGGCCAGCATAGAGAGGCGCAGGGCCTCGGCCCGACCGATCGTGGGATCCGACGCCAGATGCTGGACGGTGCCGGTGGTCAATTGCACCGCCGCCACGGACAGTACTTCCCATTGCGAGACCAGCAAGGCGCGCGAGCCGGCGAAGAGGAAGGCGCGCGCCAGGCCGGAGAGACCTTCGGCGCCCGGCGATCCGTCGCCGGCCGCCGTGTTGCAGGCCGACAGGACAACCCAATCGGCATCCAGCTTCAACTGGGCGATCTCGCCCACCGTCAGCAAGCCATCATCGTCACCCGAGGCGATGGCCGGTGGTGTCAAGACCAGGCCGGGTTCCCGCAGCCGTCCGAAATCGCCCGCCATCAGGCCGTGGGTGGCAAAAGCGATCATGCGGTAGTCTTTGAGCGGCAGCGATTTCAGCGCCGTCTCGGTGGCCTTGGCCCCCACCACCACGGACCCGGGCGCAGCCTTGAGCACCATGGCCAGGTCGGCCAGTTCCACAGCCGATTCCGGCAGGGGTGCGAGGCCGCGCAGGAGATCGGCAATGCTGGTCTTGTCGCCGGCCGCTGCGGTTGCACCGGCAAGGACCGGGTTGCCGATGCCGAAGAAGGGCTGCGTCGCGGCGCTGGGCCGCATGCCCGCACGCAAGGCCGTGAAGGCGCCGATTTCGGGCAGGATGGTGATGT
>NZ_CAMDRA010000220.1 GCF_945906275.1 Dongia mobilis
AGATTGACGTCAGCGCCACGTCGATCCTGCAGGGAAAGGCAGGCGACAGCCACCGCTTCGCGGCAATAGAGGGCCAGGCTGAACTCCCAGAAGTCGTCGGCATTCAATCTAATCGCCAAAGCTGATCCCCACTCCACGGGCGGTCTTCACCAGCGTTCCGACAGGATCGACCGTTGCTGCCCCCTGAATGGCCGACAGGATCGGCACATCAATCACCTGTCGTGCATTCCAGGCGACCATTCGATCGGACTTGCCGGCGGCAATCAGGTCGACAGCATGTACACCAAAGGCTGAGCCAAGAATCCGATCCTTGGGTTCCGGCGTACCACCGCGCTGGACGTGACCGAGCACCGTGACCCGCGTCTCGGCACCACTGCGTGTGGCGAGTTCGGCACCGATATAGTGACCGATCCCGCCATAGGTATGCGTTGCCTTGGCGCCGCCGCCATGGACGGAGGTGATCGACTGGCCATCCTCGGTTTTCACGGATTCCGCCACAACGACCAAGGCGAAGTTGCGCCCACGTTTCCGCAGGGCGGTAAGCTTTGCCTCGACGGCCGCGAAGCTGTAGGGAATTTCCGGAATCAAGATGATGTCGGCACCACCTGCGATGCCCGCCGACAAAGCGATATGGCCCGCATCGCGGCCCATGACTTCCAGCACCATGACACGGCTGTGGCTGGCAGCCGTGGGTTGCAGATGATCGAGTGCAGCTGTCGCGGTTTGCACCGCAGTCTCGAAGCCGATCGACATCTCCGTGGCGCCCAGATCATTGTCGATCGTCTTGGGGATGGCCACCAGATCAATACCGCCCTGGATGGCAAGGCGTCGCAGGATCTCGATCGATCCATCGCCGCCAATACCGATGAGAGCATCGAGCTTCAATTGCCGGAAACCGTCAATCACATCGCCCGATCGGTCGACGACACTGCCATCGTCCTGCGGAAAGGCGAAAGGGTTGCCTTTGTTGGTGGTCCCCAGGATCGTGCCGCCCTGGCGCAGCATGTCGGACCCGAGGACATGGTCGTCGAGCATGGTCGCTTCGACCGGGCGCGCCATCAAGCCGGCGGTGCCATTGCGAATTCCCATCACCACCCAGCCAAAATGACCGCTGGCATGCGCATAGACCGCCCGAATCACGGCGTTCAAGCCGGCACAATCACCACCGCTCGTAAGCAGGCCGATACGCTTTGCTGCCATCTCAAACGATCCCCCGGCGCGAATGTCTCTTGCGTTTTGGCCGCACTGTTCCAACTATTAGCACAGAAACCAGAAAGTAACGCATAGCCACATGATAGATAAGGCTTTTTTTGAACTCAACCCGACCCGCAGCGTGATTGCCATCGCCGGCGAGGACCGAGCGGGGTTTCTGCAGGGCTTGATCAGCAATGATACGCGCCGCATTGGCGATTCCAGTGCGATCTATGCTGCCTTGCTGACGCCTCAGGGGAAATTCGCCTACGACCTGTTGCTGGTGGGTGATGGCGACCGCTATCTGGTCGATGCGGAGAGTTCACGCCGCGCCGACCTTCTGAAGCGACTGAAGCTCTTCAAGCTGCGCTCGAAAGTGACGCTTGAGGACCTCGACGACACGTTCCTGGTCGTCAATATCTTTGGCGACGGCGTGTTGCAGCGCCTTGGCCTTGCCGACACGCTTGGTACGGCACGAGCGCTAGCTGGTGGTTTGGTTTTCGCCGATCCACGGCTGGCCGCCTTGGGCGCCCGGGCCTTCCTGCCACGCGGGACTGCGGCACAAGCATTGTTGGATCTCGGGTTCGCGGCGGCAGCTCCGGGCGACTTCCAGCGCCTGCGCTTCTCGCTGGGCGTGCCCGAGGGGAGCCACGACCTCATTCCCGACAAGTCCATCCTGCTCGAATCCGGCGTCGACGAACTGCACGGCGTCGATTGGCAGAAGGGCTGCTACATGGGCCAGGAGCTGACCGCCCGCACCAAGTACCGTGGACTGGTCAGGAAGCGCCTGCTGCCGGTGAGGATCGTCGGACCAGCACTCGCACCCGGCACGGTCTTGACGATCGACGGCAAGGAAGCCGGCGAAATTCGCATTGCCGATTCCGACCGTGGCCTCGCCCTCATTCGCCTTGAACATCTCGATGCAATGACCGGCAGTGGCGCCGACGCCGATGGCGCTCACGTCACCGCGTCGGTTCCAGATTGGGTGAAATTGCCGGAGATGGCTTGAGGTCTGCCACCCAACTCGCCTAATCTCCCCCGGCAGGAAAGGCAGGGGAACATCATGGCGAAGGCGCGGCTGAGGGATTTGGGTATCAACCTGGGACAAATGCAGCCAGGACCGTTGAATGCCATCACCGATGTGGTGGGAATCAGGGTCGGCTTCTCGACAATCATCCGCGACGAGCCCCATGTCATCCGCAGCGGCGTCACGGCACTCTGGCCCGCCGACGATATCTATACCGACTTCATGTTTGCCGGGATCCATTCCTTTAATGGCAATGGCGAAATGACCGGCAGTCATTGGCTCAACGAACAGGGCCTGTTGGCAGCGCCTATCACCATCACCAACACCCATGCGACCGGCATCGCCCGCGATGCCATCTGCGTCCATGCGGCGCGCAAAGGCATCGAGCAGGCATGGCACCTGCCGGTGGCAGCCGAAACCTGGGATGGCTGGCTGTCGGATGCCGAGACCTTCCCGATCACCCTGGAGCACGCAATCGAAGCCCTCGACTCCGCCAAGGGTGGCGCCGTACCCGAAGGCAATATCGGTGGTGGCACCGGCATGATCACCCATGAGTTCAAGGGTGGCACAGGCACCGCGTCGCGCCGCCTGCCGGCTGCCGATGGCGGCTGGACGGTCGGTGCCATGGTGCAGTCAAACTATGGCAGACGACCGCTGCTGCGGTGCGGCCATGCGCCCGTGGGCCTCGAACTCAACACCGATATCGTCGCGTCGGCACATGCCGAGCGGAAAGAGGAACAGGGCTCGATCATCGTCATCCTGGCAACCGATGCGCCCTTGCTGCCGATCCAATGCCAGCGGCTCGCGCGCCGCGCCACGACAGGGCTCGCTTGGGTTGGGGGTATCGGCTCCAACGGCTCGGGCGACATATTCCTCGCCTTCTCGACCGGCAACCGCGTGGCGCTGAAGTCCAAGATGGCGGACGTTCGCATGCTGGGCATGGAAGAATGCACGCCCCTCTTCCAGGCAGCGGCCGAGGCAACCGAAGAAGCGATCTGGAACGCACTCTGCGCTGCCGAGACCATGACCGGCTACAAGGGCCGCACGGCGCATGCCGTGCCCCACGATCTCCTCAAGCAAGCCGTGGCGCGCTATGCCAGACGCGACTAGATCCAACGTGATTGACCAATTGGTTGCCCGGCTGGCGCTCGCCCCGCACCCTGAGGGCGGTTTCTACCGTGAAACCTATCGCGCGTCTGAGTCCATTCCCAACGCCGGCCTTCCCGCGCGGTTTCATGGCGAACGGTCGCAATCGACGGCGATCTATTATCTGCTGCGCGCGGGAGACCGCTCCAGACTGCACCGGATAAAATCCGACGAGGTCTGGCATTTCTACGATGGTGATCCGCTCGTGATTGTCTCGATTTCCCCCGCCGGACAGTTGATCGAAACGACACTTGGCCGTGATTTTGCGGTCGGTCAGGTGCCGCAGCATGTCGTCCCGGCTGGCCATTGGTTTGGGGCGATCCCGGCGCGCCACGGCGCCTTTGCCCTGGCAGGTTGTACCGTCGCACCCGGCTTCGATTTTGCCGATTTCGAACTGGCAACACGCGCCGCGCTGCTGAATGCCTATCCGCAGCACATCGCCTGGATCACACGCCTGACGGATTAATCTTCGTCGTCGTCGAACACGGGCGGCAGGCTGGCGCCCAGCGCACGGACGGCATTTTCCATTTCCTGCGTGTATAGCGCACGGTTGCCGTTCCAGGGCAATGGCTGCCCCACGACCGCATCGACCACCACCGGCACCAGCACAACCTCACCCCGCGGCAGTGCTTTGCCGGCGCCCTGCAGGAACACTGGAATGACGGGCACGTCCGGGTACCGTTCCTTAAGGCGCGCGACGCCGCCCTTGAACTTGCCCATCACTTCCGCCGCCCCGCGCGAACCTTCGGGGAAGACGATCAGGATTTCGCCGCGATCAAGTGCTGCGGCGCTTTCCTTCAGCGGGTCCTCACCGCGCGCGGCATTGCCCCGTTCCAACGGCAGGATGTTGAGGATCTGAAGACTGAACCAGGCGAGATAGCGGTTGCTGAGGAAATAGTCCGCCGCCGCCACCGGTCGCACGATGTCGATATGCCGGAAAGGCATCAGCGACAGCAGCACCAAGGTATCGAGATGGCTGTTGTGATTGGCGATGACAATGGCCGGACCGGAATTCGGCAGATTCTCACGCCCGCGCACCGTGATGCCGAGCATCATGATGGCGATTGGCCGCAGCACGCACAGGGCAAACAGGCGACGCAACCAGCGCGACATGATCAGTAGTAGAGAAAATAGATGATGTGGAAGAACAGCGGCGCGGTGAAGGTAAGGCTGTCGACACGATCGAGCACACCACCGTGGCCCGGCAACAGGCTGCCGCTGTCCTTGAGCTTGAGATCGCGCTTGACGGCCGAAATGGTGACGTCGCCGGCAAAACCGGCCAGCGCCAACACGAAACCGATGGCACCGGCTTCGTACCAGGAAAGCGGCGTGAGATAGGGTGCCGCAAGCATCGCCACCAGCGTCGTGATGATGACGCCGCCCACCAGACCTTCGACCGTCTTGTTCGGACTGACCTTGGGCACGAC
>NZ_CAMDRA010000221.1 GCF_945906275.1 Dongia mobilis
ATTGGTGGCATCGAGTGCTGCGCCATCCTGGCGGCAATCGATGTTGGGCGAGCCCAGCGACACCATCAATTCCTTGAGGGCGAACATGCTCTCGGCATCGCACTGGTCGCCGGCGATGGCGGCCATGCGCTTGCCGTCGACACCTTTGACGCGCGCGGCGATGGCGGCGAACGCCTCACCCCAGCTGGCGGGCTTGAGCTTGCCGTTCTCACGCACGAACGGACGATCAAGCCGCTGGCGCTTCAACCCATCCACCCAGAAGCGGCCCTTATCGGCCATCCACTCTTCGTTCACATCCTCATTGAGACGCGGCAGCACACGCAGCACTTCGCGGCCGCGTGAATCGATGCGGACATTGACGCCGACCGCATCCGCCACATCGATCGATTCCGTCTTGGTCAGTTCCCAGGGACGCGCGGTGAAGGCATAGGGCTTCGAGGTGAGCGCGCCAACCGGGCAGAGATCGATTAGATTGCCCGAGAGTTCCGAGGCAATGCCCTTCTCGACATAGGTGGTGACTTCCATATGCTCGCCGCGCGAGACGGCGCCCAGCACTTCGACGCCGGCCACTTCGGTGGCAAAGCGGATGCAGCGCGTGCACTGGATGCAGCGCGTCATCTCGGTCCGCACCAGTGGTCCGAAATCCTTGTCGGTGACGGCGCGCTTATCTTCCTGATAGCGCGAGAAACTCTTGCCGAAGGCCATCGCCTGGTCCTGCAGATCGCATTCGCCGCCCTGATCGCAGATCGGGCAATCGAGCGGATGGTTGATCAGCAGGAATTCCATGACGCCCTTGCGGGCCTTCTGGACCAGCGGACTGTCTGTCTTGATCACCATGCCTTCGGCAACCGGCATCGCGCAGCTGGCGACCGGCTTCGGTGCCTTCTCCTGCTCAACGAGGCACATGCGGCAATTGCCGGCCACGGACAGGCGTTCGTGATAGCAGAAACGCGGGATTTCCTTGCCGGCGAGCTCGCAGGCCTGCAGGACGGTAATGCCGCCCGGCACCTCGATCTCGACACCATCGATCGTCATCTTCGGCATGATCTTGGATCCCTACTCCCCAGCCCTATTCGGCCGCTTGACGGCCACGGAAGTCGCGCATGCGCTGCTCGACCACCGGGCGGAAATGACGCATCAAACCCTGGATCGGCCATGCCGCGGCATCGCCGAGTGCGCAGATCGTGTGACCTTCGATCTGCTTTGAAATCTCCAGCAGCATGTCGATCTCGGATGGATCGGCATCGCCCTTCACGAAGCGCGTCATGATGCGGAACATCCAGCCGGTGCCTTCACGGCACGGCGTGCACTGGCCGCAGCTCTCATGCATGTAGAAATGCGCAAAGCGCGTGATCGCCTCGATGAGGTCGGTCGACTTGTCCATGACGATGACAGCCGCCGTTCCAAGACCCGACTGCACCGCGCGCAATGAATCGAAATCCATCAGCACATCGTCGCAGATCGATTTGGGCAACATCGGGACGGACGAACCGCCCGGGATGACCGCCAGCAGATTGTCCCAGCCGCCGCGCACACCACCGCAATGCTTGTCGATGAGTTCGCGCAGCGGAATGCCCATCTCTTCTTCGACATTGCAGGGCTTGTTCACATGGCCCGACACGCAGAACAGCTTGGTGCCGACATTCTTCGGCCGGCCGAGACCGGCAAACCAGGCGGGACCGCGCCGCAGGATGGTCGGCGTCACCGCGATGGTCTCGACATTGTTGACCGTGGTCGGCGAACCATAGAGGCCGCAGGCTGCCGGGAATGGCGGCTTCAGACGAGGCTGGCCCTTCTTGCCCTCGAGACTTTCGATGAGTGCCGATTCTTCGCCGCAGATATAGGCGCCGGCGCCACGATGCAGGAAGACGTCGAAATTGTAACCCGACCCGCTCGCATTCTTGCCGATCAGGCCCGCGTCATAGGCCTCGTCGATCGCTGCCTGGACGTGCATCGCCTCCTGGTAGAACTCGCCGCGGATATAGATATAGGCGGCGACGCAGCGCATGGCGAAACCGGCGATGAGGCAGCCTTCGATCAGCATATGCGGATCGAAACGCAGGATCTCGCGATCCTTGCAGGTGCCGGGCTCGGATTCGTCGGCATTGACGACCAGATAGGACGGACGGCCGTCGGATTGCTTGGGCATGAAGGACCATTTCATACCCGTGGGGAAACCCGCACCACCACGGCCGCGCAGTTCCGACGCCTTGATATCGTCGATGATCTTGTCCGGCCCCACGTCGAGCAGCGCCTTGGTATTGTCCCAGATGCCGCGGCGACGTGCGCCGGCCAGGCGCCAATCGTCCTGGCAATAGATGTTTTTGAAGATGCGATCCTGATCCTGCAACATCGCTCAGTCTCCCGCCATGTCGTAGGTCAAGGGAATGTCCTTGAGCGTGGTCGGGCCACCTTCGGCCATCGAGCCGCGACGGCCGTTCTGTGGACCCTTCTTCGGCTGCTTGCCGGCAGCGAGATCATCCAGCACCTGGCCCAGCAGTTCCGGCGTCAGGTCTTCGTAGAAGTCATCGTTGATCTGCACCATCGGCGCATTGCAGCAGGCGCCCAGGCATTCGACTTCCATGACGCTGAACATGCCGTCCTTGGTGACTTCCTTGAAACCGACGCCGAGCTTCTTGTGGAGAAAGCCGGAGAGTGAGTCCGACCCACGCAGCCAGCACGGCGTCGTGCGGCACACCTGGATGAGGTATTTGCCGACCGGCTTCAGATTATACATCGAATAAAAGGTCGCGACCTCGTAGACGCGGATCGGCGCCATGTCGAGCATGCCGGCGATGACGTCCATCGCCGCGCGCGGGATCCAGCCATGCTGGCGCTGCGCCATGTCGAGGAGCGGCATCACCGCCGATGGCTGACGGCCATCGGGGTACTTCGCGATGATCTTCTTGGCCTTGTCCAGATTCTCCGCGCTGAAGGCGAAGCTGTCCGGTTGGACCACGTCCGTGTTCGAAGGAGCACTCATCTGTCGATCTCGCCGAAAACAATGTCGAGGGAGCCGAGGATCGCCACCGAATCCGCCAGCATGTAGCCCTTGCACAGGAAATCCATGGCCTGGAGATGCGGGAAGCCGGGCGCCCGGATCTTGCAGCGATGCGGCTTGTTGGTGCCGTCGGACACCAGATAGACGCCGAACTCGCCCTTGGGCGCCTCGACGGCGGTATAGGTTTCGCCGGCCGGCACGTGATAGCCCTCGGTGTAGAGCTTGAAGTGATGGATCAAGGCTTCCATCGAATGCTTCATCTCGCCGCGGCTGGGTGGCATGACCTTGTGGTCGGTCGAACTCGCAGGGCCACCTGGCATCTGCTTGATGCATTGCTGCACGATCTTGAGGCTCTCGCGCATCTCGGCAACGCGGACCAGATAGCGGTCGTAGCAATCGCCATGCTTGCCGACCGGGATGTCGAATTCCATCCGATCATAGACCATATAGGGCTGCGATTTGCGGAGATCCCACGGCACGCCCGAGGCGCGCAGCACGGGACCGGTGAAGCCCCAGGCGATCGCGTCTTCGGCTGAAACCGGACAGACATCGACCAGGCGCTGCTTGAAGATGCGGTTCTCGGTGAGCAGGCCTTCCATGTCGTCGACGACCTTGGGGAACTTTTCGCTCCACGCCCAGAGATCATCAAGGAGACCGGCCGGCAGATCCTGATGCACGCCACCCGGGCGATAGTAGGCCGCATGGAGACGCGCACCGGACACGCGCTCATAGAATTCCATCAGCAATTCGCGCTGCTCGAACACCCACAGGAACGGCGTGATGGCACCCACATCCATGGCATAGGCCGGGATATTGAGCAGGTGATTGAGGATGCGCGTCACCTCGTCGAACATCACGCGGATATACTGGCCGCGCAACGGCACCTCGAGACCCAGCAGCTTCTCGACGGCCAGCACAAACGCATGCTCCTGGCACATCGGGCTGACGTAATCGAGGCGGTCGAAATAGGGAATGGCCTGCGTATAGGTCTTGTATTCGATCAGCTTCTCGGTGCCGCGGTGCAGCAGGCCGATATGCGGATCGACCCGGCGCACGACTTCGCCGTCCATTTCCATGACCATGCGCAGAACACCGTGGGCCGCGGGATGCTGCGGCCCGAAATTCATGGTCATCGGTTTGATATGCGTTTCGGCCATCAGTTTGTCTTCCCAGCCGGCGCCGCGGCTTCACCAGCTTTTTCATCACCCGGCAACACGGGCCGCGGCTGCAGCATGCCTTCCCAGGGCGACAGGAAATCGAACGAGCGGAACTCCTGCACCAGCTTCACCGGTTCGTAGATGACCCGCTTCTGCGTCTCGTCGTAGCGGACCTCGACATAGCCGGTGAGCGGGAAATCCTTGCGGAACGGGTGCCCCTCGAAGCCATAGTCCGTGAGGATGCGGCGGAGGTCCGGATTGCCGTCAAAGAAGATGCCGTACATGTCATAGGCTTCGCGCTCGAACCAGCCGGCGGCGGGATAGATTTCGACTACGCTCGGCACCGCGTCGTCCTCGCCGATCGCGACCTTGACGCGGCAGCGCTGGTTCTTGGTGAGGCTCAGCAGATTGTAGACCACGTCGAAACGCTGGGCGCGATCGGGATAATCGACGCCGCAGACATCGACCAGCATCTTGAACTGGCAATTGCCGTCGTCGCGCAGGAAGCCCAGGACGCGCTCGATGCGCGCAGCCGGGACATGGACCATCAATTCGCCAAGAACGACCTCCGTGCGCAGCACGGCGTCA
>NZ_CAMDRA010000222.1 GCF_945906275.1 Dongia mobilis
CTCGATGTCGGATGACATCTCATCGAAGACCAGGCCGGCGAAGAAGGCCTCGAAATCCTCAGCCACCTTGGCGATGCCGGCGGCGTTGCGCGGCATGGTCTTGCCGGGTGCTGCATTGCTGCCCATCTGCAGGGCGGGGTCGAGCATGAGGGGGGCGACGTCTGCCATGATCATTGCACCATGATGTCGGCCTGCATGGCGCCGGAGGCCTTGATCGATTGCAGGATGGAGATGAGATCGCGGGGGCCAACGCCGAGTGAATTGAGGCCGGCCACCAGTTCCTCTAGCGTCACGCTGTCGTTGAGCACGGCCAGCTTGCGGTTCGGGTCGTCCTGGATGTCGATGTTGGTCAGGGGTACGACCGTGGTGACGCCGGTTGAGGAAAATGGTGAAGGTTGAGAGACTTGCGGCGTTTCCGTGACGCTGATCGTGAGATTTCCCTGGGCGATCGCCACCTTGCTGATGCGCACGTTCTGCCCGATCACGACCACCCCGGTATTCTCATCGATGATGACGCGGGCCTGCTGATCGGGTTCGACCGGCAATTGCTCGATGTCGGTGATGAGGGCGGTGGGTTCGCCGCCATATTGGCTGACGTTCAACTGCACGGTGCCGGAATCCAGCGCGAAGGCGGTGCCGGCGCCGACGAATTCGTTGATCGCATCGGCGATGCGCCGCGAGGTGGTGAAATCCGGATTGCGGAGGGCGATCTTGAGCGACTGCAATTGCGAGAAATCGAACGGCACTTCGCGTTCCACGATGGCGCCGCGGGTGATGCGGCCGGAGGTGGGCACGCCGCGCACGATCGTCTCGGCTTCGCCGGTCACCTTGAAGCCGCCGATGGTGATCTGGCCCTGGCCGACCGCATAGACTTCGCCATCGGCACCGAGCATCGGTGTGGCGAGGAGGGTCCCGCCCTGCAGGCTCGAGGCATCGCCGAGGGAGGCCACGGTAATGTCGATTTCGGAACCCTGGCGGGCAAAGGCCGGCAGGTTGGCCGTGACCATCACGGCCGCCACGTTCTTGGTTTCGAGGTCGGCGTTGGCCTGGTTGACCTTTACGCCGAGGCGCTCGAGCATGCCGATGAGGCTTTCACGGGTGAAGGGCGACTTCTTCTTGACGTCATCGCCGGTGCCGTCGAGGCCGACCACCAGGCCGTAGCCGACCAGCTGGTTCTCGCGGACGCCTTCGAACTCGGCGATGTCCTTGATGCGCGAGAGGGCCATGGCAGGCGCCGTGGGCAGGATGGCGGTGAGCAGCAGCGCGCAAGCGGTGACAAGGGATGTCAGCTTGCGGTGGCTTCCGGCTCGGCGGGTATGAAGATTCTTCGTCATCGCTCGCATGCTTCCACGGGTTGGATCTTTATCCAGCCAGTAGCAATGCGAGTTCCATGCCACTCCCGGCGCCGGGAGTTTTCACGCTAATTCAAGGATTTGCCGGGTAGCGTGTCGTTCGGGGCGGCGCATTTGGGGCGATATGTCGGCAAAAGGCTGGCGGGTCCGGCGGCGGTGGCCTGTTGAGGCGGCAGAAATTGCCGCCGGGGCAGGATGCCTGACGGTTGCCAAGTTATTAATTCGTTTAATCTTTTATTAGGCGCCCGTGCTATTATATGAAGGTGAATCGGACGTCCCGATCCAGGTGACTTAGTGGCCATAAAGATCGACCCAGTTTCCGCCAAGCCCGTGACCGCCAACCGCCGCGTTGGCGGGCCGTCGACGGCTGGCGGCGGCGGCGATTTCGCCAAGGCGCTGGGCGAAACCCATGCCGGCCAGGGCCAGCAGGTTTCCATGTCGTTGAGTGTCAGCTCGCTGTCGGTCGTGCTGGCGGTCCAGGAAACGCCGGATGCCGCCAAGGGCCGCGCCAAGCAGCGGGCCCGGGACCGCGGCATGAAGATGCTCGATTTCCTGGAGGAGATCCGGATCGGCCTGCTGATGGGCGTCATTCCAAAGGACCGGTTGGAGCAATTGGCCCAGATGGTCCGGGCCAAGCGCGAGCAGATCGAGGATCCCGCGTTGACCGCGATTCTCGACGAGATCGAGCTGCGCGCAGCGGTGGAACTGGCCAAGCTCAGCCGCTAGCGCGGACGGCTGTTCTCAAGAATATAACAATTTCAATGTATTGGCAGCTCGATTTCGTGATAAATCGCGCTTGCGGGGCGCGGCCTTTTGCCTATACTCCGCGCCAAATTCGCCCCCGATTCACGTGTCTTCGGGGGGAAGTGGCAACGACAAGTCGAGACCACGCATGAAGCCATTGCTGTCGCCCGATTACCGGCCTACCGACAAAGAATCCTTCATGAATCCGGTTCAGCTCGAATATTTCCGGCAGAAGCTTCTGGCCTGGAAAGGCGAGCTGCTGCGCGAATCCGGTGAAACGCTGAGCCATCTCCAGGAAGAGAGCCTGTCCGAGCCAGATCTCGCCGACCGCGCCTCGCTGGAGACGGACCGTTCGCTTGAGCTGCGCACCCGCGATCGTGAACGCAAGCTGATCTCCAAGATCGACGAAGCGCTGGGGCGCATCGAAGACGGATCCTATGGCTATTGCGAGGAGACCGGCGAGCAGATCTCCCTGAAGCGCCTGGAAGCCCGCCCGATCGCCACCCTGTCGCTCGAGGCGCAGGAGCGTCACGAGCGCATGGAACGCACGCACCGGGACGACTAACACTCCGACCTAGACGATCCTGAGCCAGGGCCACCTTTGCCGGTAGCTTTCGGCCTTGGCGCGCGTGCCGGCGGCATTCGGACAATTCGGGTTGGCTCGAAGCTCGCCGCTTGTTAGTTCATCCAGGCCATAGGGCGCGTGCAGCTCCAGTGTCCCGTCAGGCTTCGGCTGCAGACCAACACAGGTGCAGCGCACCTGGAAGCGCCCGATCGATTCCCGTGCAGAGGCGACCGGCGGCCAATCCGCGCCGAACCGGTCCTTGTACCAGAGCTGGACCCGGGCCTGGTTCTTGAGGTCGATGAGCCCGTCGAGATCGGCAAAGATCATCGCCGCGCGCCGCACCACCGTATCCTCCGCTTCATACGAGAGGTCGCTGGGGTCGTAATAGAAGATGTCGTAATCCTTGACCCCGGCCGTGACCGGCTGGCCGCCCAGCGCATTCCAATAGGCCTGGTAGATGCTGCCGGCGACCAGCCAGGCATCCGGGGCGCCCAGCATGGGGAGCCGGGTCAGGATGGCGCGGTTGATCGGGTTGGCGAGGGCGGCGGTTATGAGATCGGTCATGCTGCCAGCATATCAAGGCGGCACAAAAAATACCCTTCCATCCGGGTGGATGGAAGGGGAGTTGCCGTCATGAAACCAGTGTCGATCCATCCGCTGCCGGATGTGTCGCAATCGCAAGACCGATGGGGTTCGGCGTTTAGAACGGGAAGAAGATGTCGTAGACCTGCTGGCCGTAGCGGGGCTGCTGGACGTCGGACAGAGTCCCTTTGCCGCCATAGGCGATGCGCGCCTCGGAGATCTTGTCATAGGGAATTTCGTTGACGTTGGAGATATCCTCGGGACGGATGACGCCGCCCACGGTCAGCTCGCGCAGTTCATAGTTGACTCGCACCTGTTGGGTGCCGGTCAGCACCATGTTGCCGTTGGGCATGACCTGGGTGATCACCGCGGCGATGCGCAGCTTGATGGCCTCGGAACGGTCGACGGTGCCTGACCCGCTGGTCGCGGACTCACTGTCGGAGTTCACAAGGTTCCCGGCATCGATCCCGTCGGGGAAGATGTCCTGCAGCAGGGTCTCGTAGCCGAGCAGATTGTCGAGGCCGGCGCTGTTGCTGCCGTCGCGGGTCTGGTCGGTCTTGTTGTCGAGCTTGGCCTCGTCGTCGATCTCTATCACCACGGTGAGGATATCGCCAACCTTGCCGGCGCGCTGGTCCTTGAAGAAGGCGCGGCTGCCCTGGCGCCAGAGCGAATTCGGCTGGCGCACATCGGCCATCGGCGCCGGCATCGGCAGGCTGACCGGCTGGTAGTTGGGATCGTTCTGCGGATTCTCGATCGGGTCCATCTTGGGTTCGTTGCCGATCCCCGCGACACGATCGATCATGTTGCCGCAGCCGCCGAGCAGGCTGGCACTCAGCAATGTCGAGAGGGTGAGGGTAACGGCGAGGCTTTGGTGCTTGCGCGACTGGGCCATGACGGCCTCCTTCAATTCAGGGTGAGCTGGCCGGCGACCGGGACCACGATCGTGCTTCCATCGCGCACGATTCCGGTCAGCTCCTTCTTGCTGTTGACGTTGACGACGCGGATCGATTGGCCGATGGCGGCGTATTCGAGGGCCTTGCCGGTCACGGTGAGATTCATCTGGCCGGATTGCAGCGCCAGGGTAACCAGGCTGTTCTTGCGGATGGCCGGGGTCATGACGAGATCGCTGCCGCGCAGCATCTGGCTGGTGCGCAGCGGCCGCTTGGTGGTCATGCCGACCAGCTGGCGCGCATCAGTGATAACATTGCCGATCAGCCGATCGGTGCGCATCGAGATCCATTGCAGATCGGATTCCTGCACCGTGGCGCCGGCACCCATCGCATGGTTGAGAACCGGAATGTCGATGGTCTCGTAGATCGATCCCGAGACCTTGCGCTGCAGGGCGGTGGGGCCATCGGCCGGCACGATCAGGGTCGCTGCAAATCGCTGGCTGTTGGCATCGAACTGCAGGTTCCGGACACC
>NZ_CAMDRA010000223.1 GCF_945906275.1 Dongia mobilis
CGGGTATCGGCCCGGCCGATCACCTGCGCGAGGCGGGTGTCGAGGTGAAGCACGATCTGCCCGGCGTCGGCCAGAACCTGCAGGAACATCTCGAGATGTATATCCAGCAGCAATGCACCCAGCCGATCACGCTCTACAAATATACCAAGCCGGTCCCGATGGCCTTGGCCGGCATGCGCTGGTTCATGGACCATAAGGGCGTTTGCGCGTCGGCCCAGCTGGAAGCCGGCGGCTTCATCCGCTCCTCGGCGGGATTCGAACATCCCAATTTGCAGTTCCACTTCCTGCCTTCGACCGTGAATGATCATGGCCGCAAGAATGGCACCAGCCATGCCTATCAGGTTCATATCGGCAACATGCGCCAGGAAGCGCGCGGCTGGATCAAGCTGAAGTCGAACAATCCCAAGGACCATCCGCGCATCCAGCCCTTTTATTTGCAGACCGAGAACGACCGGCGCGAGTTCCGCGACGCGGTCAAGCTGACGCGCGAGATCTTCGCCCAGAAGGCGTTCGATCAATATCGCGGGCCGGAGATCAATCCGGGCGACAATGTGCGCACCGATGAGGAGATCGATGCCTTCATCCGCCGCCGCGGCGACAGTGCCTATCATCCGTCCTGCTCCTGCAAGATGGGCACCGACGAGATGGCGGTGGTCGATCCGCAGGCCCGCGTCCATGGGCTCGAGGGGCTGCGTGTCGCCGATGCCTCGATCATGCCGTCGATCGTCAGCGGCAATCTCAACGCCCCCACCATCATGATGGCAGAGAAATGCAGCGACATGATCCTGGGCCGTACGCCCCTGCCCCCGGCCAACGCGCCGGTCTATGCCTCACCGAACTGGCGGACGGCGCAGCGATAAACGAACGCGACACGGCGATCAGCGGTCGCCGGGATCTTCGTCGTTGTAGTAGAACTCCGGCAGCGGATCTGTGCGCGGATCGAGCGCGTTGGTGATGGCCGACGTCGTCTGCATTGAAACGAAGGCCGTTTGTTCCGAGGACGGCCGCGCCTGACGAGCCAGCATGCGGTAGGCGGTGAAGATGACGATCGCCGACGCGACCACGGCCAGGTAGACGAACAGCGCCGATGGCCCGAACTGCCCCATGAAGAACGACGCAATGAGCGGGCCGACCGTGCCGCCGATCGCCCAGACCAGCAGCAGCCCGCCCGATGCGCCCACCATGTCGGACCGGTCGACATAGTCATAGGCCTGGGCCACGGCCAGCGGATAAATCACGGCAAGAGCCCCGCCCAGGAAGACGACCGCAAGCAGGAGCGTGGTCAGTGACGCCCCACCGAAGCTGAAGATGCTGAGCACGACGCTGGACACCACACACATGATCAGTACGCCGAGCAGCACCGTGCGGCGGTCATAGCGGTCGGACAGCTTGCCGATCACAAGGCCGCCGAAGATCGGCACCCCCATGAACAGCGAGATCTGCCAGACGTCGAGGTCCAGACTGTCGGCATAGATGGCGCCCAGCGCATAGAAGGCGCCCGACAACATGCCGGCACCCCAGGTCGCAATGACGCCCAAGGGTGAGGCCTTGTAGAGCACACCCAACCCCAGTCGCTTGACGCCGCCCAGTTCCGGTCCCGCCACACGGGTGAGGACGACCGGCACCAGGGAGAGCGACATGAGGAGCGCACCGAGGCAGAACAGGCCGAGACCTTCGATCGCCAGCGCGTTGATCAGCAGCTGCCCGATGAGCGAAGCGAGATAGGTTGTGACGAGATAGATCGACAGGACCTGGCCGCGGCCTTCATTGCTGGTCTTCACATTGAGCCAGCTTTCGATCGTCGCATAGAGCGCAGCTACGCAGAAACCAGTGAGGGCACGCATCAACGCCCACAGTGCCACATCGAAGACCAGCGCGTGCACCAGCGACGTCGCCGTGGCCAGCGCCGCGAAAGCGGCAAAGGCTCGGATATGGCCTACCCGTCGGATGATATCCTGACCAAGGACACTACCCATCATGAAGCCGAGGTAAAAGGCAGACATGACCAGGCCCGAGATGTCGGGCGAGACCTTCTCGATACCAAGACGCACAGGCAACAGAATGCCAATGAGGCCGTTGCCGAGCACGAGCAGCCCGGCGCCGAAGAGAAGGGAAAAGACCGGCCTAAGGACGAGCAGCACTGGCACTGACCTGCGTTAGGGGTTTCGGCGCACGCACCACGCACAGAAGTCCGGCCAGGGTCAGGGCCCCGGCCACGATTTCAAGCATCGACAATTCTTCGCCCAGCATCACGGCCGAGGCGGCAATCCCGAAGATCGGCACCATCAACGAAAAGGGCGCCACAACACTGGCCGAATACAGGCGCAAGAGATAGAC
Source organism: Dongia mobilis (assembly GCF_945906275.1). Taxonomy (GTDB): domain Bacteria; phylum Pseudomonadota; class Alphaproteobacteria; order Dongiales; family Dongiaceae; genus Dongia; species Dongia mobilis_A. Next base: position 2,338 of record NZ_CAMDRA010000223.1, read on the forward strand.
CCAAAGCGAAAAGCCGATGATCGTGGACGCCCAGGCGATATAGAGCACCGACAGGATTCCACTCCAGGACAGGCTGGAGAGCGTCGCCAGCACCCGGTCCGGGCCTTCGAAGGCGAGGGACAGGCCGGCCATCGGCAGGGGTGGCACGACCGAGACCCAGATGATGAGGTTGAGCATGTTGGGCGCCTTGGCCTGCTTCATCAGGATATTGGCATAGCCCCAGGCGCACGCGGCCGCCACCACCAGCAGCAATCCGATGAGACTCGTCTCCTGTGCCCGCTCAAGGCCGATGAGGAGGAGCCCACCGCTTGCCAGGGCAATGCCGGCAAGCTGGACCGGGCGCATCCTCTCGCCCAGCAGCACCACGGCGAAGACGACCGTGAACAGGGCCTGCGCCTGGAGTACCAGGGACGACAAGCCGGCCGGCATGCCGAGGTCCATGCCGAGGAAGAGCAGGCCGAACTTGACGACCCCGAAAATCAGCCCGATCGACAGGACCCAGCGCCAACTGACGCAAGGCCAGCCGACGAAGAACAGCATGGGCATGGCAACGGCGAGAAAGCGCAGCGCCGACAGCAGAAAGGGCGGAAAGTCCTTGAGTCCAATCTTGATGGCGACGAAATTGATGCCCCACAAGGCGGCGACCAACAGCGCCAGGGCGATATGCTTAGGTTTCATGACCACAGAGCCTGACGAACAACTGGGCTGCTACCTTGCCCCAGTTTCGGATTCGGAAACAAGGCCGCAACCGCGGCAAGAAATCACCAAGGAGTGACACATCAGATGGGCGATTCCTTTATGCTGCACCCGCAATTGGCGAAGGATACATTGTTCCTCGGCGACTGGCCGCTATGCCGTGTGCTGCGCATGAATGATCGAGGCTATCCCTGGCTGGTCCTGGTGCCCAGGATCGCCGATATCCGCGAAATCATCGATCTCCAGGACGCAGACCAGCAGCGCCTGATGTCTGAGATCGCCCAGGCGAGCCGGATCATGCGCAAACAGCTTGCGCCCGACAAGATCAATGTCGCGGCGCTCGGCAATGTCGTGCCGCAGCTTCATGTGCATATCATCGCGCGCTTCGTCACGGATCCAGCCTGGCCACGGCCGATCTGGGGCGTCAAGCCGGTCGAACCTTTCGATGCCGCTGGCGCCGCGTCAATGGTCGCAGATCTCCGCGCACAATTGGGCTTCGCTCAGTAGGCACTGCGGCCGCCGTGAAAATCGTGCCCCACCAGCAAGGTCACGATATGGGTCATCATGATGAGAATGATGACGACGGCAATAAACTGAAGACCCAGCCAGGGAACGCCGCGTATGCGGCGCTCATAGGGAAGGCGCATTTGCAGGTTGGCAAAGACGGCAAAGCCAAGCGCTGCGAGCAGCGCGCCGATACTGACGATGAATCCCGGCCCGCCAACCAACTTCAAAGTTCCCGGATGATGCGCCGCAGGACCGTGGCGGCACCCGGCGCCACCGCAGCGACGAAGCGCGGAAAGTCGAAATGGCTGTCGGCGCCGGCGAGATCACTGAGGCAGCGCACCACCACCACCGGCAGCCCCAGCAGGGCCCCGACCTGCGCCACCGCGGCGCCTTCCATTTCCACCGCCTGGGCGGCAAAATCGCCATGCAGCCTTTGCCGCACGGATTCGCTGTTGATGAACTGATCACCGGACAGGATGCGCCCCATGAGAACGCGGCGCCGACGATCGGCGGGTGGCGCTGAACTCGGCCACAGGTCCGCCGGCAAGTCCGGCAGGTGAATATCCTTGGCAACCTCGGTCAGGCGCGCGATCAGATCCGCGCCAAGTTCAAACGCATAGTCGCGCCGATGCTGACCCAAGGGCGGCACGCCGGGTCGGAACGGTGTCAGGGCTGCATCATGAAGGTGTCCATAATCATGTTGCACCAGGGAATGCGCGATCACGGTATCGCCGATGTGGAGCGCGGGATCGAGACCGCCGGCAACGCCGCTGACAACGAGGCCACGGCAGCCGAACTCGCGCGCCAGCAGAGCTGCCATCACGGCCGAGGCAACCTTGCCGACGCCGCTTTCGGCCACAACCACATCGTGCCCCTCGATCTGGCCAAGGGTCACCACGCGGCCCAGCAATTCCCGGGTCTCGGCAACAGCCATGAATTCCTTGAGCGCCGCTTCCTCTTCGGCCATGGCACAGATAACGGCGAGCGGCGCGGTCGAATCGGGCATGAATGCGGACATCTGCTTATTGGAATAG
>NZ_CAMDRA010000224.1 GCF_945906275.1 Dongia mobilis
GGCATGCGTCGTGGCCTTCGAGGTCTCGAAGCAGCCGCCCTGGTCGATCGCAATGTCGACCAGGACCGAACCCGGACGCATCTGCTTGATCATCTTGCGCGAGACGAGCTTTGGCGCCGCAGCACCCGGTACCAGCACCGCGCCGATGACGAGATCGGCACCAATCACATGCTCTTCGATTGCATCGAGGGTCGAGTAGCAGGTGTAGATCTTGCTGCCGAACATCTCGTCGAGTTGGCGCAGGCGATCGACCGAGCGATCGATCACGGTAACGTTGGCTTCCATGCCCATCGCCATGCGCACGGCGTTGGTGCCGGAGACGCCACCGCCGATGACGACGACCTTGGCCGGCGCCACGCCCGGCACGCCGCCCAGCAGGATGCCGGCGCCACCCTGGGCCTTTTCCAGGTAATGCGCACCGACCTGGACCGACATGCGGCCGGCCACTTCCGACATCGGCGCCAGCAACGGCAGGCCGCCGCGGCTGTTGGTGATGGTTTCATAGGCGATGGCCGTGCAGCCGGACTTCACCAGGCCTTCAGTCTGGACCGGATCTGGCGCCAGATGCAGGTAGGTATAGAGGATTTGCCCCTTGCGGAGCATCTTGGTTTCCCGGGGCTGCGGTTCCTTCACCTTGATGATCATCTCTGCCTTGGCAAAGACGTCTTCGGCGCTCTTGGCGATGACGGCGCCGGCTGCCTTGTAGGCACGGTCATCGAGGCCGATCCCCTCGCCGGCGCCTGTCTCGACCATGACCTTGTGGCCATGATGGACGAGTTCGCGCACGCTCGAGGGCACCAGGCCGACGCGGTACTCGTGGTTCTTGATCTCTTTAGGAACGCCGATAAGCATAGGTCTTCTCCAATAGTAAACGGACCGGCCGACCCCTCTGGGTGCAGCCGGTCCGCAATTGCAGCAGTTAGTCGATGGATTTGAGGACGTCGGCCATGATCGACACAGCCTGGTCGATATGGCTCTTCTCCACGATGAAGGGCGGCGACATGGCGATGATGTCGCCGGTGACGCGGATCAACATGCCCTTTTCATAGGCCTTGAGGAACGCATCCATGGCGCGAGCGCCTGGCTTGCCGGGGCGCGATTCCAACTCGATGGCGCCGACCAGGCCGACATTGCGCAGATCGATGACGTGCTTGGTGCCCTTGAGGCTGTGGATGGCACTCTGCCAGTAGGGAGCCAGATCCTTCACGCGGTCGAACAGACCTTCGTTCTTGTAGATGTCGAGGACGGCGAGGCCGGCGGCGCAGGCCACCGGATGGGCCGAATAGGTGTAGCCGTGGAACAGCTCGATCGCATTCTCGGCCGAGGTGCCCATGAAGGTGTCATAGATGTCCTTCGAGACGATGACACCGCCCATCGGGATCGAGCCGTTGGTGAGGCCCTTGGCGCAGGTGATGAGGTCCGGTGTCACGCCGAAATAGTCGGCGCCGAAATTGGTGCCCAAACGGCCGAAGCCCGTAATGACTTCGTCGAAAATGAGGACGATGCCGTGCTTGGTGCAGATTTCGCGCAACTTCTCGAGATAGCCTTTGGGCGGAATGAGGACGCCGGTCGAGCCGGCGACCGGCTCAACGATCACGGCAGCGATGGAACTCGCGTCATGGAGGGCCACCAGGCGCTCGAGGTCCTCGGCGAGGTGGGCGCCCCAGGCCGGCTGGCCCTTGCTGTAGGCCATTTCCTTGGCGTTGTAGGTGTGCGGCAGATGATCAACGCCGCCGAGCGCGGTGCCGAACCATTTGCGGTTGTTGACCATGCCGCCCACGGAAATGCCGCCGAAGCCAACGCCATGATAGCCGCGCTCGCGGCCGATGAGGCGTGTGCGCGTGCCCTGGCCGCGGGCGCGCTGATAGGCGAGCGCGATCTTCAGGGCGGTGTCGACCGATTCAGAACCCGAATTGGTGAAGAAGACGTGATCGAGGCCGGTGGGCGCCAAGGCGGCGACGCGCGAAGCGAGTTCGAACGCGGCCGGATGCGCCATCTGGAAGGGCGGGCAATAGTCCATTTCTGCGATCTGCCGCGAGACGGCTTCCGAGATTTCCTTGCGGCCGTGCCCGGCATTGACGCACCACAGGCCGGCGGTTGCGTCGAGCACCTGCTTGCCGTCGATGTTGGTGAAGTGCATCCCCTCGGCCTTCACGAAGAGCCGCGGATTGGCCTTGAAGTGGCGGTTCGAGGTGAACGGCATGAAGAAGGCTTCAAGATTGTTCGGCGTCGGCTTGAACTGCGTCGCCTCGAACGATTTCGTGGTGCGATTGGACATGGACAATCCCCAGGGTTTTGTGGGCCGGATCGGATGGATGTGCTGACATTACCACGCTAAAGAAAATAAACAAGCGGCAGCCAGTTCAATTCAATTGGTGCAACGATAGTGGCTAAAAACATTGATTCTGCGTATTATGTGATTAATATACTTATCAAGCAGCCGAAGCTGTTAAGCATTTGAGGTGGCAAGGCGGGGGCCGGAATGGACGGAAACAACGGATTCGACCTGGGCGCACGCCTCAAGGCGTTGCGTGATTCCCATAACTTGTCGCAGCGGGAACTGGCCAAGCGGGCCGGCGTCTCCAACGCCATCATCTCGATGATCGAGCAGAACCGCTCGTCGCCTTCGGTCGGCATGTTGAAAAAGCTGTTGGACGGCTTCCCGATGAGCTTGGCTGAGTTCTTTGCCGATGATCTGAAGCCCCGACCGCAGATTTTCTTCGCCGCGCCGGAACTGGTCGAACTGGCTGGCGGTCCCGTTTCCTACCGCCAGGTCGGGCGCGACATGACGGGAAAGGCCATCCAGCTGATGCATGAGCATTACCAGCCGGGGGCCGATACCGGCGCCCAGATGCTGAGCCACGAGGCGGAAGAGGGTGGTGTCATCATCCGTGGCCGCCTTGAAGTCACGGTCGGGGATCAGATCCGCGTGCTTGGGCCAGGCGATGCCTATTATTTCGATAGTCGTACGCCACACCGCTTCCGCAATGTCGGCGCCGAGGAATGCGAAGTCGTGACGGCCAATTCACCGCCGAGTTTCTAGATCGCGCATTCTGGTACTGCGCTTGGTCGAGCCAGTCCTTGCGGATTTCGACGCCCCAGCCGGGGCCTTCCGGGATCTGAATCTTGCCGTCGCGGGCGACGAGGACCGGGTCGAAGAGGCCCACCTCCCAGGGAGAATAGTCGGGACCCTCGATCGAATACTCGACGTAAGGTCCCGCATTCCCGATTGCACCCATGAGGTGGAGGGTGAAGACGGTGACCAACGACTGGTTGGCGGCGTGCGATTGATGCCGCCCATGTCGGTGGCGAAACGCCAGAGGGCGAGATCGCAATCCTGCTCGCCACCGGTGACGTCGAGGCTGAGCGCCTCCTTCACTTCCTTGGTCCACTGGTATTCCCAATAGGGGCAGGGCTACTCGAAATGGCAGATGCTGTTCTGCTCCAGCATGCGGCCGACTTCGATCGCCTTCTTGGGCGAATAGGCGCTTTTGCCGTCGACCAGCAGGCGGACATCGTCGCCCAGGGTCTTCCGATGAGCGGCACGATCTCGTCAGTGCGGCCGGGCCGTTCGTCCTGGTCATGGCCGCATTCCTTGCCGACGCGGAATCTGAAAGCGTCGTGGTGATGCTTGTTGCGCAGCTTGATGACGCGCGCGGCCTTGTCCTTGGGCGTGATCTCCGCCCGCTTCGTGCTGGAGGCATAGAAGGGGAAGGGGCGTGGCTTGCCGCCCAGCAATTCTCAGACATTCTTGCCCTCGATCTTGCGGCGCAGGTCCCAGAGGGTGGTGTCGAGCCCGATCAGGGCGCGCATGACATAGGAGCCTGGGAGTTTGCGCTCCTGCTCCGGGATGCCGTCGGTCAGCGCCGCGATATCGAGCGCGTCGACGCCGAGCGCCCAGCGCACCACCTGGCGATGAAAGATCTGGCAGGTGATGTCGGCATTATTAGGTCGAGGCCTGTCCCCTGCCATGACGACCGTCGTCAGTCGTCACCCTGAAAAAGCCGACATATTGATTGCAGAAAGTTTCCAGACTTTTGATCTTCATAAAAAAACGAACTCCCCCGACATCTGATCCTGTGTGGAGGCAAGTTGATCATTGGCGGCCATGGCCGAAACGCAGTGCAGACCGCGTTGGCGAGGGCGACATCAGCTGTGCGACGTTACTGAGCGGTGAAGCCGCCATCGATGACGAGGGAGCCCCCGGTGACGAAGCGGGATTCATCACTGGCCAGATAGACCGCCATCCAGGCGACATCGTCCGGCTCGCCAAGACGGCCGAGGGGATACTCGGCAGCTTCGCGAGCTGTAGCCGCGGCGGGATCCGCCTCATTCAACATCAACCGGCTGCCCAAATCGGTATTGATGCCGCCAGGACAGATCAGGTTGGCACGGATCTCAAGGCCAGCGCGGCCGCAATGGATGGCGATCGAGCGCGTCAGGCCGAGTAGGGCGGATTTGCTGGTCGAATATGACAGCCGTTCGGCCGAGGCTGCGAAAGCCCGCATCGAGCCAATATTAATGATGGAACCGCCGCGCCGCATGACAGGCAAGCAACAACGGCAGC
>NZ_CAMDRA010000225.1 GCF_945906275.1 Dongia mobilis
TCTCTGCGCATGGCGGATGGCCGCATCGTCAGCGACGAAAGGCTCGCGGCCTGAATATGGCGACCTTCAAGCTGGCCCTCAATCTTGCCCGCCGTGAACTGCGCGGCGGTTTCAAGCGTTTCGGCATCGTCATCGCCAGCCTGGCGCTCGGTGTCGGCATCATCGCCGGCGTGGGCTCGCTCTCCGCCGCGATCGAGGCGGGCTTTGCGCAGGACGCCCGCGCCATTCTCGGTGGCGATGCCGAGTTCCGCCTTGCGTACCGCGAAGCCGACGCCACAGAGCGCGCAGCCCTCGATGCCGGTGGCCGGGTCTCCCATGCCATGGAACTCCGCGCCATGGTCAAGATCGACAAGAACGACGTGCCGCCGACCCTGGCGGAGGTGAAGGCCGTTGACGAAGCTTATCCGCTCTATGGTGTGCCGGAACTCGCCCCGTCGATTCCGCTGGCCGAGGCGCTCGCCAAAGGCAGCGACGGGATTTTCGGTGCCCTGGCGGAACCTGCTCTGGCGGACCGCCTTGGCATCAAGGTTGGCGATCTCCTCACCATCGGCAGCGCGCAATATCGGTTGAAGGCGCTGCTGCAGTTCGAACCCGATCGCGGCCTGCGCGGTTTTTCCCTCGGGCCGCGCCTGATGGTGGCGCCGGCGGCGCTCGACGATTCCGGCCTGCTGCAGCCGGGCGCGCTCGTCTATCACCTTTACCGCATTGCCTATGCTCCCACGCTTGATGGCCCGGCCTTTCTCGACAAGCTGCGCGCCGATCTGCCCAAGGCCGGCTGGCGCATCCGGGATCTGGGCGACGCTGCCTCCGGCGCCAATCGTTTCATCGACCGCACGGCGCAGTTCCTCAATGTCGTGGGCTTCGCGGCCCTGCTGATCGGCGGCATCGGCATCGCCAATGCGGTGCGCGCCTATCTCGAAAGCCGGGCGCAGTCGCTCGCCATTCTGCGCTGCCTCGGCGCCACGTCCAATCTTCTCTTTGCCATCTATGGCCTGCAGATCCTCGCCATGGCTGCGATCGGCGTGACGCTCGGCCTCGCCATCGGCGTCGCCTTGCCCTTCGGGGCGCAATCGGCCTTGAGCGGCTATGGGCTGCGCATCCTGCCCGGATTCTATGCGGTGCCGCTGCTGTTCGCGACATCGGTCGGACTGCTGACGGCGGCCTGCTTTTCGCTGCTGCCCCTGCTCCGGGCGCAGCGCATCCGGCCGGCGCAGCTCTTCCGCGCCCTGGCGCTGGAACTCGGCTCCGTGCGGCGGGTCGATGCCGTTCCACTTGGCCTCATCGGACTCGTGCTGGCCGGCCTGGTCCTGCTCGGCAGCGAGGATCGCATGCTCGGCATGTGGTTCATCATTGCGTCCGTCATCTCGCTCGCCTTGTTCCGCCTGCTTGCCATCGGCATCCGCATGCTGGCATCGGCCTTGCGCGGCCGCGCCCAGCGCAAGGCCTGGCCGCAGGCGATCCGCTTTGCGTTGGGCGCCATGGTGCGGCCGCAGGCACCGGCCGCCGGCATCGTGATCTCACTGGGCCTTGGTCTTACCGTGCTGGTGGCGGTGGGCCTTATCCAGCGCGGCCTCACGCGCGATATCGAAGAGACCCTGCCGGCCCAGGCGCCGAGCTTCTATTTCATCGACATCCAGCCCAATCAACTCGGCAGCTTCGTCGAGGAACTGGCGGCCTATCCCAGTTCCACCGGCCTCGAACATGTGCCGATGCTGCGCGGCCGCATCGTCAAGATCAACGATACGCCCTCGGAAAATGTGAATGCGCCGGCCGACATCGCCTGGGTCCTGCGCGGCGATCGCGGCATCACCTGGTCGGCCCTGCCGCCGCCTAAATCCAAAGTCGTCGAAGGCGAATGGTGGCCGGCGGACTACAGCGGTGAGCCGCTCATTTCACTCGACGTCGAAACCGCCCGCGGCCTCGGTCTCAAGATCGGCGATCATCTCACCGTCAACATCCTGGGCCGCGAACTCACCGGCCGCCTCGCCAATTTCCGTGAGATCGACTGGGCGCGGCTCGACATCAATTTCGTCATGGTGTTCTCGCCGGGGATGATTTCCGGCGCGCCGCAGACCCATATCGCCACGGTCCATTTCGACCCGGCCCGCGAAAGCGCCCTGGTGACGGAGTTGGCGGCCCGCTATCCCAACATCTCGGCCATTCGCGTCAAGGATGCGATCTCGACTGCGACGCGCATTCTCGATGCGGTCGGCTGGGCGGTCCGCGCCGCGGCCGGCATCGCCCTTGTTGTCGGTGCGCTGGTGCTGGCCGGCGCCATGGCGACCGGGCAGCAGCGCCGCATCTACGAAGCCGTGCTGCTGAAGATGCTGGGCGGCACCCGGCGCGATGTCGCCCTGGGCTATGTCACCGAATTCGCCGTGCTCGCCGGTCTGAGTGCGCTCATCGCCCTGGTGATCGGCAGCGTCGGCGCCTATTTCTTCCTCACTGAAGTCATGGAAAGCAGCTGGACCTTCGACGCGCCGCTGGCGTTGGGCATCCTGGCCATCAGCCTGGTACTGGCGCTGGGTCTTGGCTTTGCCGGCTCCTGGCGCGCGCTCAGCGCGCGTTCGGCGCCCTATCTCCGCAACGAATAGCGCATCACTGCGCGGCGGTGGAGGGCGCCACCGGCGGCCATGAATCGACCGTGACCGCGCGCGATTGCAGCGCGCTTTCCGGTTCCGCTTCGGCGAGTACCGTCATCAGGGCGCCGTGCAGGATCTTGAGGCGTGCCTCGCTCTCGACCTTCAGGCCGAAATGATCCTTCACATAGAACACGTCGACGGCGCGATGGCCGAAGGTCGAGACCTTGGCGCTGGAGATCTGCAGGTTGAGATTGGTGAGTGCCGCCGTGAGGTAATAGAGCAGGCCGCGCCGGTCGCGCCCGTTCACCTCGACCACCGTATGCGTGGCGCTGGCGCGATTGTCGATCAGCACGCGCGGGATGACCGGGAAGTTCCGTGCCGCCGGATGCGCGAGGGGCGGCAATTCCTGCAACTGGGCCAGGGTCTGTTCCGGGGCCTCGAGCACGCGGGTGATCGTCGATGACAGCTTGGCGAGGCGCGCCGGCCGATCGAACGGACCACCTTCGCTGTCCTGCACGAAGAATGTATCGAGCGCCTTGCCGTTGCGCAGGGTGAAGATGCGCGCATCGACGATGCTGGCGCCGCACAGCGCCATGGCGCCGGCCAGCTGCGAGAACAGACCCTGCCGGTCGGCGGTGTAGATCGTAACCTCGGTCATCGAGCGCCAGCGGTCGACATTGAACTCGACCGAGAGCGGGCGCTGTTCGGCCTCGGCGGCGCGGATCATGCGTGCCTGGCGCCCAAGGGCCGCCGGCGGGAAGGCCAGCCAATAGGCCGGATGCCCGCGCGCCGCATGGTCAGCCAGATCCGCGTCATTCCAGTCGGTCAGTTCCTGCTGCAAGATGGTGATGGCCGATGCCGCGCGGTCCTCCTCGGCGGTGTTGAGGCCACCCAGCATCAGATTGACCGCACGGTGATAAAGCTCGCGCAGCAGCTGCGCCTTCCAGCCGTTCCAGGTCTTGGGGCCGACAGCGCGGATATCGGCCACGGTCAGCACCAGCAGCAGGCGGAGGCGCTCCGGCGACTGCACCAGATCGACGAAATCGGCGATGGTCTTGGGGTCGTCGATATCGCGCCGGAACGCGGTATTGCTCATCAGCAGGTGATAGCGCACCAGCCAGGCAACCTGCTCCGTCTCTTCCGCGGTGAGGCCGAGGCGCGGGCAGAGCTTTTCCGCGACATCGCCGCCCAGCACCGAATGATCACCAGCGCGACCCTTGGCGATGTCGTGCAGCAGGACAGCGAGATAGAGCACGCGTCGCGACAGGACTTCCTTCACCACCTGGCTGGCGATCGGGGCCTCGTCCTTGAGTTCGCCTTGCTCGATGCGCGCCAGGATGCCGATGGCAAAGATCGTGTGCTCGTCGACCGTATAGCTGTGATACATGTCGTATTGCATCTGTGCGACGACGCGGCCGAAATCCGGAATGAAGCGCCCGAGAATGCCCACCTCGCTCAGGCGTCGCAGGGTCAATTCCGGGCGCTTGTCAGAGGTCAGCATCTCCAGAAACAGCGTATTGGCATCGGGATCGTCGCGCAACCGATCCACCAGGCGCAGCGCATGCGACATTTCGGTCATGGCTGTCGGGTGAATTTCGACATCGTTTTTCTGCGCCACGGCAAAGATCCGCAGCAGGTCGATCGGGTGCTGGGCGAAATGATCGGCGCGCGCGATGCTGAGGCGCCCGCCGGCGATCGGAAATCCACCCAGCTCCTTGCGCAGGATGCCCAGCGCCGGCATGCGCAGCATCGGCTTCTTGATCAGCTTGGCCTCGATCGCGGCGCAGACATAGCGGGTGAGACCACCCACCGACTTTGCCATCAGGAAGTAGTGCTTCATCAACCGTTCGACACCCTTGGTGCCGGCATGGTCGGTATAGCCGAGCCGCTGTGCGATCTCCGGCTGCAGGTCAAAGGTCAGCCGCTCCTCGCCGCGACCGGTGAGGTAGTGCAGGTGATAGCGCAGG
>NZ_CAMDRA010000226.1 GCF_945906275.1 Dongia mobilis
CCCAAGGTGGAATCGATGGCGGCGATCCTCGACCTCATGAAGGACCCCATTCGCTCGCCCTATGCGATCGAGATTGTCGTGCCGGACGCAGAAGCCGCCGAGAAGCTGAAGCCGGAACTCTCGAAACTGCGCGAGGTACATGCCGTCATCTCCGCTTCCAGCTTCGTGCCCAAGGACCAGGACGAAAAGCTCGCGATCCTCGGCGATCTCCAATTGCTGATGGGCCTGACGCTGGAGCCGCTCAGCACGCGGCAGACACCCAGCATTGAGGAGACCCGCGCGGCCCTCAAGGAATGCGCCGCGAAATTGCGCCAGTCCCTGCCCTCCTCGGACAAGGCGCAGCAACTGGCGCGCCTGCTCGATCAGGCCGCGGCGGCGGATCCCGCGATCTATCCCGAACTGCAGCGCATGCTGGTCGACGGACTCATGCCGCGCATGAAGATGCTGGCCTCGGCCCTGCAGGCGACACCGCTCACCGTCGACACCCTGCCCGATGAAATCAGGTCGCAATGGGTGGCCGCCAACGGCGAGATGCGCCTTACGGTGATGCCGAAGGGTGACAGCAATGACAGCGCGGTGCTGGCCAATTTCGTGACCGCGGTCAGGAGCGTGGCGCCGGAAGCAACGGGACCCGCGGTGCAGATCTATGAATCGGGCCGCGCCGTCACCAAGGCCTTTCAGATGGCCAGCATCACGGCCGTCATCGCCATTGCGGCGTTGCTTTTTGCCATCCTGCGGCGGCCGCGCGATGTCGCCTATGTCATGCTGCCCTTGCTGATGACCGCGCTGGGCACAATCATCGTCTGCGTCGCCTTTGGCCTGAAGCTGGACTTTGCCAACATCATCGCGCTGCCGCTGCTGCTCGGCATCGGCGTCGCCTTCGACATCTATTTCGTGGTCAATTGGCGGCGCGGCATCGACAAACCGATTGCCACCAGCACGGCCCGGGCGGTGCTCTTTAGCGCGTTGACGACCGGCTCGTCCTTCGGCAGCCTCGCCCTCTCGAGCCATCCCGGCACGGCGCGGATGGGCATGCTCCTACTGATTTCACTGACCATCCTCCTGGTCGTGATCTTCGCCTTCATGCCGGTTCTCATGGGCAAGCCGCCCGCCAAGGCGGAATTAACCGAATAGCAAAAAGGCGGGGCCAATGGGCACCCGCCTTTTTCATTCTGCCGAAGGTCAGGACCTCAGGACTCTTTTTGGAGATCGAGAATCTTCTGCTCAAGCGAGGCGATCAGCGCGTCCGGACCACCATCGGTGACCGTCTTGGCGAAATCCGAGCGCATCTGCGCCATCTGCGAAATCGCCCCGGCGAGGTAGATGTCGATCACGCGCCAGACGCCCTTGTTGAGCCGGAAGAGATAGTTCAACTCGACCGGCTCGCCATTGGAGCGGATCAACTGGGTTTCGACCAGGACGCGACCATCGCCGGCCTGCTTCGCTTCGCCGATCTTGAACTGCTGACCGACGAAGGATTTGAAGCGCGCCGCATAGGTCGTGACCATGTATTTGTTGAAGGTCACGAGAACCGCGCCCTTCTTGTCGCCCGGCATCTTGGTCCATTCGGGACCGACCGCGATCTTGCACATGGTGGCGATGTCAAAGGTCCCGTTGAGGACCGGCTCGATCAGCTGATAGCGACCGTCAAAGCCCAGTTCCGGACCGCGCTTCAGACAATCGAGCAACGTGTCATAGAACCCGCCGATAAGAGTCAGGGGGTCGGGTTCCGATTGGGCATGGGTCACACGCGGAAACAGCGCTGCCGCAGCGCCGAGCATTGCCAGCGCGTGGCGACGGGACATCGTCAACCGGGTCATGCGCGAACGCTCGCCTCGGCGACACCCAATGCGGTCAGCGCCTCGGTCACGATGTGGCGGGCGTTGAGGCCGGCCACGTCGTACTGTTTGTGCGGCGCTTCGTGGTCGATGCACATATCCGGCAGAGTCATGGGCCTGATCTTCAATCCTTTGTCGAGATGTCCGTTCTTGGCCAGGAACTGTAGGACATGGGCGGCGAAACCGCCAATGGCACCTTCCTCGATCGTGATCAACACTTCGTGCTCACGCGCCAGACGCTTCACGAGATCTTCATCGAGCGGCTTGCAGAACCGGGCATCCGCCACCGTGCAGCTGAGACCCTTGGCGCCAAGCTCGTCGGCGGCCTTGAGGACTTCAACCATCCGGGTGCCGTAGTTCAGAATGGCGATCTTGGTGCCCTCGCGGATGATGCGGCCCTTGCCGATCGGCAGGACCTCGCCACGGACCGGGAGGTCGAGACCGAGGCCTTCGCCGCGCGGATAGCGGAAGGCGCAGGGGCGGTCGTCGATCGAGGCGGCCGTCGCCACCATATGCATCAGTTCAAGCTCGTCGGACGGCGCCATCAGCACGAAGTTCGGCAGGCAGCCCAGATAGGCGATGTCGTAATTGCCGGCATGGGTCTGCCCGTCGGCCCCCACCAGACCGGCCCGGTCGATGGCAAAGCGCACCGGCAGGCTCTGGATCGCGACATCGTGCACGACCTGGTCATAGCCGCGCTGCAGGAAGGTCGAATAGATCGTGCAGAACGGTTTCAAACCTTCGGTGGCCATGCCGGCGCAGAAGGTCACCGCATGCTGCTCAGCGATGGCGACGTCGAAGGTGCGCTTGGGAAACTCCTTGCCGAAAGCATCGAGGCCGGTGCCCGACGGCATCGCGGACGTGACGGCGACAATGCGGTCATCGGCCTTGGCTTCGGCAATCAGGGCCTTGGCATAGACACCGGTATAGCTCGGCGCCTTGGGGGCAGATTTCTGCTGCACACCGGTCGCGACATCGAATTTGACGACACCGTGATAGCGGTCGGCCGAAGCTTCCGCGGGCGCATAGCCCTTGCCCTTTTGCGTGACCACATGGACCAGCACGGGACCAGGTTCATCAGAATTGGCAAGGTTCTGCAGCACGGGCAGCAGATGGTCGATATTGTGACCGTCGATCGGGCCCACGTAGTAGAAACCCAGTTCCTCGAACAACGTGCCGCCGCCGGAAATGATGCCGCGGGCATATTCCTCGGCCCGTGCCGCCATCTTCTGCAGGCGGTCCGGCAGAATGCGCAACGTATCCTTGGCAAAGTGGCGCAAGGAGCGGAACGAGGTCGAGGACAGCGAGCGCGAGAGATAGGCGGAGAGCGCGCCCACGGGCGGCGCGATCGACATGTTGTTGTCGTTGAGGATGACGATCAGCTTGGTGTCGAGCGACCCGGCATTGTTCATGGCTTCATAGGCCATGCCGGCCGACATCGAGCCGTCGCCGATCACGGCAATGCTGGCGCGCTTGCGGCCCTGCATCTCGGAAGCCACCGCCATGCCGAGAGCCGCGGAGATCGAGGTCGAAGAATGGGCGGTGCCGAACGGGTCGTACTCGGATTCCGACCGCTTCACGAAGCCGGACAGGCCGCCGCCCTGACGCAGGGTGCGGATGCGGTCGCGGCGACCGGTCAGAATCTTATGCGGATAGGCTTGATGTCCTACATCCCAGATGAGGCGGTCATAGGGGGTGTCGAAAACATAGTGGATGGCCACCGTGAGCTCAACGACGCCCAGGCCCGCTCCGAGATGCCCACCCGTGACCGAGACGGCATCGATCGTCTCCTGGCGCAGTTCGTCGGCCAATTGGCGCAGATCAGACGGGTCGAGCTGGCGCAGCTGCGCCGGCGTTTGAACCCGGTCGAGCAAGGGGGTTTTGCTGGTCAAGAGAGAAGCCTTTTACCCATTGATGATGCGCCACTTGCCGGCAGTGATATGGCCCCAATGCCGGGAATTGTGACTATTCAAGGTTATCCGAATCCGGCTGCTTATAGGCAAATCGCCGGCAAAGTGCCACCCCTTCCAAAAGGGCATTCCCACATCATGCAGCAAAATCTCCGAAATGGTTGACCAATCCGTTAAATCATTGCGCATTGCACCCTAAGCCTGCTGTGGTTAACGACAAAATGGGGTATTTATAGTGGCCAACCAAGGCGATTCTGTGTAAATGGAGCGCTAAGTCCCAGCTACTCACCGATGATGATTAGCGCTGCGATTGGGCGCCAAGACTGAGCGCCCGGCTAGGGTATTTGTCACTTATCGTTAAACAAAGCGGATCGATTTGCATGCGGGTAGTTTTGGCTCAGCCGCGCGGTTTTTGCGCCGGCGTGGAGCGTGCGATTGAAATCGTCGAGCGCGCCATCGAGCGGTTCGGACCACCGGTCTATGTCCGGCATGAGATCGTGCACAACCGGCACGTGGTCGAAGGGCTGCGCGCCAAGGGCGCCGTCTTTGTCGAAGAGCTCGACGAGATTCCCGAAGGCCGCTACGCAATCTTCAGCGCCCATGGCGTGTCGAAGTCCGTGGTCCAGGCTGCACAGGAACGCGGGCTCAACGTCATCGACGCCACCTGCCCACTTGTCTCCAAAGTTCACACCGAGGGCACGCGCTATGCCGACCAGGGCCGCCAGGTCGTGCTCATCGGCCATGCCGGTCATCCCGAGGTCGAAGGCACCATGGGCCAGGTGCCC
>NZ_CAMDRA010000227.1 GCF_945906275.1 Dongia mobilis
TTGTCGAAGACATTGTCGATGCCGGCGTCGAGGCGGAGACCCTTCATGACGCCCTCATCCGGTGCCCAGGTGGCGAAGAGGCCGACCACATTGTAGTCATCGGTGGCGAGCGCGGCATCGGGCGTGCGATTCTGCGCCCAGGCATACTCATTGCTGACGCCGAAGCTGACATCCCAAGTGGGCACTTTGCCACCCAACACCAGCATCAGCTTGTCGGCCGGGATCGACAGCAGCGGCTCGTTGTCCGTTTTGTTGTCGCCGCGAATGCGGGAGTACCCTCCGCTGAAGAAAACATAGTCCGAATCATAGCTGAGCGTCACCTCCACGCCATCGATCTCGGCCCGCGGGACGTTGACCGGCGTGGTCGTAAAGACCATCGGCGGGATGAAATCCATGACCACGTCGCCATCGATGAAGTTCTTGGCTTTGGTGGTGTAGTAGGCGGCGTGGAAACGAACGCCGTCATCGGGCAATACGACATTCTCGAAATTGAGGCGCAGGCCGCCTTCCCAGGTCTTGGCCGTTTCGGGTTTCAGATCGGGGTTTGGCACAAAGACGTTGTTCGCACCCGGAAAGATGTTGAAATGAGTGCCGCCGATGTAAAGCTCGGTCACTGACGGAGCGCGATAACCTTCGGCATAGCTGCCATAGAGCGACAACCAATCCAGCGTATGCCAATCGACCGCTATCTTGGGCGATATCCGGTCGTTTGCCTGGTCGGAGAAGTCGCCGCTCGGTTGGCTCTTGTAATAATCCCAGCGCACCCCAGGCGTTACGCTGACCTGTTCGAACAGCTCCATTTCGTACTGAGCGTAGACACCCACAACATCCTGGGTGGCATCGGGAAACTGCGCACGCTTCTCACCGTCAACGCGGCCCTTGCCGGAATCGTGATAACATTCTGTTCCGAAGGTAATGGCGTGATGTACCGACCGGCTCTCGAATTCGAACGTGTTGAACAGATCGACTCCCGTCGTCGTCAGTTCCGTTGTCGTGACCCGATCATAGCCTTCGCCATCATCCTTGACGTCGGTATCATCGCGGTAAAGCGTTGCCTTGAGGTTGATGAGGTCGGTATCTGGTGAGTCGAATGCATAGCTCAGTGTCGCCGTGCTCTTGTCGATTTCATGGTCAGCGTCGTAGATCGCATTGAGGTTGTCGACATCGGTCGCCTCGATGTTCTCGCTGTTGCTGTAAACCAGGCCGGAGAGCTCGATCCGGTGACCCGCCGCCGGCGAGAGTCCGAGTTTCGCGAGACCACTCAGGATATCCACTTCGGTATGATCGATGTTGAGGCCGGACCCACCCTCATAGTCCTGGCTATCGCGCCATACCGCGCTGCCGATGAAATCGACCTCCTCGATCGGCCGAAGCGCCACGATTCCGGAGAGGGACGGCTCATCATTGACCGAGTGATATCCGGCCTTGACCCGAAATCCGACAGTATCCTCTTCCTCCTCCAGGAAGTCCGCGGCATCCTTTGTTTCCAGCGCGATGACACCACCGATGGCGCCGCTGCCATAGAGCGTCGATCCGGCGCCCTTCATCACCTCGATGCTCTTGATCATTTCGGGATCGACAAACATCGTACCACCATGGCCGGAACCGACATTCTGCCTGGCCCCATCGATGGTAGTCAGGACACGGTTGGTGCCCCAGCCAGTCGATCCCATGCCGCGAATGTTGGGCTGGCTGTCCGATCCTTTCGGGCCGCCCTCGATTTCGACGCCAGGCAGATTGTTGAGCGCATCACCGATGGTCAGCGGCTGCAGCCGTTCCAGCTGTTCCTGGTCGATGACATCAATGCTGGCCGGTACGTCGCCTTGCGCACGGGGCGCCTTGGTAGCCGTCACAGTGAGTGGATTGAGTTCGGCCGGGGCATCCGGATCATTCTTCTGCACACTGCCGTCGGTCTCCGCCTCCAACGGCGGCAGAACCGGTTCTTCCGTCTCCTGAGCCAGGCTGGGCAGTGGCAAGAAAGCAAGCCACAACAGGGCCGTACTGGCCCACAGATGCAGATAACGACGGGACGACATGGGGTTGAACCTCCAGAGCTCGAGTCAGGAAAGACCTGGCTTGGCTCTGGCCCACCCACGGTATGAGAGGGCGGTGTCGCTGGCTCGCTAGGCGAATAGGCGCTGCGGGGTGCACATCACGTGTCACCCCACGTAGGTGAGAATCGTTCGCAAATGGGTTTTATCGCCCATCAGATTTTGGTGCAAGCTCATTGTTGAAAAGAGGGCGATGCCGGGTCGACGGCGGCAAAGCTGGTGCCGCGGGCAAGGTTGTCGAGATAGACGGTCGTGGCGTAAGAGGCGGGATCTCGGTAGGGCCCGAACTTGAAATATTGCGGCTGCCCGTGCGCGCCAAGGTGCCCGACGAAACCCACCGCCCGGGCGATCTGGTTGCCATTCGCCCACATTTCCACTGCGCCATTCTCGCCACCTTTCACTCGGAAGACGAGGTCGGTCCACCGCCCAAACGGTGTCGGGAGATAGGCAAAGCGCTCGATCGCAATCGGACGTGCCGGCGTAAGAGGTGTAAGCGGCCCGCCGAATTTTGGTTCACAGCGAGCGGGGGTGCCAAGCGTGGCAGCGCCCATGTCGGCTTCAAAGGCGAGCAGCAGTTTGCAGCCATACGGCCGCCCCGTATCCGGGTCGTGTTCGGCCGCATCAACATCGAGGGTAACGTGATAAAGACCGCCGGTGAACCGTTGCGCCACGAACGGACTGTCATCAATGGGCGCCTTCCATTGCCCGACGACCAGGCGCGTATTGTCTCCCTTCGGCGCACTCGCCCGATCGATCCACATGGAAAAGCCATAGTAGAGATCATCGCCAAACTTGGGGCCGAAGTCGAAACTCTCCCAGATCTCGGCCCGCTCCTTTTCATCGGGCGTGTACTCTGCATAGCGTCCGGCGATCAGGCAGGAGGTCGCCTTGGGAACCCATGTCGCGGTGCCAAAAACCGGCTCGCGAATGCGCAGCTTCAAGGCTTGGGCGCCGGTCCGCGCCCGGTCCCTGCTCAGGGAAATGGCACCTTCTGGCCGATCACAGGGCACGAAAGCAGACGCAAATGTCGTCGTTTCAAATCCCTCCTGGACCGGGTGCGATTCCTCCGCCTGGACTTGGCGTGGCAGCATGGCCCACAGAGCAAGAAGCAAGACTGTGCGCATCATGGCCAGCATGACGCGACCCGCTCACACGAGCTGCAGCAGGATAAGGACCAGGCCAACCATCGAAACCGCCCACGTCCCGGTCCGAATCCACGGAATGCCCGCAACATAAACGATCGCATAGGCCAGCCTGCCCCAGAAGAACAGCTGCGCACCCAGGGCGGTCATTGGATTCAAATGATTCGTTGTGTGGGCTACCAGCACCAGCGCGGCAAACAGGGCCAGATTTTCAAGCATGTTGCGATGTGCTCGTGTGGCGCGGCCGGCCAATCCGGTCTGTTCAGTCATGTTCTCGCGGTTGCCCGCCAAGACCGGCAAGCCAACTTGCATCTGTGTCGCGACGACAGCGATCAGCATCTGCACGATGCACAGAATGACTGTCCATACCAGCAAACCGAGTTCGGTTGGGATTTCCCCCGGCATCTTCACCTCCATTGAAACAGGTCGGCAATCGACCTTGGTCGCTGCCATCTTATCTTTGGTTCAAGGGCCGCGGTAGGGGCCGGGCATACAAAGAAAACCCCCGGGCCATTTCCGGTCCGGGGGTGCCTTCCGAGCCAAAGTGAGATGTTAACCTAGCTTACCAACGGCGACGGAGACGTCGCACATACGGTTCGAGAAGCCCCATTCATTGTCATACCAGGTCAGGATGCGCACGAAGGTGCCGTCGATGACCTGAGTCTGCGACAGATCGAAGGTCGAGCTGTTCTGATTGTGGTTGAAGTCGATCGACACCAGCGGCTGGTCGTTGACACCGAGGATACCCTTGAGCGGACCATTGGCTGCCTTGATGATCGCTTCGTTGACCTTTTCCTTGGTCGTGGGCTTCTTGGCCACGAACTTGAAATCGACCACTGAAACGTTCGGCGTCGGGACACGGATGGACGACCCGTCGAGCTTGCCGGCGAGTTCCGGCAGCACGAGACCGACGGCCTTGGCGGCGCCGGTCGTGGTCGGGATCATGCTGAGCGCTGCCGCGCGGGCCCGGTAGAGATCCTTGTGCATGGTGTCGAGCGTCGGCTGGTCGCCGGTATAGGAGTGGATCGTCGTCATGTAGCCATGCTCGATGCCAATTGCCTTGTGGAGCACGGCAGCGACCGGCGCCAGGCAGTTGGTGGTGCAGGAGGCATTCGAGACGATCTTGTGCGCCTTCTTCAGCTTGGCGTGATTGACACCATAGACGACGGTGAGATCGGCGTTGGTAGCCGGCGCCGAGATCACCACGCGTTTCGCGCCGGCGTCGAGATGCAGCTTGGCCTTCTCGCGATCGGTGAAGAGGCCGGTGCATTCCGCCACCACAT
>NZ_CAMDRA010000228.1 GCF_945906275.1 Dongia mobilis
ATTGCAGATGCGAATCGCTTACGATTCGAGCACCTGCTTCTGCCAGATGGAAACATGCCGATGACCAGCTTGATCTTGTGCGCGCACGACGGTGCGGTGGCGACCCTCACCCTCAACCGGCCAGAAAAACGCAACGCGCTCAATGCCGAGATGTGGCGCGGCCTCAGCGCCCATCTGCGCGCCCTCGCCACCGATAGCGCCGTGCGCTGCGTGGTGCTGCAGGGGGCGGACGGGCATTTTGCCGCCGGCGCCGACATGGCTGAGTTCGCCGCCCACCGCGCCACGCCCGACGCGGCCCGGAGTTATGGCGAGATGATGCTGGATACACTGCGGCACATTCGCGAGCTGCCGCAGCCGACCATCGCCCGGATCGAGGGCAATTGCCTCGGCGGCGGACTGGAACTCGCCGCCATGTGCGACCTCCGGATCGCCGCCGACACAGCCAAGTTTGGCATCCCGATCCAGCGCGTCGGCATTACCATGCCCTATCCTGAACTTGGCATGCTGGTCGACCTTGTCGGTCGCGCCGCAATGCTCGAAATGCTGCTCGAAGGTGCTATCCACGACGCTGAATGGGCGCTGCGGCGGGGGCTGGTGACCAGATTGGTGGCGCCCGGCGACCTCGCCTCGGCGACAACCGCCAGCACCGAGCGTCTGCTGGCTGGCTCGCCCCAGAGCCATCGCAACCACAAGAAGTTCACCCTGCGGTGCCTGGGCAAGGAGCCGCTCACCGAAGCCGATCTGCAGGAAGGCTACAATGCCGTTACCAGCGCTGATTATCGCGAAGGGATCGCGGCCTTTCTCGCCAAGCGCCGCCCGGCCTTCACCGGGCAATGACGGTCACGACAAAATAAACCATGATTTCAGTGAATTCACAGGCTGGTGAGGCGAACAAAAAACATACATGAATGTTAGACAGCTGTCAGAAATAGGCGTTAAGATTGTTATCAGGGATGGCGGTGAAGGGCTCGGAAGAGCCCTCTAAGGACGGGAGATGCCCCAATGAATCAACAGGCGGCGGCACCAAGGCCTCAAATGAAGCGAGCGGCGCAGGGCGTGCTCACGGACAAGACCTTCCGTGACGGTCTGAAGATGCCCTTTCATGAGTTCTGGCGCCTCTATCTCGACGCCCATCGCCACCCGATGACCCGGGGCATGCATTATTCAGCTACCGTGGTCGGTATGATCACGACCGCACTCGCCATCCTGCACCAGCAGCCGCTGTTCTGCGTGGCCGGCATCGCCTTCGCCGTGACCATGGCCGTGACCTCACATTGGTGGGTCGAGCACAACCGGCCGCTCATCCGAGTCAATGCCTTCTATGGTGCATTGGCTGATCTGCGCATGTGCTGGCTGGCCCTCACTGGCCGAATCGGTGCCGAATATGCCCGACTGGGCCTCGGCGCCCCGGAACCGCGCCAGCACAGCCTGCCGGCGGAATAAGCCAGCAGGTTTGATCCAGGCAGCTTCAGCTGCCAGGTTTGTCGAGGAAGCGATAGACGGCGTCTCCGCGCGCGAGCACCAGCCCCGCCTCGGTGCGCAGTTCGGCCTTCGCAAAGGCCACGGTCTTGCCGCCGCCGATCCGATAGCCCTCGCCAATGATTCGCTCACCGGCCTTGCCCTGGCACATGAACTGCACATTCATGGAGAGAGTCACCGCGCGCAGCACCCGCTCCGGCCCATCGGCAAAGGCCACCGCGAAACCGGTGGCCGTGTCCAGCATCGTTGCCAGCACCCCGCCATGGGGCACCCCCATCCGGTTGAGATGCTGAGGCCCCACCAGCAATTCGATGCGTGCAAAATCCTTGGCCTTGTCGATCAACTGGTAGCCGATCAGTTCGGCATAGCCGCTATAGGGTCTTTCCATCTTCAAACCGTCACACATGATTGCCAAGATGCCCGCCCCATAAGCTGCAACGGCTGCGTTTGGACAGGGGCTGCATTTGGACAGGCCAGTTTCCCGGCCACACTGCCCGTTTGCACCCAGCGGGTAAAGCGGCTCTTGCGCGGGCCAATTTTTCCCGCGACAGTGCCTTTCATCTTCTGCGCCGCGACTATCGCCCCGGCAGCGGAGGCCCAATGTGAGCGGACCTATCCGATGATTGATCTCTACTCCTGGGCCACGCCCAATGGTCACAAGGCCCATATCATGCTGGCGGAAACGGACTTGCCGTACCGGCTGCACAGAATCGATATCGGCAAGGGGGATCAATTCCGCCCGGACTTCGTGGCGATCAATCCAAACAGCAAGATCCCGGCCATCGTTGACCAGGAGGGACCGGACGGACGCCCCATCACCGTGTTCGAATCCGGCGCCATTCTCGTTTACCTCGCCCAGAAGAGCGGCAAGTTCCTGCCCACTGCGCCGCGTCGCCGCTATGACGTGCTGCAATGGCTGATGTTCCAGGTGGCTAGTATCGGCCAGATGTACGGGCAGGCCTGGCATTTTCGCAGCGTGGCGCCGGAACGGCTGACCTATGCGGTCGAACGCTACACCAATGAGGTGACGCGCCTGCTCCGCGTGATGGAACATCGCCTGACGGACAGCGCTTACCTGGGTGATTCCGAATACTCGATTGCCGACATTGCCGCCTGGCCCTGGGTCAAGGGGAGCGAGAAATATGGCCAGGACATGCGTAACTTTCCCCAGGTCACGCGCTGGATCAACACCATCGCCGCGCGGCCGGCGGTACAGCGCGGCCTCAATGCGCTGAGCGCGGCGGCGTGAGGGAAGCATCGCGATGAGCGCACCGATCGATCTTTATACTTGGCCCACGCCGAATGGACACAAGATCCATATTGCGCTGGAGGAATTGGAATTGCCCTATGTCGCCCATGCGATCGATATCGGTGCCGGCGACCAGTTCCAGCCAGCCTTCCTGAAGATCAGTCCCAACAACAAGATCCCGGCGATGGTCGATCCCGATGGGCCCGACGGCAAGCCGATGGCGTTGATGGAATCTGGCGCCATGCTGCTCTATCTCGCCGAAAAGACCGGCAAGCTGATGCCGGCTGACCAGCGCGGCCGCATGGCGGTGTTGGAATGGCTGATGTTCCAGATGGGTGGCGTCGGCCCGATGCTCGGGCAGAACCATCACTTCCGCAATTACGCGCCGGAACAGCTGCCCTACGCCATCAAGCGCTACACCGACGAGACGACGCGGCTCTACAAGGTGCTCGACGCGCGGCTGGGCGAGAGCGCCTATCTCGCCGGCGCAGATTACAGCATCGCCGACATCGCGACCTGGCCTTGGCTGCGCTATTGGGACAAACAGGGCCAGGATCTTCCCGCGCACCGCAATCTCCAGCGCTGGTTCGATGCCATTGCCGCGCGCCCGGCCGTCATTCGCGGCCTCCAGGTGCTGGCTGATCGCAGCCGCACCAAGCCCTTCACCGAACAGGAGCGCGAGATCCTGTTTGGCGCCGGCCAACTCGACCGCCGCTCATGAACCATCCCAGTGCCAAGCATTTGATCCGATAACCATTTTTATGGCAGGGCCAGCGTCGGCGACGATGGTTTGACATTCCCCGAGGTCACCGTTAGTAAAGGCCCCGCATACGTCGTGAAAACGCGCCACTCGATTGTTTACGGAGCGCGGAGGGGTGGCCGAGTGGCTGAAGGCGACGGTTTGCTAAACCGTTATAGGGGTTAAACCCTATCGTGGGTTCGAATCCCATCCCCTCCGCCAATTTCTGTAATTTATCAATTAATTACAGATAGTTATAACATGGTCGCCTTTTGAACCCACGAGTTAACCCATGAATCATTTGCTGCTTGCGCCTTAAGTTTCAGGAAGCCCTAACTTCCTCTGGCCCGTAGCCAACCCGCCGCAATAGCTTCTGCTTCAGTGCAGAACCACCGCTCGCCCTTGGATTCGTCAATCCTGGTTAGGTCGTAGTCGCCGCTCCCTTGAACGTGATAGATCCGCTTGCCGGAGTTGCTGATATTTCCCTTGATACTGCATTGCGCATCCGCAGGCAGGTTGTCGTTGGCAGGAGTTGAGGCGCTCTGGCCGTGCCGGAAATCCCAAGGCATGACGAAACTGCCTGACCACAGCCCGATCCTTGCAGCCTGCGCCGTTGCTTCCTGGCCTACATAGTCCAGCGAGTATTTTCGATACTCGACCGCCAAGCCGCTGGCGACCAGCCAAGCATTGATGTCCTGACTTTCGGCAAAGCAGACAGCGACCAATCGCCCATCTCGGTCAACGTCGCGGACATCACAGGCAACCGGTTGCCCATCGATCTGTTCGGCCAGGGCAAGGGCTGCCTTCTGCCCGCATCGATATGGCGTGGCCGTCGCATCATTGCAGGTCTGGCTGCTCTCGGGCGCGTCAATGCCGTGCAGCCTGATCCGCTGGCCGTGGATTTCGATTGTGTCACCGTCGATGACTGAGACGATGCCGGTTAGG
>NZ_CAMDRA010000229.1 GCF_945906275.1 Dongia mobilis
GCACGGCATAGATCGGCAGAAAGTCGATGCGTTTTGCCATGCTAGATCGCCTCGCGCGCGCGGATCTTGCGATAGCCGACCGCCCACAGGAACAGGCAGACGATGGCGGTAATGACCGCCATCATGACAACCGAGACCGCGGAGCCCAGCGGGGCGTCATTCTGCCGACCGAACAGGATCTGGATGTTGTTGCCGATCATGCTGCCGCCGGATCCGCCGACCAGCGTCGGTGTCACATAGTCGCCCACCGTCGGGATGAACACCATCAAGGATGTCGCGATCGCACCCGGCGCAGAGAGCGGCAGCGTGACGTGCCAGAATCTCTCCCACGGCTTGTCGCCAAGGTCGGTTGCAGCTTCGAGCAGAGACCGATCGATCTTCTCGAGGCTGACATAGATGGGGAGGATGGCAAATGCGACCCAGGCATGGGCCAAGGTCAGCATCACGGCCGAGGGGCTGTAGAGCAGAAAATCGAGCGGCTTGTCGATCAGGCCGATCTTGATCAGGCTGGAATTGATGACGCCGTTGAAGCCCAGCATGATCTTCCAGGCAAAGACGCGCAGCAGGTAGCTGGTCCATATCGGCACGGTGATGAGAATGAGCCAGAGGAACTTGTGACGCCGTACGCGGAAGGCCATGAAATAGGCCATCGGGTAGGCCAGCAGCATGACAAAGGCCGTCACGGCCAGGGACATCAGAATCGATTTTACCAGGAGGATCAGGTAGACTGGGTTGGCGAACGGAAACGGAATGCTCATCCAATAGGTAATCTTGTCCGACAATTCAAATATCTGGCCATAGTTGCGCAGCGTGAATGTCGTGTCGATCTGGAAGACATTCTGAGTCCAGAAGCTGCGCACAACCAGAGCGACAATCGGCGCCACCAGCATTGCCAGCATCACCAGCAAGGTCGGCGACATCAACAGATAGCCGCGCAACCACGGAAATCGTTGAAACAGGCTGCCATTAACGGCACGTACACGCCCGCCGCCTGCGACGAAACTGCCTTTCGCAGCGTCACTCATTCCGAGAATTTCCCAATCACGCCACCATCCCTGAAGCATGGTCTTGACCGCCATGCATTGAAACAAGTGTCAGTCGCGCGCCACACAGCTGTCAAGCGCAACGCAATTCATGAATCCGCGATCTGGATTCATGAATTGCCATTGGCCGGCGCCAAAGGCGGCATCATTATTTCGTGTGCATCCGCTAAATCGATGAAAGGGCGTTGACAGCCGTACACAGCTGGACGTCAAATTTGCCGGTCTTGATCAAGTCCAAAACAAACATTGCGTCAATCAGATAGGGGGCTATGGGTATGAACCGCTTGAAATTCATCGACCGCATGTCGCAAGGCCGCATATCGCGCCGAGACGTCATGCGTTCCGCGGCGGCCTTCGGCATCGGCATGACACTCATGCCGACCCGGTCACGCGCCGAGGAGCAGCTGACGGTCATGGAATGGAGTGGCTACGACCAGCCGGATTTCTTCAAATCCTATGTCGACAAGCACGGCTCGCCGCCAGCATTCTCCATCTTCGCCAATGAAGATGAAGCCCTGCAAAAGGTGCGTTCGGGCTTCAATGCCGATGCCGTCCACCCCTGCACCTATTCCGTCGGCTACTTCGTCGAGGCCGGCCTGACCAAGCCGATCGACACGGCGCGCCTCAGCCATTGGAAGGACGTGTTCGAACCCCTGAAAGTAGGCAATGGTGTCGTCGTCGGCGGAAACGTCGTCATGATCCCCGCCGACTGGGGAAACTCTGGCATCGCCTACCGCACAGATCTGGTCGAACCCGATTTTGCCGCCAACGAATCCTGGGGAATCTTCACCGACGATCGCTATGAAGGCAAGTTGTCGATGTCGGATACCGAAGCCGCCGCCGAAATCGTCGGCCTGCTGCTGGGTTACGACAAGAAGAAGATCTTCGAAATGTCCGATGCGGAGCTGGAAGCCACGCGCCCGCTCCTCGAGAAGATCGTGCGTAACAGCCGGTTTCTGTGGAAGGATAATACCGAGATCAATCAGGCGCTGGCCTCAGGTGAGATTGTCGCGGCCTATGCCTGGAACGAAACAGTCAAGAGTCTCAAGGAACAGGGTGTTCCCATCAAATATGCTGAACCCAAGGAAGGTATCTTCACCTGGCTGTGCGGCATGACGCTGCTCAATACCGGCAAGGCCGACGAAGGCGCTGCCTATGACTTCCTCGATGCCTGGCTGTCGCCGGAAACCGGCAAGTACATGATCGAGGCCTATGGCTATGGTCACAGCAATCGGAAGTCGTTCGAGATTGCTGATCCGGCACAAGTCGCGGCTTTGGGCATCTCCGACCCGGTGAAGCATCTCGACAACGGAATCCTGTTCCAGCCGGTCGAGAGCGCACGCAACGCCAAGTACATCAAGCTGTGGGAAGAAGTAAAGGCGCTCAAGCAGTAAGACGCGCCAATCGACCGTCCACCGCCGGGGGCAGGATTGTCCCCGGTGGTGCAACTTGTCGGCAGTTGTCGTTCACATGCGCCAGCGCATGGCTGCCGTGTGAATGGGCGAATCCCACAAAGCGAGATCGGCGTCCTCGACCAGAGACAAGGTTATCGAGCAGCCGGCCATTTCCAGTGAGGTCACATAGGAACCGACCAGGCACCGTGCCACCAGGACCTTCTCCGCGGCAAGGATACGGCGCACCGCGTTGCACATCAGATAGAGTTCCATCGATGGCGTGCCGCCAAAGCCATTGATCAGCAGGATGGCCTGCTGCCCCGGCTTAGGCTTGAGGTCCCCTGTGATGGCGCCGAGCATTTCTGCCGCGATTTCGTCGGCTGAGGTCAGCTTCACCCGTCGGCGTCCAGGCTCGCCGTGAATGCCAACACCCATCTCCATCTCGTCCTCGGCCAGCGTGAAGGTCGGCTTGCCTGCCGCCGGCACCGTGCAACTCGTCAAGGCGACACCCATCGATCGTGTGCGCGCATTGACCTCTTGCCCATAGGCTTTCAGTCCAGCGAGGTCCCGCCCCTGCTCCGCAGCAGCGCCGACCAGGCGTTCGACGATCAGCGTACCGGCCACGCCCCGGCGACCCGTCGAGTAGGTTGACGTCTCGACAGCAACGTCGTCGTCGGTGATGATGGTTGCCATCTGGCCGCCGGTCATATCCGCCGCCATTTCCGCCGCCATGGCGAAGTTCATGACATCGCCTTCGTAATTCTTCACGATGAACAGGACGCCAGCGCCGGTATCGACGGCTTGTGCGGCCGCGATCATCTGATCCGGCGTGGGCGATGTAAACACCTGGCCAGGACAGGCAGCATCCAGCATGCCATGGCCGACAAAACCACCGTGCAGCGGTTCGTGGCCCGAGCCACCGCCGGAAATCAACCCGACTTTGCCGCGTTTCAGGCTGCGCCGGCGGATGAACTTCCGATCCTCACCGAGTTCAACGATGTCGGCATGGGCGGCCGAAAATCCGTCCAGGCTTTCAGCCAACAAGGTGTCCGTACCGTTGATAAGCTTCTTCATTGGTGTTCTCCCCGCAGTCAGTGGCCGTCTTCCAGGATCCTAGCGACCTGGATGGCGAGTTCGCTCAACATATGATCAAGGCGGCGATTGCGATCCTCGTCGCCCAGATCGGGCACATGCAAGGTCGCCGTCCGGATGCGGCGCGTGGATTGGGCGCGCTGCAGGCGTCCGGGATGAGCGCGACCATAGGCATCGAGAAATGCCTGCCGCTCATGAGTCGGAAAGTGCACGATCTCGAAGATTGTTTCCAAATGCGGGGCCGGGATTGGCACTGCATAACTGGCGTTTGTGATTTGCGTGATGAAACTGCGATTCTTGCCCAGCGCGTGCGCCAGGCGCTGGCGTGTTCCAGACGGACGATTGTCGAGCAGGCGTTGCAGGATGCCCTTGTATTCGGCCATCGCCGACTCTTCACTGCCGCCATCGTCGATATCGTCACTCATGGACCTTCCCAGCCGGCAATCACCGATTTGGCCCTGGCCAACATCGTCGGCGCCATTGAAAAATTGCGGATTCCCGCCTGCAGCAGCAGTGGTATGAGTCGTGGGTCGCCACCGGCATCGCCGCACAGGCTGACTTCGCGCGCCGCTTCGCGGCCATAGCGTGCGACACGCTCGATCAACATCAGCACCGCCGGGTTGGCAGTATCATTGAGTTCTGCAACAGAGGCAATATCGCGGGCTGCCGCCGTCACATACTGAGTGAGGTCGTTGGACCCGACCGAATAGAAGGCAGCATCAAAGCGATCAACGGCAAGAGCGGCGGCGGGAACCTCCACCATGATACCAAGGGCCGGCTCGCGGCAGGCAATGCCCGCCCTCTGCAGGTTTGCCATCTCCTCTGCCAGAATCGCAGCGGTTGCCGTGATCTCCGAAGGCACTGTTACCATC
>NZ_CAMDRA010000230.1 GCF_945906275.1 Dongia mobilis
GGACATCGCCTATGGCCCCTCCCGGGTTGATCCCAATGACCCGCTGACCGAGGCGACACCCCTGCCGCCGGCCGATCTTCTGCCCGGCTGGCAGGAGGAAATATCCCGTTATTACAAGGCGATGGAGGAGGTTTGTGCCACCCTGCTGCGGGCGATCGCGCGGGGGCTGGGGGTGCCCGAGGACAGTTTCGCCGCGGCCTTTGCGGAGGGGGTTTCGACGCTGCGGCTGCTGCACTATCCTTTGCGCCCCGAGCGGTCCTTCGAGGGGCCAAATTCGGCGGAAATCCGGGTGATTCATGGAGGTCGGGAGGTCGCCTTGGCGGGCAAGCCGCATGTCGATTCCGGCTTCGTGACGCTGCTCTGCCAGCATGGCGTTAGTGGCTTGCAAGCCATTGGAAATAATGGGGAATGTCTGGATGTGCCACCGCTGCCGGCGACCCTGGTGGTGAATTTCGGGAAGCTTCTGGAGCGCTGGACCTGGGGGCGCATCAAGGCCACCACGCACCGGGTGATCGATGGCGCCGGTACCGCGCGCCATTCGGTGCCGTTCTTCTATGAACCGGGCGTAAACGCTTGTATTTCCCCGATTCCGGGTCTCGGCGCCCCGTTCGAGCCGTTCCTTTATGGCGACATGCTGTGGGAAGCGATGATGCGCTTCGTCGAGTTCGAGGGGCTCGACCATCTGCGCAAACGGGCCTGATTTCGGGTCAGTTTCGGGGGGATATTTGCAACTTTCCGGGGGATATCTGCAAGTTTGCCTGGGTGCCATCCTGGCCTGCCTGATGGCCGTCACGCCGGCCCGCGCGGAGCCCTGGCGGCCGGCGCCGGGGTCGAGCCTCCAGCTGCAATATACCGGCGAGCCGATCGCGCTCGGGGTCGCGGCGGAGATCTACAATCTCGATCTGTTCGAGACCGAGCCGGCGCTCATCGAGCGGCTGCACGGGCAAGGCCGTCGGGTGATCTGCTACATGAGCGTAGGCACGCTCGAGGAGTGGCGACCGGACGCGACGGCGTTTCCGGCGTCGGTCGTGGGCCAGGCCTATCCCGACTGGCCGGGCGAACGCTGGCTCGACATCCGGGCCCTCGACGTGATCGGGCCGCTGATGGAAGCGCGCCTCGACCTTGCGCGCGACAAGGGCTGCGACGGGATCGATCCCGACAATCTCGACGGCCACGAGACGATGAGCGGCTTTCCGCTCACGCCCCAAGACACGGTCCGGCTGCTGCGCTTTCTGTCGGATGCGGCGCACGCGCGGGGACTGGCGATCGGCCTCAAGAACGGGGCCGATCTGTTGCCGGCGGTGATGGGCCACGTCGATTGGGTGCTGGTCGAGGATTGCGCGGCGCAAGGCTGGTGCGAAGGACTTGAGCCGGCCGCCGCCGCAGGGCTGGCCGTGTTCCAGATAGAGTACACCGACGCGGAACTCGATTGGCCGGAGGTCTGTGCGGCGGCCAAGGCACGGGGGTTCAGCGCCATCCGCAAGCATCGCGCGCTCGATGCGTACCGGGAGGACTGTCCGTAGAAAGGCCCGAATTGGCTGGGTTTCCGCCTATCGGCTAGTCGCATAATATATATTATGGAAAATATTGGATAGCACGCGCAATGGCTTGGCTGGAATGGGCCGCGCTGGCACTCTCAAGCCCATGAACGATGCCGACTTCCACCTGCGGCCGTACCGGGCCAGCGATTATGATTGGGTGCTGGATTGCGAGGTCGCCCTCCAGACCCATGAACGGACCCTGAGCGACACCAGGCTGCCGGGTCTGCCGCACACCCATGATTATCTGACGTTGCTGTTCGAGACCTTGGCAGAGTTCCACGGGCTGCTGCTGATAGCCGAACGCGATGGCGTGCGCGTCGGCCTCGTCGCCGGCCATGTGCTGGATCAGCCCTGGCCGATGGAGACCGCCGACAGCACGCGCTGCGGCTATGTCTCCGACATCTTCATCGTGCCGGAACAAAGGGGCACCGGGTTGGCGGGCATCCTGCTCGACGCCATGGCGCAGCATTTCCGCGACCTGGGTCAGGATCTGCGGCGCCTGCGCATCAACGCGCTGGCCGCCAACCAGCTCGCCTGCAAGGCCTATGTGAAGGCCGGCTTCGCGCCCTATGAGGTGATGTTCGAACGGATGCTGTGAGGCTTGCCAGCACTGCGCGCCCTACCCGCTCCCGTCCCGCGCTTCGACGCCGCCGCTGATTTGTGCGCCCCTGTTTTGCGCGCCCCATTTTGCGCGCCCCGTTTTGCGCGCATTGAGGGTCGTGCTAGGAAGGGTGCGGCTATCACCGGAGCAAGTGCCATGAGCGGTCAGACATCGCAGCATCAGGAAACCTTCGCCATCAACCAGGCGCGCTGGGACGAGGTGGTGGCGATCCATGTCGCCTCGACGGATTATCAGGTGCGGCCGTTCCTCGCCGGCGAGGAGACGCTGCTGCCGATCGAGGCGCGCGAGATCGGCGATATCAGGGGCAAATCGGTCGTTCACCTGCAATGCCATTTCGGCCTCGACACGCTCAACCTGGCGCGCCGCGGCGCTCGGGTGACGGGCCTCGACTTCTCGCCCCAGGCCGTGTCCGCGGCGCGCGACCTTGCCGCCCGCGCGGGGCTCGATGCGCGCTTTGTGGAAGGCAATCTCTATGACGCGCCGCAGATCATCGCCGAGCGCTTCGACCTCGTTTACGTCACCTGGGGCGCCATCAACTGGCTGCCCGATATCAAGGGCTGGGCCAAGGTCGTGGCAGCGATGCTGAAGCCCGGCGGCGAACTCTACCTCCTCGAAGCGCATCCCATCGCCTTCGCCCTCGACCAGTTGGGCGAGGACAAGCAGCAGCGTCTCGCGGCACCCTTGGTCCCGACCTATGACTATTTCCAGGCTGGCCGGCCGCTCGTCTTCGACTCAGACGTGACCTATACCGGCGACGAGACCAAGGTCGCCAACACCCGGACCCATGAGTTCCTGCACGCGATCGGCGACATCCTCACCGGCCTCCTCGACGCCGGCCTCACCCTCACCTACTTCGCCGAACATGACAGCATCGCCTGGGCCATGTGGCCGAAGATGATCGAGGGCCCGGACCGCATGTACCGAATGCCCGAAGGGGAGCCGACTCTGCCGCTCAGTTTTTCGCTGAAGGTGAGGAAGGGGTGAGGGAGATGGGAACGCCGCCGCCCTCTCCGCCTTCTGTCGTGCGCAAAGCCTATCAGACGGATAGCCGGGCGCTGGCCGACATCCTGTTCGTCCCCGCCATCATGGCGGCGCTGGGGCTCGTCCTCGAGTTGCTGTCGCGTGCCGAAATACCAGTGATTATGATTTTTGCCGTCGCGAGTCTTTTTTGTGTGGCGCTCTATGCGCTTCTCACCAATCTGCTGACCATCTTCCGGTTTTCGCTGCCGACTGTTCTGGCCTCGGCGCTCATCGTTTTCGTCCTGTCGTTGTTGATGGTCGAGCCGAAGCTGGACGTGGATTTGACAAAGCTCTGGCCGCTGATGCCCCTCTTCACGATCGTGGCAAGTCAGGCGGTGGAAGCAGGGTTCCGGCGGCTGCGGCGAGGGTGAAGTAGATGCGCAGGTTCTATGAGAGCATCGATCGGGATTTTCGGCTGAAGACGATCGGCTGGGGGTTTCTGCTGATCGGTATCTATGCCGTGGCGGTGGATCAACTGCCGCTGATCTGGGCGGCCTGGCTCGGGGCGACGGTGAGCGGGATTGCCGCCGTCAGGCGGCGGTGGCTCTATGGCGCCTTTGTCATCCTCTTCATGATCGTCTGCATTCTCGTCTACCGCGCGCTCGATCTGTGGCTGGCGCCGACCAATTTCGGCAGCCTGCCGCACGCGCAGGATTTCCCCCATGTCATTCCCGTGGCCGGCATCATCATGGAGACGCTGTTCGCCCTGTTCGCCCTCGATGGGCGCTATCAGGCGCGGCACGATGACTGGGCCGAGCGCCTGCCGTTCAGCCGCAACTACATCCAGTCGGAACTGCGCCGCCGCGACACGGAACGTGATGCCCCGCGCCGGGACCAGTCGATCGACGCGCCGTGAGCCGCGCGTTGGTGGCGGTTTTTCAGTCGCCGGCAAACTCGTGGGTGGTCCGCCACAGCCGACGAATGTCGGCCTTCGCCGACGGCGGACAATTGTCTGTTTGAGATCGGCTTTTCTTGCTGGATCGGTGCCAGTGGCGCTGATGCCAGCCTGGACCTGGCCAGGTCCAGGCTGGCGGTCGCGGCCGACCGTGCGGACCAAGGGTTTGCACCCGACGTCATAGTGGTCACCGCAGCCTGCTTGCCATCGCTTGAAGAGTTATTTGGGCACCCACGCCCGCAGACAATGCCAAGCGCGCAAAGGATAACATGATGCTGACCGCCGCCCAACACCCCTACAGCCGCTTTCTCGGCTGCGA
>NZ_CAMDRA010000231.1 GCF_945906275.1 Dongia mobilis
ATGTTCCAGACATTGGCGCGGAAGCCGAGCGAGAGGCCGACACCGATCATGATGAGCGGAGCCGCCTTGACGAAAAGTTCTGAAAAGCCGCGCTTGGTCAGCAGCGGGTCGATCCACATCACGCGCAAGGCCTCGATCGGCTCCTTGCCGAGCAACAGGAAGATGATCGCTGTCGTGGCGAGGGTCAGCGCTATGGCCAGGACCGGCGAGGCATAGGTCCACAGCCGCGAGCGTTCGCCGCGCGGGATGACGTCAATGCGCATGCGCCGCCTCCATCGTCACCGCCTGCGACGCGCCGCCCATCAACCGGCC
Source organism: Dongia mobilis (assembly GCF_945906275.1). GTDB lineage: Bacteria > Pseudomonadota > Alphaproteobacteria > Dongiales > Dongiaceae > Dongia > Dongia mobilis_A. The sequence goes on from NZ_CAMDRA010000231.1 coordinate 313, forward strand.
GATGGTCTCGATGGTCGCTTCCGCCACCGGAATGGCCGGTGACAGGCGGCCGCCGGCGATGACCGCAATCCGGTCGGCAAGTGCCATGATCTCATCGAGGTCCTGCGAGATGACAACCACCGCAGCTCCCGCCGATGCCAGATCAAGCAGGGCCTGGTGGATGGCGGAAGCCGCACCCGCATCGACACCCCAGGTCGGCTGCGCCACGACGAGGACGCCGGGCTTCTGCAGGATCTCGCGGCCAACAATGAACTTCTGCAGATTACCGCCGGAGAGCGAGCGCGCCTCGGCCTTGGGGCCGGTCGTGCGGACATCGAAACCGCCGATCACTTCGCCGGCGAAACTGGTCGTGCGGCTGTCGTCGATGACGCCGATCTGCACCAGGCCGCGGCGGCGATAGCCGGAGAGGAGCGCGTTCTCGGCCAGCGTCATGTCGCGGACGGCGCCATGGCCGTTGCGTTCTTCCGGCACGAAGCAGCCGCCGGTGGCACGCCTGCCATCCGGGCCAAGCTTGCCGATGGCGACGCCGTCAAGGGTGATCGTGTCGGCGGTGGCGCTCAGCGTTTCGCCGGAGAGGGCAGCCATCAATTCGTTCTGGCCATTGCCGGCAATGCCACCGATGCCCAGAATCTCGCCGGCCCTGACCTCAAAACCGATCCCCTTGAGATCCGTGCCGAATTGCTGGTCTGATTTCAGCGACAAATTGCGCACGGCAAGGCGAGTAGCCGCCGCTGCATCCGCCTGGCGGCCATGGATCGGCGCCCGCAGGGTGGTGCCGATCATCAATTCAGCGAGATGCCGGGCGCTTTCCTGGCGTGGATCGCATTCCGCCACGACCCTCCCCAATCGCATGATTGTGGCTTTTTCACAGAGCGCGCGGATCTCGTCGAGCTTGTGGCTGATGTAGAGGATGGCGCAACCTTCGGACGCAAGCCGACGCAAAGTGGCGAACAGCTTCTCCACCTCCTGCGGTGTCAGCACCGAGGTAGGTTCATCCATGATGAGGAGCTTCGGGTCCTGCAGCAGGCACCGCACGATTTCGATGCGCTGGCGCTCGCCGACAGAGAGATCATGGACGGCTCGGTTGGGATCGAGTGGCAGGCCATAGGCTTCCGACACCTCGACAATGCGCGCGGTGAGATCCTTGCGCAGCTTCCTGTCGTTGATGCCGAGCGCGATGTTCTCGGCCACGGTCAGCGCCTCGAACAATGAGAAATGCTGGAACACCATGCCGATGCCAAGATTGCGCGCATAAGACGGGCTGTGGATCTCGGTCGGCTGTCCGCGCCAGAATATCTCGCCGGCATCCGGCTTCTGCACGCCGTAGATGATCTTGACCAGGGTAGATTTGCCGGCGCCGTTTTCGCCCAGCAAGGCATGGATTTCGCCGGGCATGATGGCAAGGTCGACATGATCGTTGGCGAGACAGCCCGGGAACTGCTTGACGATTCCCGACAGGCGCAGCAATGGCTGCGCCGAAGGCGCCCCGCCGGACCCGATCCCACCCGCCAAAACCATCCCTCATCCTCCGCCCGATTCGTCTTGGGGTTCGCCCAGACCGGGTCTTTTCCGCATGCGATCTTATAGGCGATCAGCCGGACAAATGCATCCTTGCTGCTGGCAATTGCATCCCCACCGCTGGCCGCAGCAGCAACTCGGCCGCCACCGCGATGGCAATCGCCGCCGGAATCTTGCTCTTGATGCCGGCAAGGCCAATGGGGCATTGCAGGCGCGCAAGATCCACTGCCGGCACCCCGCTTTCCCGCAGACGCTGCAGGAACCGTGCCCGTTTGGTGTCGCTGCCGATCAGACCCAGGCTGGCAAAGGAACCGCGCTGCAGAATGGCCTGCACGATCTCGAAATCGAGGGCGTGGCTATGGGTCATGACCAGAAAATGGGCTTCTTCTGGCGCGGCTTTGATCATCTCGGCGTAGGCGGCGCCGGCATCGATCACGACATTATCGGGAATCCCGTCCGGGAAAATGCCCTCGCGCCCGTCGCTCCAGATGACGTGGAAAGGGAGGTCGCCGAGCAGATTGACCAGCGCGCGACCGACATGGCCGGCGCCGAAAAGATAAAGCTGCGGCCAGCGCACCCCTGATGTCTCGCTAAGGATCATGCCGGATTCGCTCTTGCGCAGCCGCGCCGTGCCTGGATCCGTCGGCGCTTCCTCGAGGCGGTGGAGTTTGCGCGTGGAACTGGGCTCACTCAACGTAAGGCTACCGGTCCAATGGTGACCCGCCTGCTCCCAGGCGATAACCTGGCCGAGCCAGACGGAAGCCTCCGGTGCGAGCGGCTCAAGGACGATGTCGAGCGCGCCGCCGCAACATTGGCGCAGATCTGGGCCAAGGATGAAATGCTGGTGTGCGCTGGCCGTGGCACCTTGCGTGATGAGGGCGCGGGCACTGGCGATAATGTCGAACTCCAATTGCCCACCACCCACAGAACCGACAATCCTGTCGGCATCGACCAGCATGCGGGTCCCCGGCACGCGCGGTGTCGAGCCTTTGGCGGCGGCAATGGTGACCAGCACGGCGGGTTTCCCGGCCAGAGCCGATGTATGAGCGGCTGCCAGGACCGGATCCGCCGGGCGACCGATCATGCGATCCTCGCGCGCAGGTCATCGATCGAGGCCAGGACACGCTCCGGTGTCGCCGGCGCATCCAGGGCCGGCAGATGGCGATGATCGGCGATGCTGGCGATGGCATCGGAAAGAGCGCGGAAGACGGAGATCGCCAGCATCAGCGGTGGCTCGCCCACCGCCTTGGAACGATGAATCGAGTCCTCGATATTCTCGGCGAAATCCTGCAGCTTGATGCGGAAATCCGGCGGCCGGTCGCTCATCGTGGGGATCTTGTAGGTGCTGGGCGCATGGGTCCGAAGACGGCCCTGATCGTCCCACCACAATTCCTCCGTGGTGAGCCAGCCCATGCCCTGGATGAATCCGCCTTCGATCTGCCCCAGATCCACCGCCGGATTCAGCGAACGGCCGACATCGTGCAGGATATCGACCCGCGTCACGCGGTACTCGCCGGTCAGCGTATCGATGGCGACCTCGCTCACCGCGGCGCCATAGGCGAAGTAATAGAAGGGGCGGCCGGTCGAGGTGTTGCGGTCATAGTGGATCTTTGGTGTCTTGTAGAAACCGGTCGCCGACAATTGCACCCGGTCTAGATAGGCGAGCTTTACCAGGGCGTCAAAGCTGATTTCCTGATCCCCGGCGCGGATTCGGTTGGGGAGGAAGGCGACATCGGACCTCGCCACCTGGAAATGCCGCGCGGCGAATTCAATGAGTCGATCCTTCAACGTCAGTGCTGCCGCCTGTGCCGCCTTGCCGTTCATGTCGGAACCAGAAGATGCCGCCGTGGCCGAAGTATTGGGCACCTTGCCGGTGTGCGTCGCGGAAATCTTGATGCGCTCGAGATCGACCTGGAATTCCTCGGCTACCACCTGGGCCACCTTCTGGAACAGCCCCTGCCCCATCTCAGTGCCGCCATGGTTGAGATGGATCGACCCGTCATTGTAGACATGGATGAGAGCTCCCGCCTGGTTGAGGAAGCTGGTCGTGAAGGAAATGCCGAACTTCACCGGCGTCAGCGCAAGGCCACGTTTCACATAGGCGTTTGCAGCATTCTGCTGCGCGATCTCCCGGCGGCGGGCACGGTAGTCGCTGCTCCGTTCCAGATCCGCCACCAATTCGCTGATGATGCTGTCTTCGACCACCATGTGATAGGGCGTGATGTTGCGGGTGCCTCGGCCATAGAAATTGACCTGGCGCACGTCGAGCGGATCCATGCCCAGATGCCGGGCAATGGCGTCGATCACTTCCTCGATCCCCAGCATCCCCTGTGGGCCGCCAAAACCGCGAAAGGCTGTGTTGGACACTGTGTGCGTCCTGCAGCGATGCGAGAGGATATGCGCGTGGTCGAGATAATAGGCGTTGTCGGCATGGAACATGGCGCGGTCGGCGATGGCACCGCTGAGATCGGCGGAAAAGCCGGCGCGGGCGGCATGAACAAAATCGATGCCTTGAATGACGCCGTGGTCGTTGAAGCCAACCTGCCAGTCGATGATGAAATCATGG
>NZ_CAMDRA010000232.1 GCF_945906275.1 Dongia mobilis
GGAGGAGGGCGGCAAGTCCCAGGATCGCCGCCGCCAGATGCGGCACGATGCCGAGGGTGCAGCCGAACGCCGCCACGATGCTGGCGCGCCGCCCGCGGGCGAGGCCGGCCGCCAGCGTATAGAGCACGCCGGTCCCGGGCGAAGCCACGATGATGAGGCAGGTGATGAGAAATTCCGGCGACATCGCGGTGAGCTCCTGCTGCTGGCGGAAAAAGTTCGGCAACAGTGGCGCGGCGCCGCGGCGCTGGCAAGGGCGCTGATACGTGGCGCCTATCTGCTGGCGGCGCCGGGATGGCGGGGCAGTCGGATCGTGACGGTGGTGCCCGGCGGCCCGCTGCTGCCCACGCTGGAGCGGATCTCGAAACTGCCGCCCATGCGTTCGGTGAGCGCCTTGCTGATGGCAAGGCCAAGGCCGGTGCCGGTGCTGCTGGCATTGTAGGCTTTGCCGGCCTGGATGAAGGGCTGGCCGATCTTCTCGATGATAGTGGCCGGGATGCCCTTGCCATTGTCCTTGACCCAGAAGTCGACGTAATCGCCCACCGCTTCCTGGCGCGCGCCGAGCTCGACCGTGCCGCCCTTGGGCGTGAATTTGAGGGCATTGGAAAGGAGATTGAGGGCGATCTGCCGCGTCGCCCGCTCATCGCCGAAGGCCGTGAGGCCGGCAGGCACGCGGGTGTCGAGATGCAGCCCCTTTTCGCTCAGCAGGCGGCGGACGGTTTCGCCGGTATGCCGCAGCATCTCGGCAAGGTCGAAGATGTCGCGGCTGAGAGTGAGCGAGTTGGATTCGATCTTGGAGAGATCGAGGATGTCGTTGACGATGCCAAGCAGATGTTCGCCGCTGCTCTTGATGTCATTCATGTAATCGAGATTTTTCGGGTGTCCGAGCGGGCCGTGGATCTCGCGCAGTGCCAGCTCGGAGAAGCCGATGACGGCATTGAGCGGCGTGCGCAGTTCGTGGCTCATGGTGGCGAGGAACATCGACTTGGCGCGTGAGGCGTCTTCGGCGCGTTGTGCCGCGGCGTCCTTCTCCTCGGCGAGCCTGACCAGCCGGTCGGTCATGATCTCGACATCGGTCATGTCGCGCAGGATCGCGGTCATGAGCGGTTCACCCTCGAACATCAGCCGGCTCAGTGACACCATGACGGGAAAACTGGTGCCGTCGGCACGCTGGCCGCGGATCTTGCGCCAGTTTCCCATCTCGCGCCGATCATCGCCCGAGGCGATGAAGGCGTTGACCTGGACCCGGTGCTGCTGGCGCGCCTCGTCCGGCATGATGGCGTCGAGCGATTTGCCCAGCATCTCACCTGCGGTCCGCCCGAACATGCGCTCAGCAGATGGGTTGAACACCTGGATGCGCTGTGTCGCGTCGATCGTGACGATGGCATCGGGGGCGGCGTTGAGAATGTTGGACAGCATGGCCTGGCGCTGTGTCGCCTTGTTGCGCGTGGCGAGGCCGAGATAGAGGAGTGAAGCCGACAGGAGCGAAAGCGCCATGCCGACCAGGAAGAAGCGATTCTCGGCGATAGGTGATGTCGCGGCGGGGGTGCTGGTGAAGGTGACAAGGAGTTCCTTGTCGAGCAGGGGGATGGCATAGGGCGCCGCGCCGGCAGGTGGTGCGTCGAAATCGGCCTGCAGTCGATCGACCAGGAGCAGCGAGACGGACATGCCCGCCGGCTGCGCTGCCCGCAGCAGGACTTCCATACCCTCCACCCGGAACACGCCGTTGATGTAACCGAGGAAGGTGCCGTCGCGCCAGATCGGGAAATAGGTGGCGACACCCTTGCCGCCCTGGAACAGATCGACGAGATGGGTGGCGCGGGGCGACCCGACATAACGCGCCTCCTCGATCAGCCGCAGGACTTCCGGACTCTGCCCGACGGTCTTGCCGATCGCAGCCTCATTGCCGCTTTGCGGCCAGACGCGACGGATGCGGCGATCCGGATCGATGAGATTGATGGCGAGGAATTCGCGAGCGAGCTGGTGGGTGGCGCTGGCGGCGATGTCGAAGCGGGTGTCGTCGCCGATCTCGCCGCGCGCCGCCATGTCGGCCAAATTCTGCAGGCCGCGCAGGCGCGTCGTGAGCCGCTCCGCGATGGCATGATAGGCTTCGTCGGCGCTGGCGGCGAAGCGCTCATTGTCGGTCAGGCGCCGGGCCTGCTGGGCGATCGTCGCGACATAGGTGACCGTCGCCGCGAGCGCTGCAAACAGAAGCAGCGCCGGCAGCGCGCTCCGCCAGATACCGGTTCGAAGGTGCAAAATCTCGACCCTTCCCTAGGACAATTCAGCAATTACCCCAGGTGGTATGAGTGGCCCTTGATGCATATCAACCTATGACCGCAATCCTGCTCCTCGCCCTTCGGAGATTTTGCTGATTGACGACGTACCAACTGGTTGGTATGTACCAATTCAGGAGATCGGTCATGGCGAAAAAAACCACAACAAAGACCGCAACAGCTGGCCTGACACCGCCCGCCGGCGCCCGCGTCAAGCTGCTCGACGCGGCGATGCGGGTGATCCGCGAGCGCGGCTATGGGGCGAGCTCGGTGGACGAGATCTGTGCCGCGGCCGGTGTCACCAAGGGCGCCTTCTTCCACCATTTCCCGAGCAAGGAAGACCTTGCCGTGGCGGCCGCGGCCCATTTCGGCGCGATGGCCGACGGCATCTTCGCCACGGCCCCCTACCGCGCCTGCCCAAAGGCTGCCGACCGGGTGCTGGGCTATGTCGCCTTCCGCAAGGCGATCCTGCGCGGCGAACTGGCCGATTTCACCTGCCTCCTCGGCACCATGGTGCAGGAGACCTATGACACCCATCCCGCCATCCGTGCCGCCTGCGACCGCCATATGAGCGAACATGCCGCGATGGTCGCAACCGACATTGCGGCGGCGATGCGTGAGAACGACATCAAGGCGGATTGGACGCCGGAGAGCCTCGCCTATCACACCCAGTCAGTGATCCAGGGCGCGTTCATTTTCGCCAAGGCCAAGCACGGCACCAAAATCGCCGAGGATTGCTTGGATCATCTGACGGCCTATCTCACGACCATTTTCAAAAGCAAGTAACCGCCAGGAGGAAATGCATGACCGCAACTGCCAAGACCCAGCAGGACAACAGCCAGCGCGAACTGGTGCTCGACCGCCTGCTCGATGCGCCGCGCGAGAAGCTGTTCCGGATCTGGACCGATGCCAGCACCTATGCGCAATGGTTCTGCCCCAAGCCCTGGACCGTGACCAAGGCGGAGCTCGATGTGCGCCCGGGCGGCAGGTCGCTCATCGTGATGCGGGGGCCGGAGGGGCAGGAATTTCCCAATCTCGGCATCTATCTCGAGGTCATCCCGAACGAGAAGATCGTCTTCACCGACGCCTTCGTCGATGCCTGGACCCCGTCAGAGCGCGCCTTCATGGTGGCGACTGTCACCTTCGCCGACGAGGGCGGCAAGACCCGCTACCGCGCCGTCGTGCGCCACTGGTCGGCGGACGCCTGCGCCGAGCATGAGAAGATGGGCTTCCACGAAGGCTGGGGCGTCGTCGCAACCCAGCTCGAAGCGCTCGCGAAGTCGATCTGAGGGAGGGTGCGGCCATGGCTATCGCGCAGAAAGTCTCCACCCATCTGTGGTTCGAGGACGGAGCCGAGGAAGCGGCGAAATTCTATATCTCGCTCCTCCCCGACTCCCGGCTGGACTCGGTCCTGCATTTCGACCGCGCGAAGAATCTCTACGGCGTCGTCTTCACCCTGGCCGGCCAGGAATATCGTGCCTTGAACGCCGGGCCGATGTTCAAACTCAATCAGGCGGTCTCGCTCTGGGTCAAATGCGACGATCAGAGGGAGATCGACCGCATCTGGGATGCGATCCTGAAAAACGGCGGCAAGGAACATGCCTGCGGCTGGGTACAGGACAAATGGGGCCTGTGCTGGCAGGTGATACCCGCCGCGCTGGAGGCGATGCTGAGCGATCCCGATGAGGCGGCCCGCAACCGCGTGCTGCAGGCGGTCTGGAGCATGATCAAGCTCGACATCGCGCAGTTGGAAAAGGCCTATCAGGGTGCCTGATCAGGTAGCTAAGGCTTGCGTCGATAGGCCTCCAGTTCCAGCAGCAGCCAGTTCCGGGCCGGCATGGCATCGGCACCCCTGCAACGCACCTGATAGGGTCGGCCGGTGAGGGCGCTACGGCTGGCCGCAAGGTCGATAAATTCCGCGGCCGTCGTGATATCGGCGCGGTAATAGGCGTATTTCTCGGCAATGTGCTG
>NZ_CAMDRA010000233.1 GCF_945906275.1 Dongia mobilis
CACCGGATCGACCTCATAACCGATTGAGGCTGCCGTCGCCGGGTTCGTGCCATGGGCCGATTCCGGCACCAGGATCCGCTTCCGTGCATCGCCCTTGGCAAGGTGCGCGTCGCGGATGGTCAGCATGCCGCAAAGCTCGCCATGGGCACCGGCCGCCGGTGACATGGCCACAGCCGGCATGCCGGTCAAGGTCTTCAGCCAATGCGCCAGCGTGTCGATGAGTTCGAGTGCCCCCTGCACGGTCGAGACCGGCTGCATCGGATGGAGATCCGCAATGCCCGGCAACCGCGCGATCTTCTCGTTGATGCGCGGATTGTGCTTCATGGTGCAGGAGCCCAGCGGATAGACCGACATGTCGATCGCATAGTTCTTCTGGCTGAGTTTCGTGTAGTGCCGCACGACCTGGCTTTCAGCGAGGCCCGGCAGGCCGACCTTGGCCTTCCGCTTCATGCCGCCGAGGCGTTCCTTGTGCTTCGGCACATCGGGGAGATCGACACCGGAACGGCCCGGCACATCCATCTCGAAGATCAACGGTTCTTCAAGCTGCAGGCCGCGATTGCCGGAAATGGTATTGGTGAGGGGATTGGGCGTGGTCATTTCAGCACCTCTTTGAGGCCGGCTTCAAGCGCTGCCATCTCGGCCTCGGTGGTGAGTTCGGTGGCGGCGACCAGCAGCAGCTTCTCCGCCTGCGCATCCTTCACCAGGCGCGCCACCGGCACACCGCCCAGGATGCGCTTCTTCGCCAGCGCCTCGACCACGCCGATGGCGGGCTTGGGCAGTTCCAACGTGAACTCGTTGAAGAAGCTCTCATTCAACAGCTTCACGCCGGGAATGGCGGCGAGGCGATCGGCGAGATTGCTCGCCACTGCATGGTTGAGCGTCGCCAGCTGGTTGAGGCCCGCCTCGCCCAGCAAGGTCATGTGGATGGTGAAGGCCAGCGCACAGAGGCCCGAATTGGTGCAGATGTTGCTGGTGGCCTTCTCGCGGCGGATATGCTGCTCGCGCGTGGAGAGCGTCAGCACCCAGCCGCGCCGCCCGTCGACATCGACGGTCTGCCCGGTAACGCGCCCCGGCATCTGCCGCACGAACTTGTCGCGCACGGCGAAGAGGCCGACATAGGGACCGCCGAAGCCAAGCGGGTTGCCGATCGACTGGCCTTCTGCCACGACGATGTCGGCGCCCATCTCGCCCGGTGGCGTGATGAGCCCCAGCGACACCACTTCTGTCACCGCGACGATGAGGAGCGCGCCCGCGGCGTGCACGGCGTCGGCCAGCTTGCTGAAGTCATGGATATGGCCGAAGAAGCTCGGATTCTGCACCAAGACGCAGGAAACATCGGGCCCGAGATGCTTCGCGAGATCTTCGCGGCCCAGCGCATCCAAGGGCGCCGACACGGTTTCGAAGCCGGTATGGCGCCCATGGGTCTCTACCACCTCGCGGTAATGGGGATGAAGGCCGCCGGAGATCACCGCCTTCTTCCGCCGCGTGATGCGGTTGGCCATGGCAACCGCTTCGGTGGTCGCGGTGGCGCCGTCATACATCGACGCGTTGGCGACATCCATGCCGGTGAGGAGCGCCACCTGGGTCTGGAACTCGAACAGATATTGCAGCGTGCCCTGCGCCACTTCCGGCTGATAGGGCGTGTAGGAGGTGAGGAACTCGCCGCGCTGGATGAGATGATCGACCGCCGCCGGGATGTGATGGCGATAGGCCCCAGCGCCGAGAAAGCTCGGCGCCGAATTGGTGCCGATATTCTTGGCAGCCATGGCGCCGATGAATCGCTCGACCTCCATCTCCGGCATATGGTTGCTAAGATCGGCGATGGGCGCCTTCAGCAGCGCGCCGTTCGGCACGTCGGCGTAAAGGCTCTCGACCGAAGCTACCCCGACCGTCGCCAGCATGGCTTTGCGGTCGGGCTCGGTCAGCGGCAGAAAGCGCATCTCAGTGCAACCCCTCGCAATAGGTCTTGTAGGCGGCTTCATCCATGAGGGCGTCGAGCTCGGCCTTGTTGGCAAGCTTCACCTTGGCGAACCAGCCCTTGCCGAGCGCATCCTCATTGACCGTGCCGGGCGCATCGCCCAGCGCCGTGTTGACCTCGACCACCTCGCCGGAGACCGGCGCATAGACCTCGCTCGCGGCCTTTACCGATTCGACGACCGCCAGTTCCTTGCCCTTCTCGACCTTTTTGCCGATCGCCGGCAGGTCGACGAACACCACATCGCCCAACTGGTCCTGGGCATAGGGGCTGATGCCGATGGTGGCGATATCGCCGTCGACCTTCACCCATTCATGATCCTTGGCAAAGCGGATACCGCTCATGGAACTCATCTCCTCAGTTTTGTTATGGCGCTTCGACGGATCGTCGCGCCGTTCTCCGGTGAAACTGACCATCGCGGTCAGCGTTGATAACGATGCGGCACAAAAGGCATGGCGGCGACCTTGGCGGACAGCGCCTTGCCGCGCACCATGAGGTTGACCGATGTGCCGATGACGGCAAGGGCGCTCTCGACATAGCCCATGGCGACGGGCGCGCCGAGGCTCGGCCCGAAGCCGCCCGACGTGATCTCGCCGATGATGCGCCCGCTCAAATCGGTGATCTCGGTATGGGCACGGGCCGGCGCCTTGCCCTCGGGCAGGATGCCGACGCGCTTGCGTCCCGGCCCATCGGCCAGTTGCCGCTGCACGATGCCGGCACCCGGGAAGCCGCCTTCCTCGCGGCGGCGCTTCTGCATCGCCCAGACGAGATTTGCCTCGACCGGGTTGGTCTTCTCGGTGATGTCGTTGCCATAGAGACAGAGCCCGGCTTCGAGGCGCAGCGAATCGCGGGCCCCCAGGCCAATGGGCTTCACCTCGGGTTCAGCGAGCAGCCGCCGCGCGAAGGCCTCGGCATCCTGGTTGGCGACCGAGATTTCGAACCCGTCCTCGCCGGTATAGCCGGACCGCGTCGCGATCACCTCGAACCCGCCGGCCATTAACGCGGTACCGGTCATGAATTTGAGCTGGCCACTCGCGGGTGCGAGGCGCGCGAAGACGGCGGCGGCCTTGGGTCCCTGCAGCGCCACCAGCGCGCGGTCCGCCAGCACCTCGATCTCGCAGCGCCCGTTGAGATTGGCCTTCAAATGCGCGATGTCGGCATCCTTGCAGCCGGCATTGACCACCATGAAAATGTGATCGCTGTCGTCGCCCTTGCCCATGCGCGTCACCATCAGATCGTCGAGGATGCCGGCCTGGTTGTCGGTGAAGAAGCTGTAGCGCTGCTGGCCCGGCTTCAGGGCTTGAAAATCCGCCGGGCACAGGCGCTCAAGCGCCGCTGCGGCCGCCGCGAAACTCTCCGCTTTGAGGCGGATCTGGCCCATATGCGAGACATCGAACAGCCCGGCCGCGTCGCGGGTGTGGAGATGCTCGGTGAGGATGCCGGAAGGGTACTGGACGGGCATGTCATAACCGGCGAACGGCACCATCTTGGCGCCGAGCTCGACATGAAGGGCATGTAATTGGGTGACGAGAAGGGGCGCATCGGCCCCGCTAGGCGAACTCACGAAAAAGACCCTCCGACGCATGGCGACCGCGACCGGGAATTCCTCAAGGGAAAACCCGCGCGACCCCCCTCTGTCTTCGGGACCTGAGAGATTGGCCGTCGGCCCCGGCACGCGCGAGTCGCGTGCCAAACCAGGCTGGCGGTTTACTCCTTCGGTGGGATGAAGCCCCAATGCACCAGATTCGGCTGTGGGGTCATCCGCTTTCCAGAGTTTTTTCCCGTGTCGGTCCTTTTGCCTGAGAGTTTCCGGGGGCGGTTGCTCCTTCGGCGCCTGCCCCCAGTCACCCATTAAAAACACTGGGGCTGAGGGGTAAGGTCTCTCCCAACACGGGTTTTGTCACGCGCAAGATGGGCCGGGCGGCGACTATCCGTCAAGCGGCATTTTTATGTGCATATGCGGCATATGCGGGGCCGGCAACCGGGCAAGGCTACCCCACATCGTCATCAACTCTGTTGTGCTTTGAGGTCGTCTCTGAGGCGTGTAAGCGCCGGAGCAATAATCCCTCACTGAAGCGGCCGGATAATCTGGTTGCGCCGGAGTAAAAGTCCGGCAGCAGATAGCCTTTTGCCTGATTGGCGGAAGGCGGAGGGATGAAGGGCGTGGAGTTATATGGACGGGTTCGCCAT
>NZ_CAMDRA010000234.1 GCF_945906275.1 Dongia mobilis
CCACATCCTTGCGGATGTTGAGGGTCACCACGGCCTGGAACATCTTGGGGTCGAAATCCTGCGTCGTCACGGCGCCGACCTTGACGCCGCTGATGCGGACATCGGTGCCCGGCAGGACCGAACCGCCGCGGTCGAAGCGCACGGTCAGCTGGTAGCCGCCGCGATCTTCCTTGATGCCGCTGCCGCTGTAGATGACATATAGGAACACCGCCGCGGCAACCAGCACCACGGCACCCATGATGGTTTCAAGAACATTGCGCTGCATGGATGGAACCCTGGCGGTTGGCTGAATGGTGCGATGGTGGCCGGCTCAAGCGCGCTTAGACCGGGGACCAGGGTTCGTAATCCCCGGTCGCCTTGGCGCGGTGGCCGCCCAGCAAGGTGTGGCCCGGCGGGCGATAGGCAAGGTCGGTGCCCGTGCGGTTGGGTTCATGGGGCTTCTGCCAGGATTTGGCCGGCGCGCGGGTGGTCGGCGCCACGGCAGTCGTCGCGTGCAGCCAGGCATGCCATTCCGGGGGAACGCGGCTGGCCTCGGCCTCGCCGTTATAGAGCACCCAGCGCTTCTCCCGCTTCTGACCCTTGGTGCGACGGTGGACATAATATCTGTTGCCGAACTCGTCGCTGCCGACCTGTTCGCCGTTGAGCCACGTAAAAAGCCGCGTGCCGATGCTCATGCCTGATTCGCCGTCATGGGTTGCCCGGGCCCAGAAGGGCCAATAAGTGCAACAGGTTAAGAACTCGGTCGGGACTATACATTCGGGCCGTTTCTCAAGCAAGGAATGGGATGGCCAGGAAAGGGATGGCCGGGAGGATTCCGGGCTAATCCAGGCGTTTCTGCATCACATGGTAGGTGGGGACGGCAAAACCGGGGTGGCTGCGCTGTTCGGTGATACGGAATCCGGCCGCCTCGAACAGGCGGATATTCCCGTCGAGCACCAGGCGGACATTGAGTTCCAGCAGGGTTTCGCCGGTTTCCCTTGCATGGGCCTCGATCGCCCGCAGCAGGGCCTGGGCCACCCCCTGCCGTCGCCAGGCCGGCAAGACCGCCAGGCGCCCGATATAGAGGCAGTCGGGATGGCGCTGGCCGACGACGCAGCCGATGCGGGTGGCACCCGCCACGGCAAGGTAGGCCGTCCCCTCCGCCAAGCGCGCGGTGAGGTCCGCCACATTCTCCCGGTCGGCGCTCGACGGCGGATCGAGGTTGCGCTGCTCGGCAAAGCCCGCATGGATGAGCCGCACCAGATCCGGCACATCGCTGATGCCGGCGCGGCGGATCTCGATGGATGGTGGTTCGCTGGGTGACAAGATCGGGCCTTGGGGGGAAACATTGATGCGCGCGGCAGGATACAGGATCGGCCGGCGCGCGTCCGCTGCCTGCATCGCTCCGGGCGGCGTTTGACGATGGACCGGCTTTGCACCATGTTCGGCAGCCAAATCCGACCCGGTGCAAAGCGGGCGTCATCTGTTGGGGGTCTATCCTGAACCATCCGTCACCATCGCCGGGCCGCAGCCATTGGGGCGCCCTGGGCCTGCTGTTCGTCGGCACGATCTTCGTCAGCCTGATCACGACCTTTGCCAGCCTCGCCTATCAGGGCGGGGCCACGCCGATGCTGCTGGTCTGGTCGCGCTTCACGGCGCTGATGATCGTGCTGGGGCTGATCCTGAAAGCGGCACGGGTGAGCTTCAAGCTGCCCAAGCGCAACATGCGGGCGACCCTGTGGATCGCCCTCTGCCTGATGGCGATGTCGGTCGGCTATTTGAGCTCGGTCGCCTATATCAAGGTGAGCCTCGCCGTCATCCTGCTTTATACCTATCCGCTGCTGGTGGCGGTGTTCGCAGCGCTGTCGGGGCGCGAGCGGATCAGCCCCTTGCGCGCCTTGCTGCTGGTCACGGCGTTCCTCGGCCTGGTCATTGCCCTTGGCCAGGATATCGGCCTCCAACTCGACCTTGGCGGCATTGCCTTCGATGCCGGGCAGATGACCCTGGACTGGCGCGGGGCGGCATTTGCCCTCATCGCCTCGCTGGGGGTCGCGGCCTTCGTCACCTGGGGCGGGGCCTATCTCGACGACGTCGATTCCCGGGTGGTCAATTTCTGGGCGCAGCTCTGGATGATCGGGCTTGCCACGGTCTATGTGACCATCGTGGGTGGCGTATTCCTGCCGGAAACGGGGCTGGGCTGGCTCGGCTATCTGGGGGCGACCGGCTGCTATGTCACCGCCATGATCTGCTGGTTCGGCTCGATGAAGACCCTGTCGCCGACCGAAACCGCCATGACCCTCAACCTGGAACCGGCCATCAGCCTGGTGGCGGCGACCCTGGTCCTGGGCGAAGCGACCTCGCCGCAGCAGTGGATCGGTACGCTCATCCTGTTGATATCCATCATCTTTTCGAGCGTCACCGGCCGTCACAAAAAATGAGAATCGGTTAATTACGGCGTTTTGCGCTGCGACAAGGCCCAGAAAGGCCCGTAAACCAAGGGCATCCTCAACATCTATGGGCGTCAAGATTAATAATCACCAAATATAGATATTTTCTAGTTG
This sequence comes from Dongia mobilis, assembly GCF_945906275.1. Classification (GTDB taxonomy): domain Bacteria; phylum Pseudomonadota; class Alphaproteobacteria; order Dongiales; family Dongiaceae; genus Dongia; species Dongia mobilis_A. The sequence continues at coordinate 2,541 of NZ_CAMDRA010000234.1, forward strand.
CCGCTGGGCCCTACCCGGCATCAATATCTGGTCACGGCGCCGGTCTAGGCACCTAGATATAGACGCGCCGAACCAATCATTTACCCCGTTTTGCTGAACCAGATTCTGCAGAGGGGCGAGGATTCGGTTCAGACCGGGCATAAAACGACCAAATTCGGGGGCCACCACATGCGTATTGCACGTCGATTCACCAAAGCCGGCCAATCACCCTATTCGGAAATCATCTTTCGCCGCACGACGAGCGAGATCAAGAATCCGGATGGCTCTATCGTGTTCCAGCTGAAGGATATCGAGGTGCCGGCCGACTGGTCGCAGGTGGCAAGCGACGTGCTCGCGCAGAAATATTTCCGCAAGGCGGGCGTCCCCGCCGCGATGCGCCCGGTGGTGGAAGGCGACGTGCCGGATTTCCTATGGCGCCGCGAGGCTGACCGGGAAGCGCTGGTGAAGCTGCCGGCCGAGAAGCGCTTCATCGGCGAGATGAGCGCCAAGCAGGTGTTCGACCGCATGGTCGGCACCTGGACCTATTGGGGCTGGAAGGGCGGCTATTTCGACACCGAGGAAGACGCACTCGCCTTCTATGACGAGATGCGTTTCATGCTGGCGCGCCAGATGGGTGCGCCGAACAGCCCGCAATGGTTCAACACGGGCCTGCATTGGGCCTATGGCATCGACGGTCCGGCCCAGGGTCATCATTATGTCGACTTCAAGAGCGGCGAACTCGTGCGCTCTGAATCGGCCTATGAACATCCGCAGCCCCATGCCTGCTTCATCCAGTCGGTCTCCGACGATCTGGTGGGCGATGGCGGCATCATGGACCTATGGGTCCGCGAGGCGCGCCTGTTCAAATATGGTTCCGGCACCGGCTCCAACTTCTCGAAGCTGCGCGGCGATGGCGAGAAGCTGTCCGGCGGCGGCCGCTCGTCGGGCCTGATGAGCTTCCTCAAGATCGGCGACCGGGCAGCCGGCGCCATCAAATCCGGCGGCACCACGCGGCGTGCCGCGAAGATGGTGACGGTCGATCTCGATCACCCGGATATCGAGGCCTATATCAACTGGAAGGTGCTTGAGGAGCAGAAGGTCGCGGCACTCGTCGCCGGCAGCCAGGCCTGCAACTATCACCTCAACAAGGTGATCAAGGCCGCCCATGACGGCGAAGGCCCGAACAAGCTCGACCCCAAATCGAACCCGGCGTTGAAGGCCGCGGTGCGTGCCGCGCGCAAGTCGAAGATTCCCGACAATTACGTCCAGCGGGTCATCCATTTCGCGGGGCAAGGCTACGACAAGATCGATTTCAAGACCTATGACACCGATTGGGATTCGGACGCCTATCTCACCGTGTCCGGCCAGAACTCCAACAATTCCGTGCGCATCTCGAACGATTTCATCGAGCGCGTGAAGCAGGATGGCGATTGGGATCTCATCCGCCGCACCGACGGCAAGGTCCACAAGACGTTGAAGGCCCGCGACCTCTGGGAAAAAATCGGCCAGGCCGCCTGGGCCAGCGCCGATCCCGGGGTGCAGTACGACACCACGATCAACGAATGGCACACCTGCCCGGAATCCGGCCGTATCAACGCGTCCAATCCGTGCTCGGAGTATATGTTCCTCGACGACACGGCCTGCA
>NZ_CAMDRA010000235.1 GCF_945906275.1 Dongia mobilis
CCGTGAATGAGGATTTCGCGACCTCGATCAAAGGCGTGTTCGCCGGTGGCGATTGCGTGACGTCGGGGGTTGATCTCACGGTGCAGTCTGTCGCCGACGGTCGCGACGCGGCGATTGCGATCGACGCGTATCTGCGCGGCGAAGCGTAAGGGAGGGAATGATGGCTGATCTCCGCTCGAATTTCATCGGTATCAAATCACCCAACCCGTTCTGGCTCGCTTCCGCGCCGCCGACGGACAAGGAATACAATGTCGTGCGCGCCTTCCAGGCCGGCTGGGGCGGCGTCGTGTGGAAGACGCTGGGCGAAGATCCGCCCGTGGTGAATGTCAGCTCGCGCTACGGTGCCATGCATCTCGGCCCCGACCGTATGATCGGCTTCAACAATATCGAGCTCATCTCCGACCGGCCGCTCGACGTGAATCTGCAGGAGATCAAGCGGGTCAAACGCGATTGGAAAGACCGCGCCATGATCGTCTCGCTGATGGTGCCGTGCGAGGAGGATGCGTGGAAGCGCATCCTGAAACGGGTCGAGGAGACGGAAGCCGACGGGATCGAGCTCAATTTCGGCTGCCCGCACGGCATGTCGGAGCGCGGCATGGGTGCCGCCGTGGGCCAGGTGCCGGAATATGTCGAGATGGTCGCGCGCTGGTGCAAGCAGAACACCAGGATGCCGGTTATCGTCAAGCTGACACCCAATGTGACCGATGTACGCAAGCCAGCGCAGGCGGCGAAGAAGGGTGGGGCGGATGCCGTCTCGCTCATCAATACCATCAACTCAATCTGCTCGGTCGATCTCGACGCGATGGCGCCCACCCCCGTGGTCGACGGCAAGGGCACCCATGGCGGCTATTGCGGCCCGGCGGTGAAGCCCATCGCCCTCAACATGGTGGCGGAGATCGCGCGCGATCCGGCGACCCATGGCTTGCCGATCTCGGCCATCGGCGGCATCGGGACCTGGCGGGACGCCGCCGAGTTCATGTCGATGTCGGCCGGGAATGTCCAGGTCTGCACGGCGGCGATGCATTACGGCTTCCGCATCGTCGAGGAGATGGCGAGTGGCCTCTCGAACTGGATGGACGAGAAGGGTTATCGGACGATCGAGGATTTCCGGGGCAAGGCCGTGCCCAACGTCACCGACTGGCAGCAGCTCAATATCAATTTCAAGACCATCGCCCATATCGACCAGGAAAAATGCATCCAGTGCGGGCTCTGCTATGTCGCCTGCGAGGACACCTCGCATCAGTCGATCAGTGCCAAGCGCGTGGACGGCAAGCGCCGCTACGAGGTGATCGATGAGGAATGCGTGGGCTGCAACCTCTGCTACCACGCCTGCCCGGTGCCCAATGTCATCACCATGGTGCCGCAGAATACCGGCAAACCCTATCTCAACTGGACCCAGGACCCCCGGAACCCGATGCGCAAGAAGGCGGCGGAATAGGGCGGGCGGATTCTTCCCAACGTCACCTCAAGGCCGGCGCGTTGCCGGCCTTTTTGTTGGGGATCGCTGCACGCGAGGTTGCTCCAGATTGCCTTGTGTGCCTTGTGTGCCTTTGAGCTCTCGCCTAGATTGTGTTGCGTATAGAAGATCCAAGCAGTTGGGCGAGGCGCATGCTCTGCAATTTTGAAATGAAGAGTTGGGGTTTTGATGTTGCCCTTGCAGCATTCTGCCTGGTCTTTGTAACAACTAACTTTGTGCCGAGCAGCAGCGCAAACAGCGACACAATCAGCATCGAAGTTTCACCGGCTGCGGACTATTTGGTTCTCGATGGGGAAAAGAAAGACGTCCATATCATAGAAGAACCGGAGCGCAGCAAGGCCATCGCCGAGTTTCGTGAGGTGATTTCCAACTCCGGGGGATGGGGCGACTTCAAGAGTTGTGACACCGTACTGGCATTTGATGTCGAATTCGGCTTTCAGAACCGAATCGTTGGTGTCTCTTGCGAGAGCACGGGAGAGGGCGCGCGGCTTTTTGCTATCTGCTATGACGATCATGGTGCCATAGGTGCGATTGGGCTTGCTGGTCCAATCTCCAGCTCCGAGCTGATTGAGTTCATGGCGCGCGATTGCGCGACTCCCGAGCTAACTATATCGGCGGAAGGTGATGTCATGTGGAGTCATGAGATTGCCTGGCCGATAGAGGAATTGGATGGTAGCGCCTTCAGAGATCAGCTCGCGAGTTTCCGCACCTATGTCTCTGATGAGCAAAATGGCGCCATCCTGCAGGACTGCGAGACGATCCTGATGATTCCCGCCAAAGGCGGGGCAACCGGGGGCTATGCCGGCGGCCTTTGCAAGCTGATGAAAGGCGAGACGATTGAGCCTGTGGCCATCTGTGCCAATGAGATGGTCGGATATATGAAGCTCAGACCCCTTGGCAGCCGGATCATGTCACGCAAGGGTCTAGCCACCTATGTCGCCTACTACTGCACCGCAAGCTGAGCGTGCGGCAACTGGATCTGCGGAAGGCGGCGGAGTAGAGAGGGGCGTTTCCCCGCAGCGAAAAGCCTATTTCACCAGCCTCTTCATTCCTATTTAATGGCTTTGAGGTCAATATCGTCATACGGCGCCGGTACTAGGTTATCTCACTGTAAGAATGGGATTATTCAGCCAGTCAGCGCGGTATGGGACGTGGAGTGACGGGTTGTGATGTCGATGGTGACGGTCTCGGGAGTGACGGTTTCGGGCGATACGGCAGCGATGATGGGGACCGCCATGATCGGGACGGGGGCGGATCGGGTCCCGCCCCAGTCTGTCCTGCCGGCCTGGACCGAAATGCTGCGCGCCGATGGCGGGTTCCTGCCGCGCCTCGGCGGCAATCTCGCGGCGGCCCTGCTCTATTTCCTGCTCGGCCTCGCCGTCGGCAAATATTTCGCGGCCTATGGCCTCTTCCCGGCGCCGATCTGGCTGCCGGCGAGCATCGCCATCGTGGCCGCCATGCTGGGCGGCTGGCGCTTTTTCCCCGGCCTGTTCCTGGGATCGTTCCTGATCAATTACGGCTTCTTCGACTCGAGCCTGCTGGTGGCCAGCATCATCTCCCTCAGCAATGCGCTGGGGCCGATTCTGGCCGTCGTCCTGCTGCGTCGGCTGAACCGCAGCACGGCATTGTTCAGCAGTTTCGCCGGCGTGGTCGCGTTCATCTTCTGTGCGGTGCTGCTGCATCCGGTCTTCACCGCGACGGGCGGCACCCTGGCCCTGAACCTGACCGGCCCATCCGACATAACCGCCATCACGCGGACCTGGGTGAGCTGGTGGCTTTGCGACAGCGGCGGGACGCTCTCCTTTGCGCCTTGCCTGCTCATGTGGCTGGGCGGGGAGCGGGTGCCGGAGGAGAGTTCGCGGGCGCTCACCCGCCAGGACCGGATCGTGTGGCTCGGCGTCGCCATCATCGTCGTTTCCCTGTTCGCCCTGCCGCCGGCACCCATCGCGCTGTTTGCGACCCTGCCTTTCCTGCTGGTGGTGCCGCTCTCCTGGATCGCGCTGAACACCTCGCTGCGGGCGGCCTATACGCTGGTCTCGCTGGCCTCGGTCATCGCCATGGCGGGGACCGCCGCCGGCATGGGACCGTTTCATGCGCCGGCCAGCATCAACCCGCTGCAGATGGCGGGCGAGCTCATCGTGCTCCTCACCATGACGACGCTCACCATCGTCGCCTTGTTCCGCGAGCGGCGCGCGGCGGAGGCGGCCACGCGGGCGAAAAGCATGCTGCTCGCCACCGCCAGCCATGACTTGCGGACGCCGCTCAACGCCATCATCGGCTTTGCCGATCTGCTGCGCGGCAGCGGCCGGGTGGCACTGAGCGAGGATCGCAGCCGTGACTATGCAAATCACATCCATGCCAGCGGTTCGCTGCTCCTTGGCATGATCGACGAGATCCTGGACCATGCCAAGATCGAGGCCGGCAAGCGGCGGATCGAGCCGCAGATGCTGGATGCCCGCGCCGTTGTCGAGGCCTGCCTGGCCATGCTGGCGCCGCGCGCCGCGGAAAAGAACCTGCAGCTCGGCGTGGTCGCCCCGGCCGAGGTGACGCTTCATGCCGATGAACTGGCCTTGCGGAAGATCCTCCTCAACCTCCTCTCCAACGCGGTCAAGTTTACCGAGGCGGGCGGGCAGATCGACATTCGCCTGATGTCGCTGGCCGATGGGGCCGGCGTGCTGG
>NZ_CAMDRA010000236.1 GCF_945906275.1 Dongia mobilis
GGGTGTGGGCGATCTGCTGGGTGGGAAAAAGAAGAAGGACGCGGCGCCCGCCGCGGCCGAACCGGGGGCGATTGCGCCAGCCGATGCCTTGCCGGCGGAAATAGCCCCGCCGATGCTGTCCCGGCTGAAGTGGCGCCCGAGCCCGGCGCCGTGCCTGCCGAAGCGCTGCCGGCAGAGGTCGCTCCAGCGGAAGCCGCACCTGCTGAGGCTGCGCCTGCCGAAGCAGCACCTGCGGAAGCTGCACCGGCTGAAGCCGCCCCTGCTGAAGCGGTCCCGGCGCAGGTCGAGGAACTGCCGGCTGCGGAACCCGGCGCGGTCGTCGAGCCCGCACCGGCGCCCGCGGAAGCGGCACCCGCGGAAGCTGCACCTGCCGAAGTTGCACCTGCCGAGCCTGCGGCCCCGGTGGAGGAACTCCTGCCACCGGCCGAGCCGGGTGCTGCGGCCCCGGCGCAGTAACGCGCGGCGCCTCAGCGTCCTTGCAGATTGGTGAGGACGAAGACGCGGATGGCACTGGAGAGATTGGGCGCGCCGGGATCCTCCCCGCGCGCCCGATCTATCTCGGCGATGATCGCCGCCACGGAACTTTGCTGCACTTCAGCGATCTCCTTCAGCGCCAGCCAGAACGCCTGCTCCAGCGTTACCGACGTGCTGTGCCCCGCGATGTTCACGGAACGCTTTCTGATAGCGGTGGGTGAGGTCACTTCGGCCCGAGCATGTCCTGCGGACGGACCCATTTGTCGAACTGTTCGGCGGTGAGCAGCTTCAGCGCCAGCGCCGCTTCCTTGAGGCTGGTGCCTTCCTTGTGCGCCTTCTTCGCCACCTTCGCGGCATTGTCGTAGCCGATATGGGTGTTGAGCGCCGTCACCAGCATCAGCGACTGTTCCAGCGACTGCTGGATGCGCGGCAGATTGGGTGTGATGCCGACGACGCAATTGTCGGTGAAGCTCAGCGCCGCATCGGCGATCAGCTGGCCTGACTGCAGCACATTGTGAATGATCACCGGCTTGAACACGTTGAGTTCGAGATGCCCGTTCGAGCCGGAGACCGTGACCGCCACATTGTTGCCCATGATCTGCGCGCAGACCATGGTCATCGCCTCGGCCTGGGTCGGGTTGACCTTGCCCGGCATGATCGACGAACCGGGCTCGTTTTCCGGCAGGTTGATCTCGGCGAGGCCGGAGCGCGGGCCTGAGCCCAGCAGCCGGATATCATTGGCGATCTTCATCAGCGAGACGGCTATGACATTGTAGACGCCGGAGATCTCGACGAACACGTCATGGGCGGCCATGCCCTCGAACTTGTTGGCGGCCGATTTGTATTTTTGACCCGTCAACTTGGCGAGTTCCGCGGCGAACGCCTTGTCGAAGCCCTTGGCGGCGTTGAGGCCGGTGCCGACCGCCGTACCACCCTGCGGCACGGAGAGGAGGCGCGGCGCCGTCGCCATGATGCGGTCGATGCCGAAGCGGATCTGCGCGGCATAGGCCGAGAATTCCTGACCCAGTGTCACCGGCGTTGCATCCTGCAGATGCGTGCGGCCGATCTTGATGATCTTCGAGAATTCCTTGGTCTTCTGTTCCAGCGCGTCGGCGAGGTGATCGAGCGCCGGCACCACCTCGTTGGCGATCTGGTGCACCGCCGCGATGTGCATGGCGGTCGGGAAACTGTCATTCGACGACTGGCCGTAATTCACCTGGTCGTTGGGATGGATCGGCTTCTTGTCGCCGCGCTTGCCCCCCAGCAATTCGTTGGCGCGGTTGGCCAGCACTTCATTGACGTTCATGTTGGTCTGGGTGCCGGAGCCGGTCTGCCAGACGACCAGCGGGAAATGATCGTCGAGGATGCCGTCGGAGACTTCGCCTGCCGCCACGACGATCGCCTTGCCGAGCTTCTTGTCGAGCTTGCCGAGCTTCATGTTGGCAAGCGCCGCCGCCTGCTTCAGCGTGCCGAAGGCTCGGATGACACCGACCGGCATGCGCTGGCCGCCGATCTTGAAATTCTGCAAGCTGCGCTGAGTCTGCGCGCCCCACAGCTTGTCCGCCGGGACGTCGATCGGGCCCATGGAATCGCTTTCAACACGCGTCGCCGGCTTCTTCGCCATAATCGGGTCTCCCTCATCAGATCAATGATATTGCCCCGTTCTAGCGATTTTCGGCGCTGTTAGGAAGGGCGGCGGATGAGGCTCGGCCCAAAGACCGCGACAAGTCCCATGGCCGCGAAGGCAACGATCCAGCCTAGCCGCGTGTCCGCGCCGAACAGATCGAGAAGGCCGCCTGCGGCAAGTGGTCCCAGCGAGGCGCCGGTGAAGCCGATGAGGGTATGGAGCGCCATGGTGGCTCCCTTGAGCTCCGCGGGCGCGCTTTCGACCGCGCCGGCGGTCAGGGTGGCGCTGTCGGCGCTCACCGTCACGGTATAGAGGGCGAGCAGCGCCAGGACCGCGGCCAGGGGCCAGTCGACGCTCCAGCCGATGACAAGGCTCAAAGCCGCCGAGGCGGGCATGATGATGCCGAGCCAGCGGTGCCGACCGATGCGCAGCGCGATCTCGTTGCCGACGATGCTGGCCGGCAGTCCCAGCACGAGGACGAGGCCGCCCCAATTGGTGAGGCTGGTATCGGCCGAGGCCGTCAGGCTGCCGGTGGTGGCCATGACCAGGAACGCGATGAGCCAGGACCGAAAGCCGTAGAGCTCCCACATATGAAGCCCATAGGCGAGGGAATAGCCGCGCGCGGTCCGGTTGCGCCAAGCGATGCCGAGGCGCCGCCACAGCGGCTGGTGGGCGCCGGCGGGCTTGGCCTGCGCCCGCGTGCTGACCAGAACCAGTGGGACGGCGAGCAGGCCGAGCGCGGCCGCGGCAAAGAACGGCGCCTGCCAGCCGAAGCGATGGCCGACCATGCCGGCGAGGATGGTGGAGAGGCTGGCGCCCAGGCTGAAGGTCGCCATGTAGAAGGCGATGGCGCGGTTGCCCCCGATCCCGCTCAGGCGCTCGGTCAGCAGCTTGAGGCCGGGCATGAAGGTGCCGGCCAGGCCCATGCCGGCAATGAGCCGCGTCACCACCCCGGTCCAGATGCCGTCGCCGAGGATCGCCGTGCCGAGATTGCCGGTGACGGCGAGGAGCGTGCTCACCAGATAGATGGCGCGCGCATCGCGCCGGTCGGTCATGGCGACCAGGAACGGCACCGATCCCAGATAGCCGAGCAGGAAGGCGCCCTCGATGATCCCTGCTTCGGTGTTGGAGAGATGCCAGGCCGCCTGCAGCGTCGGCAGCAGGGCCGCGAACACGCTGAAGCCCGCCATGTTGGCCAGCAGGGCCGCGCACAAAGCAAGACCCAGGCGAAGGGAATCGGTGCGGCTCACAGCAACGGGTTGCGTTGTCGCGTTGATTTGCCGCCAGCCTTCTTTTCGGCAGTCTTCTTTCCGGCAGTCTTCTTGCGCGCGGGCTTCTTCAGTTGCGCGCGGCGGCTGGCGGCAAGCGCGCCGGTCACCCACACTTGCAGCTTCGCCGCATCGCGCAGAACCGCATCGGGACAGCGCCAATAGCTGGTGATGGTGGTCTTGCCACGGGCCGTTTCAAAGCGAAACGGCTCGCTGCCGGCGGAATCGAACGCGGCGCGATTCTGGTCGTCGACCTTGAGGAACACCTGGTCCAAGGCCACGATGCCGAAGATCATCCCATCGATGTAAAGGCCGAAGCCGCCGAACATCGGCCGCGCCAGGAACGGCCCGAGCGGTGTCAGCTTTGCGCCGAGCGCCGCCACCAGCTTTTTCCCGGCGGGCGTGGCCATCGTCAGACCGTCCGGGGCGGGCTCAGCCGGCAATGCGCCAGGATGAAATCGGCGATGGCCGCGATATCGTTGAGGTCGATCACCGGCAGATGCGCACCGGGCAGCGGCTCGTCGCTCAGGATGGCGACATAGGTGGGATCGGTCTCCGACAGCAGCGGCTTGCCGTTGGCGCTGCGGTAGATCTCGACCTTGTCATGGGGCTGCCGCTTGAAGCCTTCGATCAGCAGCAGATCGACCGGCGTCATGTGGCGGAGGAGGTCGGCCACATCCGGTTCGGCTTCGTCGCGCAGTTCGTGCATCAAGGCCCAGCGCTTGCCCGACGTCACCATCACCTCGGTGGCGCCCGCCGCGCGGTGGACAT
>NZ_CAMDRA010000237.1 GCF_945906275.1 Dongia mobilis
CGGATCTGGTCGATCGGCAGTCTCAGCGGCGACCAGGCGGGAAAGGTACCGACCCAGGGTGCTGCCGGGGTCGCCATGGTGCCGGACCACAGGGCAGCGGAAAGGCGGTCCAGCGCTCCGGACCAGGGCAAAGCGTTGAAATCCCCGGCCACGATCATGGGCCTGGGAATCTCGGCCAACTGGCGGGTCAGGTCGCGAACCTGTCGCGCCTGCTCGCCCCATTCGGCGAGCGGGAAGGGCCTGGTGAAATGCACCATGGCGAAGGTGAGGTCGGTGCCGGCGATCCTGGCATCCGCCACCAGCGCATGGAAAGCGGCTTGGTCATCGCGCAAGCGCAGATCGTCGGCTTGGACCAGCCCCCCGCGCAGGAAAATGCCCATGCCGGCCATCGGTTTCAGGATCCAGGGCCGGTAATCCTGAATGAGCGCCGGCAGTGCCGCGTCCATTCCGGGTCGCGACTGTGGCGCCGGCACGATTGCCGAGAGCGCGCCCAGGGACTTGTCCAGGGTCTTGCCCGCGCCATCGCTGAAATCGGGAATGAGGATGATGTCGGCCCGTTGCTCGACCGCATAGGCCAGCGCCGCCGGGCTGGAACTCGGCAGCATGACGAGCTTCATCTGCGGCATGTCGGCGGCGATCGGCATTCGCCCGCTGGCAAGCCAGGGCGGCAGCAAAGCAAGGCACAGCAACGCCACGGCAAGGCCCTGCCACCACCGCTTGCGCCACATCAGGAAGGCGAAAAGGGGCATGGCCGCCAGCAGCAGCGGCGCGCGCAACCCGTCGATCACCACCAGATGTAATGAAAGTGGCGCCAGCAGAGCGGCGAGCGTCAGGATCAGCCACGGGCCGAGGACGAATGGCGCGCTGACGCGGATGCGCCTCATCGTGCCGACAGGGTCACCAGCGCCTCGACCGGCAGATGGTCGGAGCCGACATTGGGGCCGGGTTCGAATGACAACAGCCGCGGCTGGCCACGGGTCATGATGTGATCGATCGGCAGGCGGATGATGGCGGGACCCCAGGCCGGCCAGGTCAAAGCGAGATCGGCATGGTCATTGAATGCCCCATTCTGGCGGAGATATTGCTGGGTTCGACTCCACGGGGCGGCATTGAAATCCCCCATCAGCACAAGATTGCGCCCCAGGCTGTTGACCCCCAGGCTGTTGACCCCCTGGCCGTTGACGGCCTCCGTCAGCATCGCAACCTGCTCCGCCTGCACCAATCGAGGCAGCCCGGAAGGGAGCGACCTCAGGTCGGAATTGGCGGCCGGCGCCTCGGGCGGGTCAGCGACCAGCAACGGCCAGGCGACATGGCTGACCGCAAACGTGACGGGCTCGCCGCCGCCGGGCGGCATGATCTCGGCCCAGACCAGAACCGGCAGATCATCGTTGATGCGCCCGGCCCCTTGTTGCTGAAACGGATGCTTGGAGAGCAGCATTTCCTCGCACCGATCAACCGCGTCGATGCAGTCGATGCGAAACGGATAGACGGACTCAAGCGATGCCAGCTCCATCTTCCAGCGTCGCGACATCTCGACGAGGCCGATCACGTCGGCGCCGCTGTCCCTGAGATACCGCCGCACCGCCTCAAAGGATCGGCCGCTGTGATGGACATTGAGCGAGATCACCTTCATCTCACCGGCTTTCATCTCATCGGCGTTGAGCAGCCCCGCCTCTCCCTGGGCCGCGTGGGTGCCCGGCACGAAACGCGGCCAATAAGGATGGATGGTCCAGATCTGGATGAGCGCCACGGCCATCACCACGCTGAGCCAGCGCCAGCGGCGCAGGAGAAGGGCGAGGGCGCCCAGCGCCAGGGCGCCGATCAGCAGCTGGAAGGCAAAATGCTCGGCGACCGACGCCAGCGGCCACAATGGATGCAGCAGCGGTAGGAAGGTTGCGATCACCAGCGCTGCCCCGCCCAGTCCCAGGCCGGTCTGGAGGCCGCGCCGAAGGGCGCCGGCCACGCGCCGCGCCGGCTGCCGGCTGTCGTCCAGATCCGGTCTTTCCTTGGATGTCGATAGATCCGTCAATTTCACCTCATTGGCCGGAACCGCCGGCATTCCTTAACCCGGCTCCCTCGGCCTGGCTATATGCAACGGGCCCGGTGGCGACATTGTGGCGGGGGAGGTGCAATCCCAAGGCAAATCATGCCATGCTGCGGGCAATGCGGCAGGATGGCGCGGACGTATCAATGCGGGCAGGTCAATGCGGGCTGGGCGATCGCGAACGGGTCGGTGGCGGGTGATGCGCCGCCGTGTGACCGCCCTGCGTGTGACCGCCCTGGGCGTGGCGGCGGCCATGGCCGTGGCGCCGATCGTGCGCGCCAGTGACATCAACGACGATGTGATCCTGGGCGCCCTGGTCGCCGAATTCCATATCAGCGTCGCCGCGTCCCTGCTGCCGGACGCAACGCCTGAGACCGTGCCCGATGCCGCGACCTCGGAGGATGCCATCCTGGGCGCGGCGCAACTCATCCTTCTCACCGGCATCATCGATCCGCCGCAGGCCGGCGAGGCCGATCTCGGCAAGGCGCTGGATGCCTTCCTGAGCTTCGCCGCCACCCTCGAACCCACGCGCGAGGCGCCCCTCACGCCGACCCTTGCCCGTGTCCTTGCCTGCCAGCTGATCGGCGCCGATCCCGTGGCCCATGCCGCCCTGGGCTCGACCATTGGTGTGAAGACCGCGGCTGCGGCCGATTGCGAGAAATCCTTCGCCAAGGCCGCCGCCCGCTGGAACGAACGCCTCGCCCCCTATCGGCGCGGTCCGGGCCTGACACCCCCTGAGGATTCCGGCCCGCTTTATGTCGAGATCGCCCCGGTGATCGACGAAGCCAATGAAGCCATTGCCCAATCGCTGCGCGGCAACGGCCTCTATGACAGTCTCGCTGAACGCCTCAACGCCGAACTGGCGCTGCCCTTCGCGCGCATGCTGCTGGTGACCGAATGCGGCGGCCCCAACGCCTTCTTCAATCCCGACCGCCGCGAGATCGTGCTGTGCGACGAGCGCATCGCCGCCTGGATCGCCGTGCTGGGGAAAGGGTGAGCCAGGCCGGCTCAGGCCCGCTTTGCCAGATACGCATCGCACAATTCGACCAGCCGATCGCGCCCGAAGCTCGGATCATGTCCCGCATGCACCACGGTGACCGGCAGCTCGCGCAGCCGCTTCATGGTGCGCACATAGGCCGGGATGTCCGAATCGTCGAGCTCGTCGAGGAGCGGCCCGTCATAGAGCGCGTCGCCGGAAAACAGCGTGCCGCTCGCAGCTTCCCACAATCCCATCGAGCCCGGCGAATGGCCGGGCAGGTGCAGCACCTCAAAGCGCCGGTCGCCTGTCTCGACGACATCGCCATCCTCGACGATCTCGGTGACGCGCGCCGGATGGATCCTGTAGCTCCGCAGGTCATAGCCCGCATGGGGCAGCGCCGTGATGAGATCGCCGTCGATCTCATAGCCGGCGACGCGGATCTTGATGACGTCCTCCCGGGTGAAATCCGAATAGAGCAGGGTCCCGCGCTCGGTGGGGGTGGCGAGGTTGGCCGCTTCCGCCTTGTGCACCAGGCAATGCTCGAACTCGCAATGGCTGCCGATATGATCGGCATGGGTATGCGTGGCGACCGCCGTCACCGGCTTGGTGAGGAGATGCTTTGCGGCCTCGGTGAGGCTCGCGATTCCCATGCCCGTATCGATCATCAGATCGCGGTCGCGGCCCCGCACATGCCAGATATTGCAACGCATCAGCGGAATGACATGGGGCTCCCACAGCAAGGTGATGTCGTCATCGATGCGGCTCATCTCGAACCAGCGGTCGGCGATGGGAATCATGATCACAGCCCCTTGAAGGTTGCCGGGCGCTTCGCCAGGAAGGCAGCGAGGCCCTCGCGGAAATCCTCGCTGTCGGCGGCCTGCGACTGCAGTTCCGCTTCCAGCGCCAATTGCTGCTCCAGGCTGTGATGCCCGCCGGCATTGAACGCCTTCTTCATCAGCGCCAGCGCGAAGGTGGGCGCCTTCGCCAACCGCGCCGCCAGCGCATCCACCTCGGCCGTGAAATCCGCATCCGGCACCGCGCGCCAGATGAGGCCCATCTCGACCGCCTGTCTCGCCGTG
>NZ_CAMDRA010000238.1 GCF_945906275.1 Dongia mobilis
GGGGCCGAAGCTCCGCGTCGGCCAGTTCAAGAACGGCTCGGTCGTGTTGCATCCGGGCCAGAAATTCACCTTCGACCTCGACAAGACCCTGGGCGATGAACAGCGGGCACCCTTGCCGCACCCGGAGATCTTCTCGGCGCTGATGCCGGGCGTCACCCTGCTGCTCGATGACGGCAAGCTGCGCATGCGCGTGCTCAAGGTCGCCAAGAACGCCGCCGAATGCGAGGTCGAGATCGGCGGCAAGCTCTCCGACCGCAAGGGCGTCAATGTGCCGGACGTGGTGCTGCCCTTGTCGCCCTTCACCAAGAAGGATCTGGCCGACCTTACCTTCGGCCTCGATCTCGGCGCCGACTGGATCGCCCTTTCCTTCGTGCAGCGGCCGGAAGACGTGGCCGAGGCACGCAAGCTCATCCAGGGCCGCGCCCGCATCATGTCGAAGCTGGAGAAGCCGGCAGCCATCGAACGGCTGGACGAGATCGTCGACCTGTCGGACGCCGTGATGGTGGCGCGCGGCGACCTCGGTGTCGAAATGCCGGCCGAGGACGTGCCGAGCCTCCAGAAGCGCATCATCGCCGCCTGCAGGCTTGCTGGCAAACCGGTGGTGGTGGCGACCCAGATGCTGGATTCGATGGTCAATGCGCCGACGCCGACCCGTGCCGAGGCGTCCGACGTGGCAACAGCCGTCTATGACGGCGCCGATGCGGTGATGCTGTCGGCGGAAACCGCGAGCGGCCAGTTTCCGCTGGAATCGGTGGCCATGATGAACCGCATCGCCGAACGCGTCGAACGCGATCCGTTCTATCGACGCATCCTGGAAGCACAGCGGCTCGACCATGCAGCGACCGAATCGGATGCGATCAGCCAGGCGGCGGCCCAGGTCGCCCATACGCTCTCGGCCGCAGCCATCGTCACCTATACGACGTCGGGCTCCACGGGCCTGCGCATGGCACGCGAGCGGCCGGAAGTGCCGATCCTGTGCCTCACCTCCAGCCTGCAGACGGCGCGCAACATGGCGCTGGTCTGGGGCACGCATTGCGTGGTGACCGCCGACCTCAAGCGCTTTTCGGAGATGGCAGACAAGGCCTGCCGCCTCGCGTTGCGCGAGGATTTCGCCAAGGCTGGCGAGCGCATCGTCGTGACGGCCGGCGTGCCGCTGGGCACACCGGGTTCCACCAACATCCTGCGCGTGGCCTGGGTCGAGGAATAGGCGCGATCGCCTACGCCTTCACCTTGAACAGGATGCGCTGGTAGAGATAGCCGATCCCGATGAGGGCGATGCCGAGGCCGAGGAAGCTCGCGACCCGGTAAAGCCCGGTGACATCGGAGGCATCGACCAGCCCCACTTTCAGCACCGTCAGCAATACCACCGCCGCCGAGGCATAGCGGAGTGCCTGCGAGCGCATCTTCACACCCAGCATCAGCAAGGCGACACCATAGAGCGTCCAGGCCGCGGAGTAGCCGTAGAGCTCGGCATCCGTGCTGCTATGGTTCCAGAACTCGATGATGCCGCCATGGACCAGTTGGCGCACCCAGAGGGTGACGCACACGAAGCCCAGGAAGAGACCATAGACGCCGGCGACGCGATAACCGATGACGCCCTTCTGCCCCAGATCAACGCGGCGCATCAACGTGGCGGCAAAACCAAGCAGCAACAGGCAGGGCACGCCGTAGACGAGGGCGATGCGGTTGAGGAACGGCGTCTCGCCGACATAGATGGTGTTGAACATCGGGTGATCGAAGAAGAGCGGGAAGATCAACAGCCAGGCACCTGCGATGGCGGCCACCACCAGCGACGCGTCATAGAGCACCGGCGATTTGCGGCGGTCGCCGATCAGCAGCAGCACATGCGCCACGCACAACCAGGCAATCGCCTGTACGCCATGGGCCGGGAAGTCCGGCGTGGGCACGTTGATGTGGGCGTAGAAATGCTCAATCTCCAGTCCGAGCAGGCCGAAGCCCAGGGCCGAGGCCAGGATCTGCAGTGTGCGACGCAGCTTCTGTTCCGGTGTTTCGGTGAAGAGATAGGCCGTCACCACAAAGCCCACGAGCGGAATGCCGAGACCATAGAGCAGCCAGTTGAAGATAAGCGTCTCACCGGCCGGAAAGCCGGAGTCCCAGATCCCGCCGAGAATGAGCGCAATGCCGACCCAGACCGCACGGCGCAGCCAGGCGAGGTCGAGACGGTTGGCGACCCAGGCGATGATCGGCAACTCGAACGACCAGGCGATGGCGGTCCAGGATTTCTCCAGCTGCATCGGGATGGCGATGGCGATGAAGCCGGAGACAGCAAGGCAATGGAGGGCAAACGCGCCGGTATATTGCGGATCCTGCCGGCGCAGATGATCGATGCGCTGTGCCAGCGCCATGTGGATGGCCGCCAGGCCCACAGCAAGGACCGGCCAGGAGACCAGGAAGTCATGATGGCTCAGCTGCAGATAGGCGCCACCGAAGATGAAGCCGGAGCCCAGCGTCGAAAGTGCCGCCCAGCGCGTCGGGTGCTTGGCACCATGGGCGAAATACCAGCCACCGAACAGGAGCAGGCCGCCGAAAATGAGGCCGGTCACGATCATCTCGGAACTGCGGTCGATGACGGTGGCGGTCTCGTAATCCCATGTGGTCGCCGGCCACAGCACATAGGCAGCCACCATGATGGCGGCGCCGATATAGGCCGGCACGTCCTCGGCGGTCCAGCGCCGCGCGGCGACGAGATGGCTGGTCACAAGCAGAAGGGCGAAGAACCAGTTCATCGTCGCGTATTCGCTGGCAGCGATTAGGAATGCCATCAGGCCGAAGCAGGCGATCGAGGTCGCCCGCGTGGTCCACAGCATCTCGACCGACCGCAAGGCGCCGCCACGCGATTCCAGCGCCCAGATCGACGTCCAGGAGGTCGCGATCAAGAAGAGCGGGATGGCGTAGCTGCCGGCCATGCTGCGATCGAAGGCGAGGACCGAGATCAGGAAGGCCGCCCAGAGCAGGCCGCCGGCATTGGCGATAGCCGCCTGATACCACCAGCCGCGCTGCTTGAGGAGCATAAGCGCGCCCCATTGCAGGAGATAGAGGAAGCCGAACAGCACCGGCAGATTGGGCGTGTCCGAGGCGACGAACAAAGGTGTCAGGAAGCCGCCGGCCAGACCCACCAGGCCGACGAAGGGACCGTCGCGCAGCGATAGCGCGATTGCGGCGAAGGTGAGCGCTGCCAGGACAATGAAAGCAAACGCGGTCGGCAGCAGGTCATAGAGTGCGGTCGCGGCAAAGAGGGCCGCATAGAGCACGGCCACCGAGGCCGCGGTGAGTGCCTGGCCGAGGTTGTTGGAGCGCTTGCGCATCCATTGCGCGACACCGAACAGCACGAAGCCGAACAGGATGCCGAGCGAGACGCGCACGGCCGGCGACAGCCAGCCCTGCTCGACCGAGTATTTCACCAGTAACACGCCAGCAAAGGCGAGGGCGATGCCGCCCAGCCAGCCATAGATGCGCCCACCGAGGCGACCCTCGAAATCCTTGCCCTCGCTGGAAGCTGCGGATGTCGGTGCCGGTGCTGCCTTGGGTGTTGGCTTGGGTTCCGGCTGTTGCGGCGCCACGGCTTCGGCATAGATGAAAGGCGCATCGGCGGGAGCCGGCTGCGCGGTCGTCGGTTCCGGGAGCGGTGCCGCCATTTCTGGCGCGCTGGGTGCTGCCATGATCATGGGCTCGACAAATGGTGCCGCTTCCGCAGCCGGCGCCGGCGGGTGGGCGATTCCGTGGCGCTTCAACTGCATCACTTCCTGGCGCAGCGCCCGCAGCTCCCGGTCAAGGCGCAGGCCGCGCCGCCAGGAGATGAAGGAGACGAACGGCATCACGAACACCGCGACTCCACCGAGGGCTATGCCCAGCAGCCAGAACAGGATCTCGAAGACTTCATCCATGGGAAGGGCGCCATTCAATTGCAGCAGAACGTTACAGTATCACGGCGCGGCGGTTGCCGGCGGCGCTGTAACGCAAGACCGATTCACATTGCGGATGGGATCAGTTGCTGGGTTGCCAGGTCTGCAGCAACGCCTGGGCGCGGGCTTTTTCCTCAGGGGACATTTCCGTCGCCAGCTGGTTCA
>NZ_CAMDRA010000239.1 GCF_945906275.1 Dongia mobilis
TGCCATGACGTCTCAGATGGCGGCCTGCTGGTGGCGCTCGCGGAGATGGCGATGGCCGGCGGTGTCGGCGTGACACTGACGACGCCGCCATCGGATGTGCCTGCCCATGGCTACTGGTTCGGCGAAGACCAGGCGCGCTATGTGATCGCCGTGCCGGGGTCCCAGGCGGCGGCGATCGAAGCCAAGGCGAAGGCGGCGGGTGTGCCGGTTTCGCGTGTCGGCGCGACCGGTGGCGATGCATTGGTGCTCGATGGCCGCAAGATGCCGATCAGCGATCTGCGCCAGTCGCATGAAGCCTTTTTGCCGACCCTCATGGGTGCGGCGTAGTTTTACGGGAGTTGCCACCATGGCCATGGAAGCAAGCGAGATCGCCCGGCTGATCAAGGAAGCCCTGCCGGATGCCGCCGTCACGATCGAGGATCTGCGCGGAGACGGCGATCATTATGCGGCACAGGTCGTCTCCTCGGCCTTCATCGGCAAGTCGCGCGTGCAGCAGCATCAGATCGTCTATGCCGCGCTGAAGGGCCGGATGGGCGACGAGTTGCACGCCCTGGCTTTGCAGACCTCGGCACCGACGGCCTAGCCACCCACCATCATGCCTGGTCACCAGGCCGACCGGCTCGGCCTTGCCTATGCTGCCGGCGCCTATCTGTGCTGGGGGATGATGTCGATCTATTTCCGGCAGACATCCTTCATGTCGGCGCCGGAAGTGCTCGATCATCGCATCCTCTGGTCGCTGGTGCTCACCGCACTGGGCACCTTCATCCTGGTGCCGCGCGCCGACATCGCTGCCCTTTTCGGCGATCGCCGGAAGCTTGCCGGGCTGTTGCTGTCGTCGGTCTTCCTCGCCACCAACTGGCTGATCTTCATCTGGGCGGTGGCCGAGGGCCAAGCGCTGGAGGCGGGCCTCGGCTATTTCATCTGTCCGCTGCTGAGCGTGGCGCTCGGTGTCTGGCTGTTCAAGGAGCGGATGAGCCGGGTGCAGTTCGCAGGGCTTGTCATCGTCACCATCGGTGTCGGCCTCACCACCTTTGCCTTCGGGCGACTGCCCTGGATCGCCTTGTCGCTGGCCGGCACCTTTGCGATCTATGGCCTCTGTCGCAAGGTGCTGAAGGTGCCGGCCATGCTGGGCCTCTTTGCCGAAACGCTGCTGCTCTTTCCCTTCGCCCTCGCGCATGCCGTGTGGCTGGAGCAAAGCGGGCAGGGGCATTTCCTCACGGCCGACTGGCAGGGCCAGCTGCTGATGGCGGGGCTCGGCCTCATCACCACGGTGCCGCTGCTGTTCTTTGCCGGGGCGGCCAACCGCCTGTCGCTCACCCTCATGGGCCTCATGCAGTATCTCAATCCCACAGTGCAGGTCAGCCTGGCGGTCCTGGCCTATGGCGAGCCGTTTACCGGAATCCATGCGATCACTTTCGGGGCGATTTGGCTGGGATTGGGCGTATTCTCACTGGCGCCTTTCCTGCGACGGCGGCAAAATGCCCCGGTGCCGGCCGAGCCTGTCATCAGCCTCGACAATTGACTTTCCAACTGATTGCCGCCATATCGCGAGCAAAGGCAGAAAGGATCTCCAGCCCATGAGTGACAACCCCGTTTTCGACCGGATTCGCGACGATATCGGCAGCAACGACGTCGTGCTCTACATGAAGGGCACCCCGGTATTCCCGCAATGCGGCTTCTCCGCCGCCGTCGTGCAGGTGCTGAGCCATGTGGGCGTCAAGTTCAAGGGCATCGACATCCTGCAAGACCCCAGCTTGCGTCAGGGTATCAAGGAATTTGCCAGCTGGCCGACCATCCCCCAGCTCTATGTGAAGGGCGAGTTTGTCGGCGGCTGCGACATCATCCGCGAGATGTATGAATCGGGTGAGCTGCAGCAGCTCCTCAAGGACAAGGGCGTCAGCACCAGCCAGGCTGCCTGATCGCCTCACCCTACGATGTTCGAGAAAGCCCGCCGGCGAAAACCGGCGGGCTTTTTTCTTGGTCCAGGACCGGCCGCGTTTTCCGGTCGGTCAAATCAACATCATTTCCACGAATTACGCACAATTTACTTGCGACTTCGGAAACGCTGTGGATAGATTTACATCTCAATAAAAAATGCCCCAATCAATAGGGGGCTCAATCGGCAACAGGGAGAGGTGAGATGAAGGAGACGTTCCGCCGTAAGGCGTTCGGTGCGGCGATTGTCCTCGGCCTCGGTTTGGGCGTGTCGACAACACCGGTATTGGCTCAGGAAAGTACGGATCCGATCAAGATCGCGATGTTCGATTGGACCAGTGTCAACCTCAACGCGACCATCCTCGCGCAGATATTGAAGGCCAAGGGCTACAATGTCGAACTGGTGACGTCGGACTATCTCTCAAGCCTGCAGACCGGCTTGCAGACCGGGGATCTCACCATCGGCATGGAGTTCTGGGACACGACCGCCGGTGAAGCGATGGCCGCGGCCGATGCCAGCGGCAAGACCGAAAAGCTCGGTGCCCTGGGACCAAAGGCCAAGGAAGAATGGTGGTATCCGCTCTATATGAAAGAGAAGTGCCCGGGCCTGCCGAATTGGGAAGCGCTCAAGGAACCGGCCTGCGCCGAGGCTTTCTCGACGCCCGAGACGGCGCCCAAGGGCCGCTATGTCGGCGGTCCGGTGACCTGGGAAGGCTTCGACGATGAGCGTGTCGAGGCGCTGGGATTACCGTTCGAGGTGATCCATGCAGGCACCGATGCCGCCATGTTCGCCGAGTTGGAATCCGCCTATCAGCGGCAGGCGCCGGTGATGTTGTGGGTCTACAGCCCGCATTGGGCGCCCGCCAAGTACAAGGGCGAATGGGTCGAATTCCCGGAACATTCGAAGGCCTGCTACGAGGACCCTTCCGTCGGGATCAATCCGGACATGGCCTATGATTGCGGCAAGCCGCATGGCGAGATCTGGAAAAATGGCTGGGCCGGCATGAAGGACAAGTGGCCGGTCGCCCACAAGATCGCCACCAACTACTCGATCAGCGCCGACGAGCTCAATGCGCTCTCCGGCCAGGTCGATCTCGACGGCAAGCCGATCGAGGAAGTGGCGGCTGCGTGGATCGCCGCCAACCAGGCCAAAGTCGACGCCTGGGCCCAGTAAGCCCAAGCAGCAGCTTGACCATGTAAGACACCGCGCCGGTGTGACCAACATCGGCGCGGTCGCTTCCCAAAAAAAGATCATGAGACAAGAGAATGAATGACGTCGCCAAGGTGAAACTCGCCTGTCGCGGCGTGTGGAAGGTCTTCGGGCGCTGGGCTGAAGCCTTCATGGCGGGAAGCCCGTCGCCGGAAGCACTGGCACCGGATTCCATGGCGAAGGCCGGGCTGATGGCCGGCGTGCGCGACGTCACGGTCGAGATCGGCGAAGGCGAGATCTTCATCGTGATGGGCCTGTCGGGGTCAGGCAAATCGACCCTGCTGCGCTGCATGTCGCGTCTCGTGGAGCCCACCGCCGGCGAAGTGCTGCTCGAGGGCAAGGATCTTCTGAAAGCCAGCGAGGCGGAACTGATCGACATCCGCCGCCACAAGATGGGCATGGTGTTCCAGCATTTCGCCCTGCTGCCGCACTTGACCGTGCTGGACAATGTGGCCTTTCCGCTGGCCATTCAGAAGATCGCGAAGGCGGAGCGCGAACAGCGCGCGCGCGAGGTGATCGAATTGGTGGGCCTCGGCGGCCGCGAGAACGCCTACCCGCGGCAATTGTCGGGCGGCCAGCAGCAGCGCGTCGGCATCGCCCGGTCGCTGGCGGTGAAGCCGGAACTCTGGTTCCTGGATGAGCCATTCTCGGCGCTCGACCCGCTCATCCGCGGCGAGATGCAGGACGAGCTTATCCGCCTGCAGCGGGTACTCAAGAAGACGATGATCTTCGTGACCCATGATTTCGACGAGGCGATCAAGCTCGCCGACCGGATCGCCATCATGAAGGATGGCCGCGTCATCCAGATCGGCACGCCGGAGGAACTGGTGATGCGGCCGGCGACCGACTATGTGGCGGCCTTTACCCGCAATG
>NZ_CAMDRA010000240.1 GCF_945906275.1 Dongia mobilis
GGCCGGCCCCATTTGCGGCTGCCGGTATCCATGTAGAATTCGAAGAACGCATCCCAATGGTCAGGCGTGAGATCGTCGCCGGACAAGGCACGGATCTCGATCCCGGCGACGCTGGCGCGTTCCTTGCGGATCGTCTTGCGCTTGCGCGAGGAAAGCGTGCCGAGGAAATCCTCGAAACTGCCATAGCCGGCATTCGTCCTATGATACTGGCACCCTAAGCGATGGAGATAGCCATGCTCGACCAGCTCGGCCGCTTCCTCTCCCGTGCAGAAGGTGATGTGCAGCGATGAGAGACCGGATTTCTCCGCTGTGCTGGTGAGCGCGCCGATGAGCGCGCTGCGCATCACCGCGTCATCGGCGCTGGGCTTCACCAGCAGACGCGGTCCCGGCACGGGCGAGAAGGGCACCGCCACCTGCAGCTTCGGATAATAGCGCCCGCCCGCCCGCTCATAGGCCTCGGCCCAGCCATGGTCGAACACATATTCGCCCTGGCTGTGCCCCTTCACATAAAGCGGCACCGCGCCCAGCAGCTGGCCCGCATCATCCTCCAGCACGATATGCTGCGGCAGCCAGCCGGTCCCGCGCCCGACCGAGCCGGAAATCTCCAGCGCGTTGAGAAAGGCGTGGGCGACAAACGGATTATCCGCCCCGGCGCAGGCATCCCAATCCGCCGCGGGAATCTTATCCAGCCGATCGACGATGCGGGCGGTGAGGGAGCCTGTCAGGCGCGATCCCTCACGCAATCTCGATGATCGCGTCGACTTCGACGGCGACATTGAGCGGCAGGGTGTTGACGCCGACTGCCGAGCGGGCATGCTTGCCGGCCTCGCCGAACACCTCGACCATCATGTCGGAAACACCGTTGGCGACCTTGGGCTGCTCGGTGAAGCTGTCCAGGCAGTTGACGAAGACGCCCAGTTTGCAGATGCGCTTCACGCGGTCGAGATCGCCCAGCGCCAGTTTCAGCTGCGCGATGATGTTGAGCCCGCACAGGCGCGCCGCCTGCGCCGCCTGCTCGGTCGAGAATTCTTGGCCCACCTTGCCGATGAACTTGAACTCGCCGTTCCACACCGTCACCTGGCCGGAGACATAGGCGGTGTTGCCGGCGATCACGACCGGCACGTAATTGGCGACCGGCACCGCGGCCTTGGGCAGTTCGATGTTGAGTTCGGCCAAGCGGGCCTCGATTTTACCAGCCATGATGCGCTCCTTGGGGGCTTGTCTGATGATTTCGGGGCGATCCTAGCTGGTCGGGACGCAGCAATCCAGCCTTCCGCGGCCATCGACAAAGTTGCGGCGAGCCACCGGGAATCCCGCTATAACAGCCACCACTTGCCACCATCGTCAGCGCCTCTGTGGATTTTGCATGCCAGCCGTTCAATCATCGCCCGTTCCTTCGTCGCCTGGCGAGGCGGATTCCCTCTCGGCCCCGCCGCCGGTCTTCAGCGAAGTGGACGCGGCAGCCCTCGCCCGGCAGCATTTCGGGGTGGAAGGCACCGCCAGCAAGCTCACCAGCGAGCGCGACGCCAATTTCCGCATCAGGACCCAGGGCGGCGAAAGTTATGTGCTGAAGCTCTCCAACCCGGCCGAGGAACGGCTCGTCACCAATCTGCAGACCGAGGCGCTGCGTCATGTGGCGGAGAAGGACCCGGACCTCCCCGTGCAGCGTGTCTTCCGGAACGCCGGCGGCACCTATGAGGAGATCCTGTCCGATGCTGCCGGCCAGCCTTTGGTGCTCCGGCTCTTCTCCTATCTCGAAGGCGAGCCGCTGCATCTGGCCCCGCGCAGTGCCGCCCAGCGGCGGAATTTGGGTAGCAACCTCGCGCGCCTGACCCGTGCGCTGGCGGACTTCACCCATGCCGCCACGCATCATGATCTGCAATGGGACATCAAGCATGCAAGCCGCCTCTGGCAGTTGACCCCCCATGTCGAGGCGGGGGAGAAGCGGCAACTGGTCGAGCGCGTGCTCACCAATTTCGACCGGCAGGTGACACCGGTGATGGCGGACCTCCGCACCCAGTTCGTCCATAACGATCTCAACCCCTATAATGTGCTGGTCGACAGCCAGGACCCGGCCAAGGTCGCCGGCATCCTCGATTTCGGCGACATGGTATGGACGCCGCTGGTCAATGATCTGGCCGTCGCATCCTCCTATCAACTCGCTTTGGAAGGTGACCCGCTGGCCGAGGCAGGCGATCTCATCGCCGCCTATCATGGCGTCCTGCCGCTCCATGAGATCGAGCTCGATCTCCTCTACGACCTCATCGCGGCACGGCTGGCGACCACGGCCACGATCACCAGCTGGCGCGCCGCGCGCTATCCCGAGAACAATGACTACATCCTGCGCAACGCGCCGCGCGCCTGGGCGGGTCTTGCCGCCTTCGCCGCCATGCCGCGCGAACAGGCCCAGGAAAATCTGCGCCGGCTATGTGGTCTTGAGGTGCGCTGATTTCGATCGTCATCCCCGGGCTTGACCCGGGGATCAGGTTTGACTGGGTGAGGCCCGTCGCCAGCGGACTGATGCCCGGGTCAAGCCCGGGGATGACGGCAGAGTAAAAGGACGGTTTCCAGGAGATCTGATCATGGCGATGGTGAATCAATATGTGCCCGGCCGCGAAGGCGATATCAGCGCCGCCGACGCAGCCCTCATCAAGCGGCGCGAAAAGCTGCTGGGGCCTGCCTATCGCCTGTTCTACGAAAAGCCGCTGCACATCGTGCGCGGCGAGGGCGTCTGGCTCTATGATCCCGACGGCAACGCCTATCTCGACGTCTACAACAACGTGGCCTCGGTCGGCCATTGCCACCCCAGGGTGGTGGCGGCGCTCACGAAACAGGCTGCGATCCTCAACACCCACACGCGCTATCTGCACGAGACCATCGTCGATTATGCCGAGCGCCTGCTTGCCAAGTTCCCGGCGGCCCTCCAGCATGTGATGTTCACCTGCACCGGCTCCGAAGCCAACGACCTCGCCTTGCGCATCGCCAAATCCTACACCAAGGGGACGGGCGTCATCGTCACGAAACTCGCCTATCACGGCCTGACCGTCGCCATTTCGGAACTCTCGCCCTCGCTGGGCGATTATGTCGAACGCGGCCCCCAGGTGAAGCTGGTGCCGGCCCCCGACACCTACCGCATCAGCGGCGATGTCGGCGCCACCTTCGCCGCCGGCGTCAAGGCGGCCATCGCGGAAATGCAGAAGCAAGGGATCAAGCCCTGCGCCTTGCTGCTCGACGGCATCTTCTCCAGCGACGGCGTCTTCCTGGGCGAACCCGGCTTCCTCAAGGAGGCGGTGGGTGCCATCCGAGCGGCCGGCGGCATCTACATCGCCGACGAGGTGCAGCCGGGCTTCGGCCGTGTCGGCCCCGATTTCTGGGGCTTCGCGCGCCACGGCCTCGTGCCGGACATGGTCACGGTGGGCAAACCCATGGGCAACGGCCACCCGATGGCGGCCGCCATCATGCAGCCGCACATCGTCGAGGAATTCGGCCGCCGCTCGCGCTACTTCAACACCTTCGGCGGCAACCCGGTCTCCTGCACCGTGGGCCTCGCCGTGCTCGACGTGATCGAGCAGGAGGGCCTGGCCGAGAATGCCGGCAAGGTCGGCACCTATATGCGCGATGGGCTTGAGAGGCTGGCCACGCGCCATGAGGGGATCGGCGACGTGCGCGGCGCCGGACTCTTCCTGGGCCTGGAATTCGTCAAGGACCGCACAACCAAGGAACCCGACGCCGAGACGACCACCCGCATCGTCAACGACCTCCGCCGCCGCAAGGTCCTCATCAGCGCAACGGGGCCCGGCGCCAACATCCTCAAGATCCGCCCGCCCCTGGTCTTCACGCAGGAGCACGCCGACATCTTCCTGGACGCGATGGAAAAGTCGCTGGCGGCGCTTTAGGGGGGAGACCGCCACCGCTCCATCGTCACCCTCAGTCGTCTTGGTCCGCCG
>NZ_CAMDRA010000241.1 GCF_945906275.1 Dongia mobilis
GCGGTGACCACTATGACGTCGGGTGCAAACCCTTGGTCCGCACGGTCGGCCGCGACCGCCAGCCTGGACCTGGCCAGGTCCAGGCTGGCATCAGCGCCACTGGCACCGATCCAGCAAGAATAGCCGATCTCAAACAGACAATGGTCCGCCCCGGCCGGCAAAGTTCGGCATTCGCCGACGGCGGAGGATGACGATAGGGGGTTTACCCACCAGGAGCAGCTATTTGCACAGCGACGCCATCACCGACATCCTGATCGTGCTCACGGCGGCCCTGGTCATCGTGCCGCTGCTGCACCGGGCAGGGGTTTCCTCGGTGCTGGGCTATCTCGCTGTCGGCATGCTCATCGGTCCCTCCGGCCTCAAGGCGATCGACGATCCGGAACAGGCGGCGTGGCTTGCCGAACTCGGCGTCGTCTTCATGCTGTTCGCGATCGGCCTCGAACTGCCGCTCGAACGCCTGAAAACCATGCGCTTCTACGTCTTCGGCCTGGGTGGCGCGCAGATGGGCGTCACCATGCTCGTGATCGGCCTCATCGCCATCCTCCTCGGCATGGACCCGGCGGCCGCCATCGTCATCGGCGGCATCCTCGCTTTGTCCTCGACGGCCACTGTGCTGAAACTGCTGATCGACCGCGGCGAGGCGGCGGCGCGCTTCGGCCGCATCGCCGTCGCGGTGCTGCTGTTCCAGGACCTCGCCGTGGTGCCGATGCTGGCGCTCATCCCACTGCTCGGTGCCGAGGGCGGCAGCCTGTGGTTCGCCCTGGGCCTCGCCGCCGTCAAGGCGGCCCTGGCCCTGGGCCTCATCACGCTGGCCGGCCGCTTTCTCATCCGCCCCCTGTTCCGCCAGATCGCCGGCACCGGCAATTCGGAACTGTTCACCGCCGCCAGCCTGTTCATCCTCCTGGGGCTGGGCTGGATCACGCGCGAAGCCGGCATGTCGATGGGCCTTGGTGCCTTCCTTGCCGGCATGCTGCTGGCCGGCACACCCTATCGCCACCAGATCGAGGCCGACATCCAGCCCTTCCGTGGCCTGCTGCTCGGCCTGTTCTTCGTCACCGTCGGCATGACGTTCGATCTCGCCGCGGTGGCGGCCAACATCGTCCCCATCATCGGCATCACCCTCATCTTCGTGCTGATCAAGGTGCTGCTCACCGCTCTGGTCGCGCGCGCCTTCGGCCTGAAGTCCGACACCGGCCTGCGCGCCGCCCTGATCCTCGCCCAGGGCAGTGAATTCGGCTTCGTCCTCACCAGCCTTGCCGGTATCGGCGGCATTCTCTCAGGCGGGACGATCCTCAATCTCAATGCCGCCATCGTGCTCAGCATCGCGCTCACACCCGCCTTGGCGACGCTCGGCCGGTATGCGGCGAGCTATATCCGCGACCGGCGCGGGCGCCGCGCCAGTTCGCTTGCCGATGAATCCGAACATCTTGCCGAACATGTGCTGGTGGCTGGTTATGGCCGCGTCGGCCAGGCCATCTGCCGGCTGCTCGACAATGCCGAGATCGGCTATGTCGTGCTCGATCTCAACGTGCAGCGCGTGATCCGCGCCCGCGCGCGCGGCCTGCCGGTCTATTTCGGTGACGCCAGCCGCATCGACGTGCTGCGCGCCGCCGGGGTCGAGCGCGCCTCGCTGGCCGTCATCGCCATCGACAGCCCGGCGATGGCCGAGCGCATGGCAGCGGCGTTGCATGAAATCGTGCCCAACCTCGTCATCGTCGCCCGCGCCTGGGATGCGGGCCACGCCCAGCGTCTGGCGCATCTCGGCGTCAACGAAGCGATCCCCGAGGATATCGAAATCGGCCTGGGCCTGGGCAGTGCCATGCTGCGGCGCCTCGGCCGTTTTGCCCCCGATGTCGACCGATACATCGCTGCCTTCCGCGCCGAACAGCAGACCTATGGCAGCGCCGAACCCGACAAGACGACCGAGCGCATCACGAAGGATTGAGGGGGAGGTCTGCTAAGAGGATTGAGTGACGATCTATTAAATCGTCATGGTCGGCCGTCGGCGAATGCCGACATTTGTCGGCTGTGGCCGACCACCCACGACTTACTTTCTTCAGACGCCCACAAACTCGTGGGTGGTCCGCCTTCGCGGACCATGACGAAAAAGTATCACCCGATCGACCCATCCAGCGCCTTGCGGATGAGGGCTGCCGATTCCTTGCGGCCATAAAGGGCAAAGAACGAACCCATGCGCGGGCCGGTCTCCTGCCCCAGCAGCGTTTCATAAAGCGCCTTGAACCAGGCGCGGAGTTCCGGGAACGGATGCTTCTTGCCGACCTCGAAGACGATGTTCTGGAGCTCCTCGGCGCTGGCGCCCTCGGGGGCTGCTTCCAGGGCAGCCAGCAATTCGGTCAAGGCCGCGCGCTCCATGTCGTCAGGCGTCTTGTACTTCTTATGCGGCTTCACATGGTCGCGGTAATAGTTGATGGCAAAGCCGACCATCTTGTCGAGGAAGGGTGCGCTCACCGGATTGGCCTCCGGCAGATAGCGCGAGACGAAGCCCCACAGCGTGTCCTTGGTCTCGGCATTGGCGACTGAAGCGAGGTTGAGGAGAATGCCGAAGGAGAGCGCGTTCCGCGGAATGCCGTTGCCGGTGACCGGCGGCTTGCCGTTATGGATATGCCAGGCCGGGTTCTCCAGCTTCTGCGCCGGCGCTTCCCCTTCGAACTTCTCGACGAAGGTCAGATAATCATCGACCGCGCGCGGGATGACGTCGAAGTAGAGCCGCTTGGCCGCCCGCGGCTTCTGGTACATGAACAAAGCGAGGCTCTCGGGCGGCGCATATTCCAGCCACTCCTCGACCGAGAGGCCATTGCCCTTCGACTTCGAAATCTTCTGGCCCTTGTCGTCGAGGAACAGCTCGTAATTGAACCCTTCGGGCGGCGGCGATCCCAGCTCGCGGCAGATCTTGTTGGCAAGCTGCACCGAGGGGATGAGGTCCTTGCCCGACATTTCATAATCGACATTCATCACATGCCAGCGCATCGCCCAGTCGGGCTTCCATTGCAGCTTGCAGCACCCGCCGGTGACCGGCGTCTCGACCTTGGTGCCGTCCTCGTCCTGATAGACGATGGTGCCGGCCGCCGCATTGGTCTCGAGAATGGGGACCTGCAGCACGCGCCCGGTCTTCTGGCACACGGGCAGGAAGGGCGAATAGCTGGCGGCACGCTCTTCGCGCAAACTGGGCAGCATGATCTCCTGCACCTGTTCATAATGGCGCAGCACATCAAGCAGCCCCTGGTCGAAGCGGCCCGACATGTACCAATCGGTCGAGGACTGGAATTCATACTCAAACCCGAACCCGTCGAGGAAGCCCCGCAGCATCGCGTTGTTGTGATGGCCGAAGCTCTCATGGGTCCCGAAGGGATCCGGCACCAGGGTCAGGCGCTTGCCGAGATGCTGTGCCAGCATCTCCTGGTTCGGCACATTGGTCGGCACTTTGCGCAACCCGTCCATGTCGTCGGAGAAGGCAAAGAGGCGGGTCGGAATATCCGACAGGCGCTGAAACGCCTGGCGCACCATGGTGGTGCGCACAACCTCGCCGAAGGTGCCGATATGGGGCAGGCCCGACGGGCCGTAACCGGTCTCGAACAGCACATAGCCCTTTTTCGGCGGCGCGGATTTATAGCGTTCGACCAGCTTCTTGGCCTCCTCGAACGGCCAGGCACGCGCTGCTTGGGCATAGATACGGTCGTCGGTCATCTCGTCTCTCAGGCGGTCATTTCAGTGAAAAGCCGCCGGAGACTAGGGATTAAGCCCCCCTGCCGCAAGCGCGAAACAGGCTGACATAGCCGCCATGCAATGGGCTCAGCGCGGCGGCAGGGCGATGATCGCCACCAAAGGCAGGTGGACCGAGCCCACATCGGGCCCGGCGGCGAGCGAGACGATCTGCAGCCCGCCGCTCACCCGGATCTGGTCGA
>NZ_CAMDRA010000242.1 GCF_945906275.1 Dongia mobilis
GTACACACTCACGAAGTGGCGTCTGAAACAATGTAATTAAATCAATGCGTTCTTGGTCGAGAGTGACAGTCCGTCCCCGGGCACCATTTCCCCCGCCTCCAGAAATAATCGCCACCAGAAACGGCTCTGTGCCGCCTGTTCCGCTTGCCGCTCGTCAGTCTCTCTCAAAGAGCGCCTTGTCTTCCGGGTTGGGCAGGACGCCCAGATTGGCGGCGACCCGTTCGGCCAAAGCGAGGCTGGCGGTGAGGCCGGGCGATTCAATGCCGAACAGGTTCACCAGGCCCGGCGCGCCATGATCTGCCTCTGTGGCGATCATGAAATCGGAATCGACGCGCGGGTCGCGCGACAGTTTCGGGCGAATGCCGCAATAGGCGGGCGCCAAGCAGCCATCCGCCAGTTTCGGGAAATAGCGCCTGATTGCGGGATAGAATCTCTCGGCGCGCGTTGGGTCGACCTCATAGTTGACCTTGTCGATCCATTCGACGTCCGGCCCGAACCGCACGCGCCCAGCCTGGTCCAGCGTGACATGCACGCCGAGCCCACCCGGTTCAGGCATCGGATAGACAAGATGCGAAAAGGGCGGCGGACCGCCCTGGTAGGTGAAGTAATTGCCCTTGGCCAAATGCGTGGTTGGCACCCGGTCCGGCGCCAGGCCAAGTGCCCGGGCGACTTGGCTTGCCTGAAGTCCGGCAGCGTTTATCACGCAGCGCGTCCGGAGATCGTCCGGCTCCGCGCCGCCCAGCCCAACCTGCCAATGGTCGGCGCCACGGACACCACGGATAACCGGCGTCTGCAACGCCAGGCTGGCGCCGGCATTCTCGGCATCGCCGAGATAGCTCAGCATCAATTGATGGCTGTCGACGATCCC
This sequence comes from Dongia mobilis, assembly GCF_945906275.1. Taxonomy (GTDB): domain Bacteria; phylum Pseudomonadota; class Alphaproteobacteria; order Dongiales; family Dongiaceae; genus Dongia; species Dongia mobilis_A. Next base: position 869 of record NZ_CAMDRA010000242.1, read on the forward strand.
GGTCGAGGGCGAGAACAGGGCGGCGACGCAATTGAGATTGGGTTCCAGCGCCATGGCCGCCGCCTGCGACAGAGCCTGCAAATCATCGACGCCATTGGCCAAGGCCTTGTCCCCCAGGGTCTGCAGGACCGATCGTTGCGCATCGTCGACCGCGACCAGCAGCTTGCCACAGCGACGATAGGGAACGCCGCGGCTGTCACAATAGCGGTACAAAGCCCTACGGCCGGACACACACAAGACGGCCTTAAGGCTGCCAGCTGGGTAGTAGATGCCGGCATGGATGACTTCGCTGTTGCGCGAACTCGTTTCGCTGCCGATCGTGGGGCCGGCATCGACGATGACGACCTCGCGGCCGGCACGTGCCAGACGGCGGGCGATGGCGAGACCGACAACCCCGGCACCGATGACAAGATAATCAAGCATCGCTGAAAGCTATCAGGGATGGCGGCAGTCGTCATCTTGGCAAAACGATGTGGCGCGCCATCCAGCGGATAGCGCGCCACGATTGAGTCGGTCGGTCAGTGGCAGGTGTCGACGGCTACTCCGAGGCCGCGGCATTGCCGCCGGGTTCGGTGGTGGGGTCACGCTCGCCTTCCGGATCCGGGTCGTTGCCGGGCTCCGGGTCGGGATCGGGCTCCGGATCTGGCTTCTTGTCGCCGCCGTTATCCTTGTCATCATTGCCAGGGGAGCTGGAGTCAGCGGGCTCGCCGCCGGCCGCGGTCGCCACATCGAGTTCGCACGCCCCATGCTCGACAGCCAGCATGAGATCGTCAGCCGAGAGATGGTCGCAGTTCGAGGCAGTGGTGGCGGTGTTGCCGGTCTGGGCACAGCCGGCCAGCATGGCACTTGCCACGATGGCCGAAAGCAGGAGGAATTTGCGCATGATCGTCACTCCGTGGTGAACAAGCTGCCGCGGCATTGCGGCGTCTATGCTGGTTAGTGCCCGGGTGGCGGTGTTTAGTTCAAATGCGCGACAAATCCGCGGCGTAAAATGGCTTGTGAAATCAACGGACCGCTACGTCGCGCATCACCAGTTCACCGCTCATGTGATGAAGATCACACGCGTCGGCTATTCTTCCGCGGCGATCGGCCCGCTGGCCTTGGGCTGCTTCGTCGCTTCCGTGACAGGTGCTGCCGGAGCAGTCGGATCGAGGCGCGGCCGTACGACGCTCGCCGTGTGCGCTATGTCGACACCATGCGCCCTGAACGAATTGTCGATGGCGAAGTTCAAATCAGAGGTGACCTGGTTGACATAGGCGGTGTCGATCACGAAACAGCGCAGTTCGAACTCCAGCCCGAGATCGACGATTTTCTTGAACAATACCGTGGGTGCCGGCTCGGCACAGACACGCCGTTGTTGCCGTGCGCAATCTAGCAGAAGGTCGCGCACGAGCTTGGTGTCGCTGCCGGGCACGACACGCATCGAGATCACGATGCGCACGACCCGGTCGCGGAGGGTCCAGTTGACGACAGCGTTGGAAATCAACTCCGAATTGGGAAAGATCACGCTGGCATTGTCGAAAGTCTCGACCTCGGTGGACCTCACGGAGATGCGTTTGACGATGCCCTCCGTGCCGCCGACGACAATCCAGTCGCCGACCTTGATGGGTCGTTCGATGAGGATGAGGATGCCGGCCACGAAATTCTCGACCACGGTCTTGAGGCCGAAACCGATACCGACCGACAAGGCGCCGGCGATGATGGCGACGCTGGAGAGGTCGATGCCCAATGTCACCACGGCGAGGGTGATGACGATCAGGCTCGCCACATAGCCGAAGCCGGCGGCGACGGAATTCTGCAGGCCGATATCAAAGCTGGTGGTCGGCAGGACCTGGTCCGACAGCCAGCGCTTGACCCGGCCGACGATGAAGAGACCGGCAACAAGGACTATCAAGGCCAGCACGATCTCGCTCAGCGACAACGTGACCTGACCGACCTGTACGCCGCTGACCGCCCGATTGATGATCAGGTTGAGGAGCGAGGGTGAGAGTCCATAGGACAACAGCAACAGATAGAAGGCCGGCAGCCACAGCACCGTCTCGACCAGCAGGCGGGCCCAGAAGCTGAGGCGGAAGGCATTGCTGGCACCCGGGGCGGCGGCTCCCTCATCTGTCACCTCACTGCCAAGCAGCAGCGACAGGCTCTCCAGCATGACTGACCGCAGCAGCCAGGCGATACCGACAATCACTAAAGTCGCCGTGACGGCGATCAGCACCGCTTCTGATAGATACGCATACCCGGCCAACGACAGCATTGGTGAAAGACAGGCGACGAAGATGAGAAAACGGCGGACGAGACCCATGATTCCGGCGAGGCGGGCATCGGGTGCCGCCCAGTACTCTCGTCGCAGCAGCGAGAGGGCAATGCTGCCGACGACGAGGTCGCGCAGGAAAGCGTTGCAGGCGGTGAAGGCATCGGCCGCGACCGGATCTTCCTTGGTACCCATCAGGTAGATCATGTTGAAGAGGGCGACCATGATCGCCAGCAGGGTCACCTTGTTGGCAATCTGCTGGGCGCCCTGCGGTGTGACGGGAATGACGCGCCAATTTGGGAGATGCGGTGACAGCGTGGCGCGGGCGAGGCCGGAGACGAGCAGAAACGCCACCAGGTTCATGGCACCGCCGCCGACCAGCTGGGTGAAGAAGTCGGTGGCGACCGGAACCGCCCAATCGACGATCCGCCATAGTGCCAGCAGGAAAATGCAGGGGATCAGGATATCGGACGCCGCCATCGCGCCGGCCGCCAGGATCCGTCGCGCATGGCTTGGCTCTTCGATCGCCGGATTCGGTCCCCAGCGCCGCCTGAGGAAAAGGTGCAGCCGCCAGGCAAGCAAGAGCGTGAAGCCAAGCAGCAGGCTGCCACCGATGAGGACGACCCCTTCCATGCCTTCGGCCGCGATGACCCGCCACCAGCTTTGCGGCGCGGCCAACGTGTCGTCGACGGCAGCCAGCATCTGCTGCCAGCCGTCGACCCAAACGGTCGGCTTGAAGGGTGCGGGCAGACGCTTCAGTATGAAGGCGG
>NZ_CAMDRA010000243.1 GCF_945906275.1 Dongia mobilis
CTCGACATCGCGCTCAAGCTGGGTGACTGGAGCGGGTTCGAAGCACGCCGGGCCGAAGCCAAGAAGCGCGGCAAGCTGCGCGGCATCGGCATCTCGACCTATATCGAGGCCTGCGGCATTGCGCCGTCGGCGGTCGTGGGGTCGCTGGGCGCCCGTGCCGGTCTTTATGAATGCGGCTCGATCCGCGTGCATCCCACCGGCTCGGTCACGGTCTTCACCGGAACCCACAGCCATGGCCAGGGTCACGAGACGACCTTTGCACAGCTGGTATCGGATACGCTCGGCGTCGCCTTTGAGAGCGTCGAAGTCAGCCATGGCGATACCAACAAGATCCCCTTCGGCATGGGCACCTATGGGTCGCGCTCACTCGCAGTCGGCGGGTCGGCCATCGTCAAGGCGATGGACAAGATCATCACCAAGGCAAAGCGCATCGCCGCGCATCTGATGGAGGCCTCGGTCGCCGACATCGACTTCAAGAACGGCGAGTTCACCGTGAAGGGCACCGACAAGAAGGTGACCTTCGGCCAGGTGGCGTTGACGGCCTATGTGCCGCACAACTACCCCATCACCGAACTGGAACCGGGGCTTGAAGAAACGGCGTTCTACGACCCGCTCAACTTCACCTATCCGGGCGGCACGCATATCTGCGAGGTCGAGATCGACCCGGAGACCGGCGTCACCCAGGTTCTGAACTTCACGGCGGTCGACGATATCGGCCGGGTCATCAACCCGATGATCGTCGAGGGTCAGGTCCATGGTGGTGTCGTCCAGGGTATTGGCCAGGCGCTGCTGGAAAGCTGCACCTATGACGAGGCGACGGGCCAGCTCCTCACCGGCTCCTACATGGATTACACCATGCCGCGCGCCGACGATGTGCCGAACATCACCGTCGCCAACCACGCCACCATGTGCACCCACAACCCGCTGGGCTCCAAGGGTGTTGGTGACGTGGGCGCCATCGGCTCGCCGCCCGCCGTCATCAACGCCGTGCTCGATGCACTGCTGCCGGTGGGTGTCACCGATATTTCAATGCCGGCGACCCCGCACAAGGTGTGGCAGGCCATTCAATCCGCCGGCAAAGCCAAAGCGGCAGAGTAAGGGAGGAAGCAAATGCACAATTTCGCATTCCACAAGCCGGGCTCTGTCGCCGACGCGGTGAAAGCCATCGGTGCGGCAAGCGACGGCAAGATCATCGCCGGTGGCCAGACTTTGCTGCCGACACTTCGGCAGCGCCTGGCGGAACCCAGCGATCTCATCGATCTGGGCGCCATCGCCGATCTCAAGGGCATCAAGGCGGAAGGCGATGGCGTCACCATCGGCGCCATGACCACCCATGACGAGGTCGCCAATTCCTCTGTCGTCAAGGGAGCCATCCCCGCCCTCGCCCATCTGGCCGGCCATATCGGCGACCGCCAGGTGCGCTATCGCGGCACCATTGGCGGATCCTTGGCCAACAACGATCCGGCGGCGGATTACCCGTCAGCGGTTCTGGGCCTCGGCGCCACCATCCGCACCAACAAGCGCGAGATCAAGGCTGATGATTTCTTCCAGGGCATGTTCACCACAGCCTTGGAAGACGGTGAAATCATCACCGCCGTCCATTTTCCGAAGCCGGAGAAAGCCGGCTACGAGAAGTTCGTGCAGCCAGCGTCGCGCTTCGCCCTCGTCGGCGTGTTCGTTGCCAAGACCAAGAGCGGTGTGCGCGTGGCGGTGACGGGCGCCGGCCAGGAAGGCGTCTTCCGGTCCAAGGAGGTTGAAGCAGCCCTTTCCGGCAGCTTTACCGCCGACGCGGCCAAGGGTGCCAAGGTTCCGGCAGGCAACATCAACAGCGACCTCCACGGTTCAGCCGCCTATCGCGCGCATCTGGTGAGCGTGCTGGCGGGGCGGGCTGTCACTGCCGCGGCATAAGAGTCTACCTCCGACCGAACGGAAACGGGCGGGACCTAGGTCCCGCCCGTTTTCTTTGCAATCCTGTGGGATTCTCAGCCGGCGCGAATCTTGGCGATGAAGGCATCGACTTCGCGCCGCAACGCTTCAGACTGCTGTGACAATTCGGATGATGCCCCAAGGACCTCACCGGCAGCACCACCGACCTCAGTGGCCGCCTGGTTGACGCCGCCGATATTGCGGGCAACTTCATCGACGCCCATCGCCGCCTGCTGCGCATTGCTGGAAATTTCCTGTGTCGCCGCCGATTGCTCCTCGACCGCAGCGGCAATCCCCGAGGCAATGTCGTTGATCCGGGCGATGGTCGAACGGATGCTCCCCATGGCACCGGCGGCGGTGCGTGTCACTTGCTGCATGCCGCTGATCTGGACGGAAATATCTTCCGTCGCCTTGGCTGTCTGACTGGCAAGGTTTTTTACTTCGGAGGCGACAACGGCAAAGCCATTGCCGGCCTCGCCGGCTCGCGCCGCCTCGATCGTCGCATTGAGCGCCAGCAAATTGGTCTGGCTCGCAATATCGTTGATCAGCTGGACGATGCCGCCGATGCGCTCGGCCGCCTGGGCGAGGCTCTCGACCGTTTCGCCGGTCTTGGCTGCTTCATCAACCGCCGATTTTGCAACCATCGAACTGTCGGCCACCTGCCGGCTGATCTCGGTGATGGAAGAGGATAGCTCCTCGGCTGCCGCCGCCACCGTGGTCACATTGGCAGACGCCTGCGTGGTAGCCGCCGCCACCGCCGTCGATTGGCGGGTCGCCTCCTTCGCGGTACCGGACATGGACGTGGCGCTCGACTGCAACTCTGTCGCCGCGGACGAGACACCCTCCACCACACCCTTGATGGCCGCTTCAAAGCCGTCGGCGAGATCCAGCATCGCCTTGCGCCGTTCGTCGGCGACCCGTTGCTCGGACGCCATCTGCTCCTCGCGCAGTCGATCGACCTCGATCAGCTTCTCCTTGAAGAAGTCGATGGCGCGCGCCATGACGCCAAGCTCGTCGCGGCGCGTTGTCAGCGGGACATCAATGGCCGTATTGCCACCTGCCAATCCCTCGACAGCCCCGGTCAGTTTGCGGACCGGGTTTGCGGCGAGATAACGGACCAGCAAGGCGATGATGATGCTCAACACCACGACAATCACGGCCGCGACGATCAGCACCGTGTTGGTGAGTGCGTTGACCGGTGCCCGTATCTTGTCCTGCGGCAGGTTCACCAGCACCGACCAGCGATCGCTTGAGAGGCCGGCTGTGACCGGCATGAAGATGCGCGTGACATCGGTGTCGAGTGTTTCCGAGCGATCCTCCGTCACCAGTCGCTCGCCACCTTTGATCGCCGAAAGCTCTTCCTTGAGCGTCACGGAAGTTTCATCGATCGGTTTGCCGAGCGCTGCCACGTCTGCATAGGCAGCCCACAAGCCGCCATTGGAGATGAGTGAGACCGACCCGGTTTCAAAGGGTTTCATCTCGCCCAACAGCCCATTTAGGCCCTCCAGCAACAGGTCGATGCCAGCGACACCGATAACCTTGCCGTCCACCACGATCGGCACCGCCGCACTGGTAATCAGCACTTCCTTGCCGTTCACGAGATAGAGATACGGCTCCAGCAACTGCTCCTGGCCGCTGTCACGCGCCAGAAGGTAATAGTCGCCAAGGCTGGGTGTCTCGTAATCAGTGAGCGCCGTCAGGCTCGATCCTTCGCCGTCCCTCGCCACATAGGGCACGAAACGACCGGTCGCATCATGTCCTTCGGTTGATACGAAACTGGCATCCTGGCCATCGAAGGCATTCGGTTCGAAGGCTACCCAGGTCGCCAGCAGATTTGGATTGTCGGCAAGGAGCTTGCGCAACGAGCCGAGCATGCTGGCGCAACTGGCGGACTTGCCTTCGATCTGCCCGACGGTGTTGGCGGCTGTCGCCCGCGCCG
>NZ_CAMDRA010000244.1 GCF_945906275.1 Dongia mobilis
GCGCACCACGAGATCTCGTCAACGGATTCCTTGAACGGCTTGCCTTCCTCGCGCGTCATGCATTCGGCATAGAGGGCCTTGTCGCGCCGGATGGTGGCGGCGATGTCGTGAAGGATGACAGCGCGGCTGCGCGGATCCTGCTTGCACCAGACCTTGCGGGCGCGGTTGGCAATGTCGATCGCCTGATCGATTTCGGCGTCGGTCGCGTCCGCGATGCGCCCCAAACGGTCCTCGGTTGCCGGTTCGATCACATCGAACTGCTCCGTGCTGCTGCTCGCAACCCAGTGGCCGTCGACGTAAAGCTTGCCCGACAGGCGTGCAAAATCATCAAGCGAAGTCATGCTTTTCCCCTCTCCCGCAGCCGCCTTCGGCGCTCGCCGGCGGCTTTTTATATGTTTAATATTTTTTAAACTATGACATTATTTTTTAATCACGCAAGCGGATTCCGGAAAGCAGTTCCGGCCCGGCGGAGCCTGTGTTAGTTAACGCGCCCTGCCTTGTGACGAATGTGGAGTGACCAAATTGGCCAGCAAACCGGCGCCCGGGAAGAAGAGTGCGAGCAAGAGCAAGTCGGTCGCCAAGGCCAAATCTGTCGCCAAAGCATTGAGCGTAGCGAAGGCGGAGAGCCAGGCCTCGGCGCTGGCGGTGGGGGCGCGGCTGCGCATCGTGCGCGAACTGGCCGGCATGTCGCAGCGGGAGCTGGCGAAGCGCGCCGGCGTCACCAATGCCACCATCTCGCTCATCGAGCAGGAGAGCCATGCGCCGTCACTGGCGTCTTTGCACCGGATCCTCAATGCCATTCCGATCTCGATGGCGGATTTCTTCGCCCTGCCCTCCTCGCAGAAGAACGTGCTGTTCTATGACAAGGACGATCTCGTCTCCGTCACGCGCGGCGCGGCCGAGCTTAGCGTGCTGGGCAGCGAGCGGCGCGACAAGAAGCTGCAGATGTTCTTCGAGCGCTATGCGCCCGGCGCCGGCACCGGCGAGGAGCTGATCAGACATGACGGCGAAACCGCGGCGGTGATCGTGCAAGGCACGGTCGAACTCGAGGTCGACGGCAAGGTGCGCCGCATCGAGTCAGGTGGCGGCTTCCAGCTGCTCGGCAAGCATCCTTACCGGCTGAAGAATGTCGGCCGCACGACTGCCATCGTGGTGTGCGCCTGCACGCCGCCGATGATCTGACGCGGTGTCACGTCAGGGGATCGGTTCGAGCGGCTTTCCGGTGTCGATGTTCAGGCGGCGTTCGCGATAGATGATGAAGAGGCCGCTGCAGATGATGATGCAATTGCCGATGATGATGTTGGTGGTCATCGGGTCCTGCCAGATGATCCAGCCCAGGATGCCGGCCCAGAGGATGGCCGAATACTGAAAGGGTGCCAGCAGCGAGGCGGGGGCGAGGCTCAGCGCCTTGGTGATCAGCATGAAGCAGCCGGCCGCCACCAGGCCGACCAGCGCCATCAGGCAGAAATCCAGCACGCTCGGCGTCACCCAGCCGAACGGGCTGCCGGCCGCACCCAGAATGCCGCAGCCGATGAACTGCCAGGCAACCAGAGGCAGCCAGTGCGTATCGCGGAGCGTCCGCGTAATTACCATGGCGAGGGCAAATGACGCGGCACCGGCCAGCGCAATGAGGGCCGAGGGTGAGAATGCGGCACTGGTCGGCTGCAGGGCCACTACCACGCCGACGAAGCCCAGCAGGATCGCCGACCAGCGCTGCTTGCCGACTTTCTCCTTCAGCAGCAGCGCGGAGGCCGCCGTGATGATCAGGGGTGCCGACATATAAAACGTCATGACGTCGGCCAAAGGCAGCGCCTTGGTACCGAAATAGAACGAGAAGCTGTCGCCCGCCAGCAGCAGAACGCGGAGGAGATGGAGATGCCATCGCCCCGGAAGGGATAGCTTGGCACCCTTGAACACTGCGAGAGCCAGGAACAGCACACCGGCCCCCACGGAGCGAATCAGCATGAGCTGCATGACGCTGTAATCGGCCACCATCCATTTGCCGAGCGCGTCGTTGGCTGCAAAAAGCGCAACGCCGGCCAGATAGAGACCGATGCCCATCCCATATTGCCTGAGTTCCAAAGGTGCTCCGCGCGAAAGACTTAGCCAGGGAGTTGCTTATATACCAAAGAAACAGCATATGCGCCGACGTTGACTGGAGTTCGTGGCTCAGTCCTTGCTTCCAGATCCGGATGTGGCAGTCTGTACCAAGAGATGTGAAGGAAAAAAATGGATAGGAGGGTGGAATGCGGGTAGCGCGAGCAATATTGCTGGCGGGATTGCTTTCGGCCCTTGCGGCCTGCGCGTCCGGGACGAGCGACTCGGCGGCCACGACAGAAGCCGAGGCTGACACCGGCGACGCCAAGCTATTGGTCCTCGGCCAAGGTGTCTGGGATGGTTTCCAGGCATACCTCAAGAAGATCGACAGTTTACACCGCGGCGCCTTCGCAATTGCACAGGACGGATCTTCCGCCTTTGCCGAACGGACTTGCCCGGCCACGACATGCGCAGACACAGCTTTGATCGAGGCCGAAGCCATTGCAGCCTGCCAGGAGAGCGGTAGCGACTGCGTGATCTTCGCGATCAATCGCACGAGCCAGATTCCCTACCGCACGCCGCAGTAATTCGGCAAGGCATGCTTGCACGGCGCAATGCCGCTGCCATTTTCCACGTAGGGACAATCCTGCGCGATGTCTGCCCGCAATCACGCTGATCGATAATCGCTATCGGGCGAAAAGATTGGTATGGGCACTCGCAACGTACAAAGTTAAGGCATCCGAGCCGTGCACGCCGCGATCAGTTCCAGCGCGCATTCAACCGAGTTCAACTGCGACGGAAAGCCCTTGCGAGTGCGCGGGTCGTCTTGGCCAGCAAGGAGTATTGCTATGACATTCATGGATCAGTCCCACCGACTGAGCGACCAGCGAGATAGTGGCGCTGCCCGCCATCTGACCATCACGGATATCATGCTGATTGCCGGTCTGGCAGTTGGTGGATACCTCGCCTCCGCCTACCTTGGGAATGGATCGCAGCCGGCCGCCAGTTCACGTCAGACACCGGCCAGACAGGCTGTGTGCAGCGATGAGGAACTGCGGCACATGCGGGCAAGTATCGACGCCTGCTATGATGTGCAGAATTCACAAAGCAAGAAGAGCGACACGGGCGCAAAGCCGGTCACCTTCAACAACACTTAGATCCCGAGCCAGGTCGCGAGCCGGCAGCAGTCGCTTTGACGTGAGTTCGGCAGGGCTCGGGTTTGGCGGGGGGGGTGGGCGCGAGATTTGAAAAAGCAGCAACATTATTGCCGCAGGCTGCGTTTCCGACCATGGAAAGGAATGGCGCACCCAGAAGGACTCGAACCTCCAACCTTCTGATTCGTAGTCAGATGCTCTATCCAATTGAGCTATGGGTGCGTCGGTTCGCGGTGGGTGAATGCCGAAACTCGTGGCAGTCAGCCGAGTTGGATGTCTCGGCCCCCGAACGGTGGCGGAAACTAGCTAAAGCTGGTGGGCATTGCAAGCTCTTTGGCGGATCTGCCTTGACGTTTCCCCAACCCGGGCTAGAAGACTGTAATCAATCGAAAAACGCCGATTTTCTGCAGCTGCGGGGCGGTTTTGCCGCAGGCGCGCCCTGGCGGCCGGTAACGGAAGTCGGGCGATGGAATCAGTTGATTGTGACCACTCGACTGTGGCCACACTGCCACCCTGTGACCGCCACAGCACGCCAAGGCACCCAAGACCCGGTTTGGCCTGTTGATTCTTGTCCTGAAAGCTGCGAAGAAATGTTTTCGGG
>NZ_CAMDRA010000245.1 GCF_945906275.1 Dongia mobilis
TGCTTCGAACCCGCTACAGTCACCCAGCTTGAGAGCGATGTCGAGGGTCGCACCATAGTCGCCACTGTCATATTGCAGGGCGACCGGAGTCTGGTAAGGGAAGGCGCTTGTGGGAATGAAGTTCCGGCGTCGCAGGTCGACCCGGTCAATGCCGGTTTCACGTGCCGCCTTTTCTACCAGACGTTCGAGCAGATAGGTCGTTTCCGGGCGGCCGGCGCCGCGATAGGCGTCAACGGCCACGGTGTTGGTAAAGACCGCCTTCACTTCGGCATAGATCGCCGGGGTCGTGTAGACGCCGGCCAGAAGTGTCGCCGACAGGTAGGTCGGCACGCAGGGTGCGAAGGTGGAGAGATAGGCACCCATGTTGGCGATGGTATTGACACGGAGACCGATGAACTTGCCGTCCTTGTCGAGGGCGAGTTCGGCATGGCTCACATGGTCGCGGCCCTGAGCGTCGGTGATGAAGGCTTCGGAACGGTCAGACGTCCATTTGATCGGCCTGCGTACCTTCTCGGATGCCCAGGTGACGAGCGCTTCTTCCGAGTAATGGAAGATCTTGGAGCCGAAACCGCCACCCACATCGGGCGCCACGACGCGCAGCTTGTGTTCCGGAATCTGCAGCACGAAGGCGCCCATCAGCAGGCGGATGACGTGCGGGTTCTGGCTGGTGGTGTAGAGGGTGTACTCGCCGGTGGCGCGGTCGTAGTCGCCGACTGCGGCCCGCGGTTCCATGGCATTGGGCGCCAAGCGCTGGTTGACGAGATCGATCTTGGTAACATGATGCGCCTTGGCAAAAGCGGCATCGACTGCCGCCTTGTCGCCGATATGCCAGTCGAAGCAGGTGTTGTTCTTGGCATCCGGCCAGACCTGGGCAGCGCCCGGCTTGTCGGCGCCGCCGGTCGAGACAATCGCCGGCAATTCCTTGTAGGTGACATTGATGGCTTCGGCGGCATCACGAGCTTGGGCCAGCGATTCACCGATGATCAGCGCCACCTGGTCGCCGACGTGGCGGACCCGATCCTTGCACAGCGGGAAGTGCGGCGGCTCCACCATCGGGCTGCCGTCCTTGCTGTGAATCTGCCAGCCGCAGGGAACGCCGCCCTTTTCGTAATCGGCGCCGGTGAAGGTGGCGACGACACCCGGCATGCCCATGGCCTTGGCCGTATCGATCTTGACGATCTCGGCATGTGCATGGGGCGAGCGTAGGATATAGGCATAGGTCTGGCCCGGGCGGTTGATGTCGTCGGTATAGGTGCCGCGACCGGTCAGGAACCGGAAATCTTCCTTGCGCTTGGGTGAGTGGCCGATGCCAGTCGCTTGTCCAGAGTCAGCCATGGCTTATTTCCCCTTCCCAGCTTGCATCGCTTCAGCGCCCGCTTTCACGGACTTCACGATGTTGTGGTACCCGGTGCAGCGGCAGATATTGCCCTCGAGTCCGGCCCGGATTTCGCTTTCGCTCAGCGCTGGTTTGCCCTGAACCAGGTCGATGGCGCTCATCACCATGCCCGGCGTGCAGAAGCCGCATTGCAGACCGTGATTGTTGCGGAAGGCTTCCTGCATCGGGTGCATGGTGTCGCCTGTAGCGAGTCCCTCGATCGTGGTGACCTGCGCGCCGTCCAATTGAACGGCCAGCACATTGCAGGACTTCACGGCCTTGCCGTTGACATGCACGGTGCAGGAGCCGCATTGGGCTGTGTCGCAGCCGACATGGGTTCCGGTCAGTGCGAGTTTGTCGCGTAGCAAATGAACGAGCAATGTCCGCGCTTCGACATCCGCCGAAACAGCCTTGCCGTTCACCGTCATCTTAACGGTGGGCATAACAATCCTCCCTGAGTTGCCGTGGCTTGCCGCCACTAGCTGCCTTTTGCGTCGTCCCGGCCTTGACCTGATCATGGCCGGTTCGTCGTGATCGAATGAGAGAGTTAAGCTTGCCCGGTCAATTGAATGTCAAGGTCTAGAATCAAAACCCGGGCGTCGCGCCGCTATCGTGCGGAACATGCGGCAGGCTGATGACGGAAGCCTGCCTATTTATTGTTCATTGCTGCATTGCGTCAGGTTTTGGGCGAGGTGGTGCCGGCGCCATCGCTGCGAAGGGTTCGCGACCGTTCGCAGTCTATTGGACTTTCGTCCAGCTTGGCAGCGAGTGCCTTATTCCTTCATGAAGAAATAGAGTACGCCGCCAAGAACAACGACCAACCCGGTAATCCAGATGGCCGGATGCAGCCCCTTCTGCGCGGGCTCTGTTGATGCGCCTGCAGGGAGGGACCCACGGGCGGTCGGCCCAGCATCGACGCCAGCATCAACGCCAGCATCACCGATTGACTCGGTGACGGCGTCGGAGACTGCCGCACCCGGTTGTGCCGCCACCGCGGCGGCAAAGGCGCTGAAGAAATCGTCGGCCATCTTCTTGGCGGTGCCTTCGATCAGGCGCGAGCCGATTTGTGCCAGCTTGCCGCCAATCTGGGCGGCGGCGGTGTGTTTGAGGATCGTTCCGCCGCTGCCATCATCTTCCAGCGCGACCTTGGCGCTGCCCTTGGCAAAACCAGCGGCGCCGCCCTGGCCCTCGCCGGTGATGGTATAACCGTTCGGCGGATCAAGGTCGGAGAGCGTGATGCGGCCGCCGAACTTCGCCTTTACCGGACCGACCTTCGCCACCACGGTTGCCGTGAAACCATCGCCATCGCGGACCAGTTCCTCGCAACCGGCAATGACGCTTTTCAACACTTCAGGATCATTGAGCGCCGCCCAAACCACGGGACGCGTGGCTTTGATCGGATACGTGCCGGAAATTTCCATGGCTAACACTCCCACCTGACATGCGGTCAGAATAGAGGCGCGCCGGTCACATCTTGTCAACGGGCTCGGCTTGTCCTTGACGCTGGTCCGCCAACACGGCCAATCTTTGCCGGAGATAGCATCTTGCATAAGAGGGATCGTTGAAACTCGGGAACCTATGGCAGTACGCCGTCATCGCCTTCTCACTGGCAATCGCGTCGCCGACCGCGGCGCTTGAGCAGGTGCCCGTCTTGATCCATGCAGGCGGCAGCACCTACAAGTTCGCCGCCGAAATCGCCGACACGGCCGAGGAGCGGTCGCAGGGCCTCATGTTCCGCGAGAAGCTTGCTGCCAATGAAGGCATGCTGTTTCTCTATCCGACGGCCAAGCCGGTCTCCTTCTGGATGAAGAACACGCCTTTGCCGCTGGATCTGCTCTTCATCGGTGGGGAAGGCCGCATCATTCACGTGGCGCCGATGGCCGTGCCGTTCGATACCAGCCCGATCAGTTCCAACGGGCCGGCTCAGGCTGTTCTGGAAATCCTGGGCGGATCGGCCGCCCAACTGGGGATCAAGCCTGGCGATCTGGTGGAGTGGCCGACCCAGCCGACCCAGCCGACGCCCTGACCTACCGCTTGCGGGCGATCGTGAGTCCGTCGGCGATCGGCAGCAGGCAGAAATCGACACGATTGTCGGTGGAGACAAAGCTGTTGAGCTTGCGCAGCGCCATTGTTTCAGCGTCGTTTGCCGCCGGTTCAGCGACATCGCCGCCCCAGAGCACATTGTCGATGAGGATGACGCCGCCGGGGCGCAACAGTTCCAGGATCGCCTCGTAATAATGCTGGTAATTGGTCTTGTCGGCGTCGATGAAGGCCATGTCGAAGCTGGCGCCATCTGTCTTCTTGAGGTCGGCCAGGGTCTCCAGGGCCGGCGCCAGGCGCAAGTCGATCTTGCCGGCAACCCCTGCCTTGGCCCAATAACGGCGGGCAACGGCGGTGTATTCTTCGCTGAT
>NZ_CAMDRA010000246.1 GCF_945906275.1 Dongia mobilis
TGGGGGAGGATGGCAGCATTCACTATGATGACACGGCGCCGCTTGCCGCTGTTCGCCAGAGCATTGTCTGGGGCGATAAAGTGGACTGGCCACCGATTGGGCAAGGGCGATGATGAAGAACTGCCGGCTTCGACATAAGCCAATTCTCGGCGACTAGCCGCAAGAACAGTGCGGGTCGTGGCGCCTGGGAGCATTTGCTGATCTGCCGAATGGGGCGATTCACTTAGTCTAACAGGCTTCACCCCATCGACGTCAAAGTTGCAGTACGTCTGCAATTCGTCATGACGTGTCCGAGCATGAAACGAACCACCGGAGGGCCGCGCGTCTGCGGTTCAGCGGCTCTCGTCGCTGGATTCCAACCCATTGAATTGTTGCGGATATTGGAATGATGGCGGAGGGGGTGGGATTCGAACCCACGGTACGCTTGCACGTACAACAGTTTTCGAGACTGTCCCAATCGGCCACTCTGGCACCCCTCCGCAGGGATCCGGTCAATCCGGGCCGTTTGACGCGCGCGGAACCTAACGAAGTGAATCAGTCTTCGCAAGCCCGGCTTGACCCCGTTCACAGTTAACGCCGATCCTCTGGCCCGTGGCCCGGAGGAGGGGCTGACAACATGGCCCCTGTCGAATTGCCGATCATCCCGGTGGTCGATCTCAAACATCACAGCTTCGACCATCTGGCGACCACCGCACCCGAGAAGGTGCTGCTGCTGGCAGCCGCCGGCCGCGCCCTTGTGACCGGGCCGGTCCAGGCGCTCATGGATTGGCGGTCGAAGGCATGGCTTGGCAGGAATGTGACTCCTTTTAAAGTGGAGATCGACCGGGTCGCCGCCATTCCAGGCGTGTCCGGCGTCTACGCTCTGAATGTCAGCACGGAATGGGCCTGTTCCAGCATGGTCCATGGCGGGCGCCTGATGCGGACACTGGATTGGCCGCTCCATGGTATGGGGCCGAGCCTGACCGTCACGCGGCATGATTGCCCGCTGGGGGCTTGGTGGCAGGCGACCTGGCCTGGCTTTGTGGGAGTGCTCACGGGCCTCGCACCGGGGCGCTTTGCCGCAACCTTTAACCAACCGCCGATCCGGCGGGTGACCTGGGTGCGGCCCCTGGACTGGATCCTGGAACGGATCCGGGTCGGTCGGCGGCAGGCCATTCCACCGACGCATCTGTTGCGCCAGGTATTTGAAAATGCGGCCAATTTTGACGAAGCGCTAGCATTGCTGCGCACGACCGAATTGTCCATGCCGGCCCTGTTCAGCCTGACCGGTGCGGACGGCCAGTCAGTGGTGATCGAACGGCTGGAATCGCGCGCCCGGCTGCGCCCGGGCCCGGTCGCCATTTCCAATCACTGGCCGGTTTTGCCCGATTCACCCGGCAATTGGCCGTCCGGCTGGCAGCGCGGGGTGGATAGCGCCGGGCGGTTCCGGGATGCCTGTGCCTTGGCCGTCGGGATGGTGGCCCTGCCGGCCGGGTTTGAGTGGCTGCGTTACCCGATTCTGAATAAATACAGTCGATTAGCCGTCATGATGGATTGCATTGCCGGAAGTATGGTGGTGCTCGGCTTGGAGCAGGCTGGGGACAGCGCTGTCCCCGCCACCCAGATTTTGCGGCTTGAGGGCCTGAAACCAAGGGCTTAGGGTCGATCACCTGTCGGCTGCAAAGCGCACCGGGGGCGCATTATCCGCCGCGAATCCGGTTGACAGGCAGGGGCGATAACGTCTATTTCCCACCTCGAACGGGTCGCCCTTCGGCGGCCCGAAGCTTTTGGCATGAAATGGCGCTGCGTGGGGGGATCCTCCGCGACCCGCCTTTAGGACGGCAATTATGTTTGCAGTGATCAAGACGGGCGGCAAGCAATACAAGGTCGCAACCAACGACATCATCCTCGTTGAGAAGCTTGAAGCCGATGAAGGTTCGAGCGTGACTCTCGGCGAAGTGCTGATGGTCGGCGAAGGTGGCAACATCACCGTTGGCGCGCCCAATGTTGCTGGCGCTTCGGTGACGGCCAAAGTGCTCGATCAGCGCAAGGGCGACAAGGTCATCATCTTCAAGAAGAACCGCCGCCACAACTATCGCCGCAAGCGCGGCCATCGTCAGTTTGTGACAGTGCTCAAGATCGAAGGCATCAAGGCGGCCTGAGGGCCAGCTTGATCGAATTAGGGAGAATTCCAAATGGCACATAAAAAAGCCGGTGGTAGTTCGCGCAACGGTCGCGACAGCGCTGGTCGTCGCCTGGGCGTGAAGAAGGCCGGTGGCGAAGTCATCGTCTCGGGCAACATCATTGTCCGTCAGCGCGGCACCAAGGTTCACCCCGGCCAGAATGTCGGCATCGGCAAGGACCACACCCTGTTCGCCACCGCGGCGGGCCGTGTGACGTTCAAGACCGGCGCTGGCGGGCGTACCTTCGTATCGGTACTGCCTGTGGCACTCCCGGCAGCCGAGTGAGCCATTTGCGCCCCTGAGGGCGCGGCCATTCGCTGAACGAGTTAAAAAGGGGAATGGCGGAAACGCCATTCCCCTTTTTCGTTTCTGAAGATTTCGAGCGACCATGAAACCCAGCGATATCGATTACAACGCCCTGGTGCCGGAACTGATCTGCCGCGATTTCGCGCGCAGCAGGGCGTTTTATGTCGATCTCCTCGGCTTCGCTTGCCTCTATGACCGGCCGGAAGATGGTTTTGCCTATCTGCAGCGTGGCCGCGCCCAGATCATGATCGAAGAGATCGACGAAAAGGGTTCCTGGTTTACGGCCGAGATGGAGCCCCCCTTCGGCCGTGGCATCAACCTGCAGATCGAGGTTGATGATCTCGATGTGCTGGTTGGCAATTTGCGCGGTGCCGGCATCGCCTTCTTTCGTGAACCGATCGATCGCTGGTACCGGGTGGACGAACATGAGACCGGTCAGCGCCAATTCCTGGTGCAGGACCCTGACGGATATTTGCTGCGCTTCTGCCAGCATCTTGGTGAAAGACCAACACAATGAAGTTTCTCGACGAGGCCAAAATTTTCGTGAAGTCCGGTGACGGCGGCGCTGGTTGCGTCTCATTCCGGCGCGAGAAGTTCATCGAGTTCGGTGGGCCGGATGGCGGCAATGGCGGGCGCGGTGGCGACATCATCGTCGAGGTCGTGGCCAATCTGAACACGCTCATCGACTATCGCTATCAGCAGCATTTCAAGGCGCGCCGCGGCTATCACGGCAGCGGCAAGAATCGCACTGGTCCGGATTCCGATACCATCGTCATGAAGGTGCCGGTTGGCACGCAGATCTTCGACGAGGACAAGGAAACGCTGCTGTTCGATCTGGTGACGCCTGGTCAGCGCGTCGTGCTGTGCCGCGGTGGCGATGGCGGTTTTGGCAACGCGCATTTCAAGACCTCGACCAACCAGGCGCCGCGTCTGGCGGGACAGGGTTGGCCTGGCGAAGAACGTTGGATCTGGTTGCGGCTGAAGTTGATCGCCGATGCTGGTCTCGTCGGCCTGCCCAACGCCGGCAAGTCGACCATGCTGGCCGCCGTGTCGCGCGCCAAGCCGAAGATCGCCGACTATCCTTTCACCACGCTGAAGCCGCAGTTGGGCGTCGTCTATGTCGACGAACGTGAATTCGTGCTGGCCGATATCCCGGGCCTCATCGAAGGCGCTCATGACGGCGCCGGTCTTGGCACCAAGTTCCTGGGTCATGTCGAGCGCTGCCGCGTGCTGCTTCATCTCATCGATGGAACACAGGACGATGTGGCCGGCGCCTACAAGACCATCCGCAAGGAG
>NZ_CAMDRA010000247.1 GCF_945906275.1 Dongia mobilis
GTCTTTCTCGGGGGTCACCTTGTTCATGATCTGCCTCGCTTTTCTTGTATCTGACGAAACGCCGCTCTGGCGGGCGAAACGCCGTATTGCGGTGGTTTAAGCTTGCGGAACGGTTCAACCGATCTCGTTTCAACTAAGCCGTCAAGAGCTTGCTTGACCGCGTCTCGGGCGGACTTTACCTATTGCTGGAACGGACCGGCACAAAAAACGAAACGTGCCGCAATAACAAGTAAATGTCGGGGTTTGGAATGCACTATTCACAGCTGACCACGCGCGTTGCCGGAGAAGGGGCTGCGGCCTGGGACCTGCATGTCGAGGCCTTGACGCAGAAGCGCGCCGGTCGCGACGTCATCATCCTGTCGATCGGCGACCCGGATCTCGATACGCCGTCGGTCATTACCGAAGAAGCGGTGCGCCTGCTGCGCAGCGGCGATACGCATTACGCCGACATCCTCGGCTTGCCGCGGGCGCGCGAGGCGGTCGCTGCACAGCATTCCCGCGTCACCGGCCAGAAAGTCGGGATCGACAATGTCGCCATCATGTCGGGGGCGCAAAGCGGCCTCTTCGCCGCCGCGATGACCATCCTCGATCCAGGTGACGAGGTGATCGTGCTCGAACCCATGTATGTCACCTACGAGGCGACGATCCAGGCAAGCGGCGCCAGGCTGGTGCGTGTGCCGCTGAAGGCCGCCAACAATTTCCGCCTCGATCTCGCTGATCTCGCGCGCGCCGTCACGCCAAAGACGCGGGCGATCTTTTTTGCAACACCCAGCAACCCCACAGGCGTTGCGCTCAACCGCGCGGAGCTGGAGGGGATTGCCGACCTCGCCCGGCAGCATGATCTGTGGGTCGTGGCCGACGAGGTCTACAGCACGCTGGTGTTCGATGGCGCGCATATCAGCATCTGCGGCCTGCCCGGCATGGCGGAGCGGACCGTCACGGTGAATAGCCTGTCGAAATCCCATGCCATGACCGGCTGGCGTTTCGGCTGGGTGGTGGGGCCGACGGATTTCATCGTCCATGTCGGTAATCTGGGCCTTGCCAATCTCTATGGCCTGCCGCCCTTCATCCAGAACGCCTCGGCCATGGCGCTGGAGCGCGAGATTCCCGAGGTCGAGGAGATGCGCGCCATCTATCGCCGTCGCCGCGACATGGCGATGGCAGCACTCAGCCAGTTGCCGGGCGTGATCTGCCGCAGTCCCGCAGCCGGCATGTTCATGCTGGCCGATGTGCGCGGGACCGGGATGAGCGGCAGCGATTTCTCCTGGGCCTTGTTCCGGGAGACCGGCGTCGCCACGCTGGACGCGACCGCGTTCGTGCCGAGTGTCACCTGCGTATCTCCTTCGCCGTCGATGAGAAGAGCCTCGCTGAAGCCTGCCGCCGCATCGCGACCTTCACGCGTGGGTTGGTGGGGAAGGTCGCGTAGGCCTAGCGGTCAAACTCGCTCAGGAAGTCCTGGATGATCACCCGCATGCGGTCCTGGCCAAAGCTGGGATAGTGGCCGCCATGGACGGTGCGCACCGGCAGTCCCAGCAGCCGCTTCATGCTGGCGACATATTGCTGCATCTCGACCGCATTGTCGGCATCATAGGCAAGCTCACCGTCATAGATGACGTCGCCGGCGAACAAAGTCTCGGTAGCCCGTTCATAGAGGGCGATCGAACCATCTGAGTGGCCCGGAAGGTGAAACACCTCGAAAGAGCGGTCGCCTGTATCGACCCTGCTGCCTTCCTCAAGGAGGGTCTGGGCCGGAGCGGCCTTCACTTCATACTTGAGCGCGTGCCAATCGCCTGGGGGAAGGGCGGTAAAGATGGAATCGTCGGCGACATAATAATCGGCCGCAGTATTGCCGCGTGTTGGATGGGCTAGGATGTCGGCTTCCGCCGGATGGACCGCGCGGTCGGCGAATTCATGATGGGTGCCGATATGGTCGAAATGGGTGTGGGATGCCACGGCCAGAATGGGGCGGCCGGTCAGGGTCGCGACCTGTTCGCGCAGACTGACGACGCCCATGCCGGAATCGATGAGCAGGTCCCGGTCACGGCCGCGCACGTGCCAGATGTTGCAGCGGTAATATTCCTTGATGAAGGGCTCGTAGATCCAGGTGATGCCGTCGCTCATGGCGCGGGTGGCGTACCAGCTTTCCGGCGTTGCGATCTTCATGTCAGGCGCGCTTTCGTTGCGATGGGGCTTCGGATGCAAGGCCGCTGCACAGCAATGTTACCTGATCACGCAGCTTGGCATGAAGTGCCGTCTTGGGCATCGCATCGCGGGCGACGAACTGCATGAAGAGGCCGTTGACGACGGTAAAGAGCGCACTGCCGGTAACGGCCGGATCAATATCGGCGCGCATCTTGCCCTTGGCCTGGAGGGCCGTCACCAATTCGCCCACCTGTTCGGCGAGCAGGCGGTCATTCTCGAAATAGCCGATGCCGAAGGGTGAATCCGCCTGTGTCACGGCGGTCGCCATGGCGTTGCGCCACAGTTCCTTGGTGAGATGCACCAGGGAGTGGTCGACATAGATCGCAAGCAATCCATAAAGTGCCGAGGCCGCGTCGCCGCTGACGCTGGCGATATAGCGCTTGCCCTTGGCGCGCACCTGTTCGCCGTCGAGCGCAACCAGGGCCATCAGCAGATCGCCCTTGGAAGAAAAGTAGTTATAGACCGTGCCGGTACCAACCTCGGCCAGGGCGGCAATGGCCTCGACCGAGGTATCGGCGAAGCCGTCCTTGCGGAACAATTGGCTGGCGGCCGCGAGGATGTCGCGGCGGCGGCCAGCTTTCTGTCTTTCGCGGAGACCGGTCATGGGGGCACAAGGAATCCTGACGGAATATGAATTGACTTTATTTTGGAGTTCATTCACCTTTTTGGGAACAAGAAAACAAGAGGCCTCTTTCAGGGAGACAGATGATGATCAGTTCGATGGGTCGACACATGATTTCGCGCCGCCGTGCCTTGCAGGCGGGCGGTGCTGCGTTGGCGTCCTTGTCCTTCATGCCGAAGGGCGCACGCGCTGCGGATGAACTCAACCTGTTGGTCTGGTGCGACCATACGGGTCCGGGCCTGCTGGATCCCTTTGCCGAAAAGCATGGCATCAAGATCAACACCAAGGAATACGATCTGCCGGGTGTTGCCTACAGTATCCTGGAGCAGTCGCAGCCCGGCGACTGGGATGTGTTTGTGGCCGATACCGGCGACATCATGAGCGCCGTCTCGAAGGGATATCTCGGCGAATTGCCGGATGCCGACATGCCCTGGGCCGATATCTTTCCGGATCTGAAGCAGCCGGATTCCCATTACAAGGACGGCAAGCTCTATGCCGTGCCGGAGAAGTTCGGCTACAACACGATCGCCTTCAACAACACCAAGGTCACCCAGGAAGAGGCGTCGCACGCCGCGGTGATGTGGGACCCGAAATTCGCCGGGCGCATCGCAATTTATGATTATTACATCCCGACCATGGAAATGGTGGCGATCGGTCTCGGCATCAAGCCGCATGAGATCACCAAGATGCATCTGCCGGCCATTAAGGAAAAGCTGGTCGAGATGAAGAAGCTCTCATCGCTGGTGGGCGATGTGCCGACCACGCAAAATGCACTGGTGACGGGTGCTGCCGACATCATCGTCGGTGGCGGAGAGTTTGCGGTCGCGGGGCTGATGGCCGAAAAGCCGGAACTGGATTGGGTGCTGCCCAATGAAGGCGGCGTGCGCTG
>NZ_CAMDRA010000248.1 GCF_945906275.1 Dongia mobilis
ATACTGCGATCTTGCGCGAACGGCGCCGTGGAGAGACGATACAATTGTATGTGTTTTTTCCGTTACCAAGGCGGTGGCCGCACTTTGCATGCATGTGCTGCACAGTAGAGGCGCGCTCGACATTGATGCGCCAATCGCTGAGCACTGGCCCGAATTTGGGTGCAACGGGAAAGAGAAGATCACCGCGCGCATGGTGCTCTCGCACCAGGCGGGTCTGCTTTGCCCGAATGTAATCGAGGGCACGTTGTGGCGGCCGGGCGCAATGGTGCGGGCCATTGAGGTGATGACGCCGGAATGGACGCCAGGAACGGCGGCCGGGTATCACAGTTTCACCTACGGCCCGATCCTGCAGGAGCTCACCCTCCGAACGACCGGCCGAACCCTTGGCGCGTTCCTGCGCGATGAGTTGGCGCGGCCCTTTGCTGCCGATTTTGCCGTGGGTCTTACACCAACGGAGGACGCGCGGCGCGCCCACCTCGTCAACAACAATGACAACAGCACCATCCGGGCCTTCCGGTTCGAGCCTGAGTCGCCGGTATACAAGCACTGGGCCGCCCTCCCCCGCACGGAAGACTTCAACTCCATCGAATGGCGGCAGCAGGAATTTTTCTCTCTCAACGGCCACGGCAATGCGCGCGGCATCGCCCGCCTCTTAGCGCCGCTCGCGACTGACGGCACGCTCGACGGCAAGCGCCTCATTAAGTCCGGCCACCTTGCGGGCGCCATCGCCGAGCACTGGTCGGGAATCGACCGCGTCGCCGGGTGCCCGGGGCGCTTCGCGGCGGGCTTCCAGATGTCGGACGCGCTCTATCCCTTTGGCGGATATTCGGCGAATTTCGGCTTCTATGGGATCGGCGGAAACGTCGGCTTCGCCGATCCCCTGCGCGGCCTCTCCTTCAGCTATTGCTGCAACCGCCCCATCTCAGGCGCTGCCGGAACGAACCCACTCTCCGTCCAGCTGATCGAGACGTTCTACGCCTGCCTTGAGAATACGTGAGCTGTCGCCGCCACTGCTGGTCTTACCCGCGCCCTGTATACCCCAGTCCTTGCCGCCGGTCAGAGCCACCAGCGGCGTCCCTGCCGCGAAACATGCGTTTCGAATGAGCAGCGCTAAGTCGCCACCTGATCTTGTCAAGCAGCCCCCTTCGTTCTTAAGTCGCCCATCGTTCTCTATATCCGGCTCGCCCCGCTGCGCTGCATTCGTTCTCTGATTCACTTCATTGCGTCAGGCGCGCCGTCATGGCGGGTGCCGAACCATTGGTCGAACTGCACATCTCCGGTTTACTAGGCTGCGTACTCGTAAGGGATTCCCATTTTGGTTTGAACGTGATTCAATTTCCGGGAAGGGAATTGTCTCATGGCACGATACGAACTGACAGATTTCGAGTGGCAGATCATCCAGCCGCTATTGCCGAATAAACCGCGCGGGGTACCGCGGGTTGACGATCGGCGGGTGATGTGTGTTTCGGCATCCAAAAGGGGCTCTGACGCACATTTGAGGGTGTCGGAGTTAGCTGGCGCCGATGACGCGGGCCTGGAGTAGGTTGAGCTTTCCTCGGCCATACATCTGTCGTTTCACGAGCTTGAGCTTGGTGATCTGGCCCTCGGTCTGGCCATTGGACCAAGGCGAGGTGATGGCAGCGCGGACGGCAGCTTTGTCTTTGATAATGCCGTTGGCAAAAGAGTTGACCAGGCTCGATCGAGTCTGGGCCAACCATGGTTCGAGATCCGCCAAGGCCTTCTTCCGAACCATAGACTGGAACTCGGCGACGATCTCGCGCGCCTCTACGAGCAGCGGGACACCATCCTCAATTGCGGCGATCGTGACGGTCTCGGCCTTCGAGAGATCATCACGACCGACTGTCATAAGCCGTGCGATGGTCCGCGCCGACGGAGCTCGGGTTAGGGCATTGTCGGTTTTTTTCCGCCTGTCGACGACGTGTGGCCCATTCGGAGACGACCCGAAGACAACCCCGGAACCCATGCCTCTTAAGGCGCCGCCAAAGCTCCGTGGCGTTGCGTTGCCCCGCCGCCCATTGCGCGTCAAGCCATTGGAGATGCAACTCGAGTGAGCTCTCTCGGACGCGGAAGACATCCGAACGTTGACCGCGTAGGACTTTACGGACAAGGCTGCGGCTGTAGCCGCTGCGACGCACGATCTCCTTGATGGCGCTCCCGTCTCTGGCAAGGCCATGAATGACGGCGTTAGCCTCTTCGCGGCGCAGGTATCCCTCATATTGGATACGCTCTGCGGCGGTGAGAAGGTCAGGATTGATCGTCGCGGCGCCGATCGCGCTGCGGATCTGGCGCATGGATTTACGCACCGCATCAAGGAAGGCGTGGCTGGCGTTCTCCATCAAGTGCCAACGATCAGCGACCTGGGTGGCACTCGGTAGCGCTTTCGCCGCCGCCAGGGCGTAGCTGCCACCCCGATCACGCGCGACGATTGTGATCTGCGGCTGGTCCGAGAGCCAAGCCTGCACCGTCGCCGGTTCACGGTCCGGCAGCAAAGAGATGGTCTTGCGCCGTTCCAGATCGCAGATGATCGTCCCGTAGCGCTGGTTGCGCCGCCACGCCCAATCATCGATCCCGATCACGGTCGGCGGCACGAAGCGCGCACTGCCGCGTCTGCGGATAACCCGGAGCAGCGTGTCATTGCTCACCGGAAGCATCAACCTTCGGGCGAAACTCGCTGCCGGTCGGCCGCCCAAAGCAAGGCCGAGGTGATGGACAATGTGGTCGAGCCGAGCAGTGCGGCGAGCCCATAGCGCCAGCAGACCGTCGTCAAACCGCTCGGTGAAGATGCGCCGACCGCAGAGCACGGCATCGCAGTAGAACCGACGTGCCTTGACCAACAGTCGAACTGGACGGCCTGCAATCGGTAAATCGGCTAGACGCCGATGGTACCGGCTATGGATGCGTGCTGACCTCGCGCCGCATCCAGGGCACGCACTCGCCGTGCTCGTGGGCCGAACGACGATAACCGCCGTAGCACCTTCCAGAGTGGCAGCCTCCATGACGAAGCCACGCGGTACCAAGGTCGATGGTCGAAAAGCCTGCATGACATTGATCTCCCATATGAAATCAACGTCAGCTAACCATCCAATTTCATCAAAATTGAGTCAGACCCCCGTTTGCACGCCGAAACACACCCTATGACCTGCCACTGAAGCGTCATCCGGTCGCTTTTAGAGTCTCGCCGTTTGATACGCCGTCTGGCGCGGTGGTAGCAAGGGGCTCTGGCGCGGAGCTATTAGCGCGCGCAGCGTCAGGGCCCCTTGCGGCTTTCAGGATGGCGGCGTAGGCCGCCGGTGTTCGGTAGTAGAGCGCGGAATGTGGCCGCGCTGTGTTGTAATCTTCAGCCCACCTGGCAATGACCGATCTGGCGTGATCGAGGCCGCGGAACAGGGTCTCGTTCAGCAGTTCGTCGCGCATCCGGCCGTTGAAGCACTCAACAAAAACTTTCTGCATCGGCTTTCCTGGTGTGATGTAGTGCCATTCAACAGCGTGATCCCTGGCCCAGGCGAATATGGCGTTGGAGGTCAGCTCGGTACCGTTGTGGGAGACGATCATGCCGGGCTTGCCACGCCGCTCGATCAGGGCGGTCAGTTCCCGAGACACGCGCTGCC
>NZ_CAMDRA010000249.1 GCF_945906275.1 Dongia mobilis
CTTTTCGTCATGGTCCGCGCAGGCGGACCACCCACGAGTTTGCTGCCGGCGACCGGATCTTAGGACAGAAAGTCGTGGATGGTCCGCCTGCGCGGACCATGACGGCAAAGTTGTCCGATCAGGATTTAACCACTATCCAGTTAAGCACATCTTTATTACATAATATCAACACATTAACTGTTGTTGATTTGCGTCGGGTTAACCACGATAATCCGCCCGATTGGCCAGCGCATCGCAACCGGTGCGGATGGTCGACAGGCCGAACCAACGGCTTATAGTCAACAGCCAAAACCCAGTCAGGGGGGTCTAATGGCCAAGTCAGCGACACGCGCGGCATCCAAAGCCGCCGCCCCGGTTTCTGCGCAAGATCTCATCCAATATTATCGCGACATGCTGCTGATCCGCCGCTTCGAAGAGAAGGCCGGCCAGCTCTACGGCATGGGCCTCATCGGCGGCTTCTGCCACCTCTATATCGGCCAGGAAGCCGTGGTGGTTGGCATGCAGGCCGCGGCCGAGCCGCAGGACAGCGTCATCACCTCCTATCGCGATCACGGCCACATGCTGGCCTGCGGCATGGACCCCAAGGGTGTCATGGCCGAACTCACCGGTCGCCGCGGTGGCTATTCCAAGGGCAAGGGCGGCTCGATGCACATGTTCAGCCGCGAGAAGAAATTCTACGGCGGTCACGGCATCGTCGCGGCCCAGGTGCCGATCGGCACCGGCCTCGGCTTCGCGCACAAATACAGCGAGGATAACGGCGTCAACATGGCCTATTTCGGCGACGGCGCCTTGAACCAGGGCCAGGTCTACGAAAGCTTCAACATGGCGGCTCTCTGGAAGCTGCCCGTGGTCTATGTGATCGAGAACAACCAGTACGCCATGGGCACCTCGGTGGCGCGCTCCGCCGCCGGCCTGAAGCTGTGCGATCGTGGCGCCGCATACGGCATCCCGGGCCAGCAGGTCGACGGCATGGACGTGGTGAAGGTCAAGGAAGCCGCCGCCATGGCACTGGCCCATGCGCGTGGTGGTGACGGCCCGTTCATCCTCGAGATGAACACCTATCGCTATCGCGGCCATTCCATGTCCGACCCCGCGAAATACCGCACCAAGGAAGAAGTGGCGAAGATGCGCCAGGAACATGACCCGATCGATCGGCTGCGCGAGCGCCTGCTCTCGGAAAAGCTGATCGACGAAGCGGGCCTCAAGAACATCGACCGCGAGATCAAGGACATCGTCTCGCTGGCCACCGAATTCGCTCAATCCTCGCCGGAACCGGATCCATCGGAAATGTGGACCGACATACTGGTTGAAGCCTGAAGGGGAGGGAGCACATATGCCCACCGAGATTCTGATGCCCGCTCTGTCGCCCACCATGACCGAGGGCAAGCTGTCCAAATGGCTGAAGAACGCCGGCGATGCCGTGAAGCCCGGCGACATCCTGGCTGAGATCGAGACCGACAAGGCGACCATGGAAGTGGAAGCCGTCGACGAAGGCATCCTGGAAAAGATCCTGGTCGAAGCCGGGACCGAGAATGTCGCCGTCAACGCGCCCATCGCCATCCTGCGCGGCGAAGATGAAGCGGCGGGTGCCACACCTGCCGCCAAGGCGGCACCGCAGGCAGCAGCTTCAGCGGCCCCGTCGCAGGTCGCAGCGCCGGCCATCGTGAAATCCGCTGCCGCCGAACCGGAATATACCGGCGCCACCGCGACCCATACCGTGCGCGAAGCCTTGCGCGATGCAATGGCCGAGGAAATGCGCCGCGACCCCAAGGTGTTCCTGATGGGCGAGGAAGTCGCCGAATATCAGGGCGCCTACAAGGTGAGCCAGGGCCTGCTCGAAGAGTTCGGCCCCAAGCGCGTCATCGACACGCCGATCACCGAACACGGCTTCGGCGGCCTGGGTGTCGGTGCGGCCTTCGGCGGCTTGCGGCCCATCGTCGAATTCATGACCTTCAACTTCGCCATGCAGGCGATCGACCACATCATCAACTCGGCCGCGAAGACCCTCTACATGTCCGGCGGCCAGATGGGTTGCCCGATCGTGTTCCGCGGTCCCAACGGCGCCGCCTCCCGCGTCGCCGCCCAGCACTCGCAATGCTACGCCAGCTGGTATGCCCATTGCCCGGGCCTCAAGGTGGTCTCGCCTTATTCGGCGGCCGATGCCAAGGGTCTGTTGAAATCGGCGATCCGCGATCCCAACCCGATCATCTTCCTCGAGAACGAAATGCTCTACGGCCAATCCTTCGAGGTGCCGACCGATCCCGAGTTCATCGTGCCGATCGGCAAGGCGCGCATCGCGCGCGTTGGCAAGCATGTCACCATCACCGCCTTCTCGAAGATGGTGGGGACGGCGCTTGCCGCTGCCGACATCCTCGCCAAGGACGGGATCGAGGCGGAAGTGATCGATCTGCGCACCATTCGCCCGCTCGACACCGACACCATCGTTGCCTCCGTCAAGAAGACCAACCGCCTCGTCTCGGTCGAGGAGGGCTGGCCCTTCGCCGGCATCGGTTCGGAACTCTCGGCGCTGATGATGGAACTGGCGTTCGATGATCTCGATGCGCCGGTCGCCCGCGTGCACGGTGCCGATGTGCCGCTGCCCTACGCCGCCAATCTCGAAAAGCTCTCGCTGCCGCAGCCCGATTGGGTTGTCGATGCCGCCAAGCGCGTCTGCTACCGCTAAGAAGGGGAGGGTCTGATGCCGATCAATATCCTGATGCCCGCCCTGTCGCCGACCATGACGGAAGGCAATCTTGCGCGCTGGTTGAAGAAAGAGGGTGACGCGGTCAAGGCCGGCGACATCCTGGCCGAGATCGAAACCGACAAGGCGACCATGGAAGTGGAAGCCGTCGATGAAGGCACGCTGGCCAGGATCATCGTTCCCGGCGGCGCCCAGGGCGTCAAGGTGAACGACGTCATCGCCGTGCTGGTGGAAGAGGGCGAGGATGCCGGTGCCGTGAGTGCCGCACCTGCCGCCAAGCCAGCACCTGCTGCTGCAGCCCCCGCTGCCGCGCCGGCAAAGGCTGATACTGCGCCCGCCGCGAAACAGCCATCATCCGCCCCCAAAGCCGGCGGCCGCATCATCGCGACACCGCTGGCCAAGCGCATCGCCGAACAGCAGGGCATCGACCTTGCAAGCGTCACCGGTTCCGGCCCCAACGGCCGCATCGTGATGGCCGACCTATCCGGCGCGCCCAAGGGTGCAGCGAAACCAGCGCCAACCGCTGCTGCCGCCAAGGCGCCGGCATCAGCACCTGCCATCGCCGGCACGCCGCAATTCGGCGAACCGGCTTTCGACCTCGTGCCGCACACCTCGATGCGCAAGACCATCGCCAGGCGCCTTCAGGAATCGAAGCAGTTCGTGCCGCATTTCTATCTCTCGGTCGATTGCGAGATCGACCGCCTGCTGAAGGTGCGCGAGGAGATCAATGCCGGCGCGCCCAAGGAGGGCCCCGGCGCCTACAAGCTCTCGGTCAACGTTTTCGTCATCAAGGCCTGCGCGCTGGCGCTCATCCAGGTGCCCACCGCCAACGCCTCCTGGTCCGATGACGGCGTCAAG
>NZ_CAMDRA010000250.1 GCF_945906275.1 Dongia mobilis
TCGATCATCATTCCACTCTATCGCAATCTCGACTATCTGCGCTTCCAGCTGGGCAGCTTTGCGACCGACCCAGAGATGGCGGGTGCGGAGCTGATCTTCGTGCTCGATTCTCCCGAGCAGCGCGCTGACCTGGTGCATTTTCTCAGCGGCCTGCATCAGCTTTATGCGCTTCCCATGACGATCATGATCATGTCGGGCAATTTCGGCTATGCCGCGGCCAACAATGCCGGTGCCGCCATCGCGCGCGGGAAGTTCCTGGTGCTGCTCAATTCGGATGTCGTGCCGGAGGAGGCCGGGTGGCTTGGCCGTCTCGCGGCGCCGCTGCTGCGCGGCAAGAAGGTGGTGGCCAGCGGCGCCCGATTGCTGTTCGACGATCATTCGCTGCAGCATGCCGGCATGCGCTTTGCCCGCGATGCCGGCGGCCACTGGCTGAATCTCCATTATTTCAAGGGCGCCCCGCGGGAGTTCCCGCCGGCGCTGAAATCCCGTTCCGTGCCGGCTGTCACGGGTGCTGCCCTCCTGGTGCGCCGGCAGTCGTTCCTGGATGTGGGCGGCTTCACCGAGGATTACATCATCGGTGACTATGAGGATTCGGATCTGTGCCTGAAACTGCGCTCGGCCGGTGGCGACATTCATTATTGTCCCGAGGCGGTGCTGTTCCATTTCGAGCGCAAGTCGATCAATCGCCATGCCGGCTATCAGCGCAGTGTCGCTGGTCTTTATAACCGTTGGCTGGCTGGACAGCGCTGGGATGAGGCCATGCGCATGCTGATGGCGCGCTATCCGGACCACAATACGATTGCGACTGACGGGGCGATGGCATGAGCGCCGCGGTCGCAAACCGGGCTCCGGCCGCCGAAGAGATCGACGAGGCAGTCTTTGCAAGCCTGCTGAAGTCGATCCGCCGCAACCATTTCCTGCCGGTCCCGCCGCAGGAGCGCAATTTCGTCGGTGATGGCGATTTTGTCGCCATCGGCTGTGAGTTTCTGCGCCATTTCGTGGAACTGGGCGGGTTGAAGCCGCAGCACCGCGTGGTCGAGATCGGCTGCGGGATCGGCCGCATGGCACTGCCGCTCACACAGTTCCTGGAAGCGCCGGCCGGGCGCTATACCGGCTTCGACGTCGTTCCCGACGGCATCGACTGGTGCCAGCGGAACATCGCATCGGTCTATGCCAATTTCGAGTTCCTGCATCTTGATTTCCGCAACCAGCTCTACAATCCGGAAGGGCGTCTCAGCGATGGCGAAACGGCGCTGCCGTTCGAGGGAGACAGTGTCGATTTTCTGTTCATGACCTCGGTCGTGACGCATCTCGATCCCGGCTATACGGCCTATTATCTGCGCGAGGCGGCGCGGATGCTGCGCCCGAACGGCCGCCTGTTCGTCACCGCCTTCGTCATGGACGAGGCCAACCGGACCCTGGTGGCGGCAAAGAAGGCGCGCCCCGCCTTCCATCTCGAGGGCGCGGGTCCCGACTATATCGCCGATCGTGATCATCCGATGGCCGCCGTGGCCTTTGATGCCGATTGGTTCCTGGGGACGGCACGCGCCCAGGGATTGCATCTGCAGCGCCCGATTGCCTTTGGGCATTGGAGCGGGCGCGTTGCCGAGAACTTCCAGGACATCTGCGTGTTCCAGCGCGCCAAATAGAGGGAATGATGAAGCCATTGAAGGTGCTGCATCTGTGTCACAATCATCCTTCGCTGCATCCCGGCGGGACGGAGATCTTCGCACTCGATCTGCATCGCCAGTTGAATGGGGGCGGCGAGGTTGACGGGCTGTTCATCGGCTGTGTCGATCAGAACCATCGCCGGCAGCGGCCTGGCACGGTTTTTCAGGGCATTGGCGCCAGCAGCAACGAAATGCTGATGTGGACCGGGCATTTCGACAATTTCTACCTGTCGCAGATCGATCTTCACGGCATCGTGCCGGAACTCACGGACCTGCTCGGCAATCTCAAGCCGGATATCGTGCATTTCCATCACATCCTGCTGATGGGCGCCGAGATCCTGTTCCTGGTGCGGCGCGTTCTGCCCAAGGCCAAGATCGTGATGTCGCTGCACGATTACTATTCGATCTGCGCGCATGACGGACAGATGGTCACCACGGGCGACCGACGGCCCTGTCATCAGGCGTCGCCTGATGCCTGCCATCGCTGCTTCCCGCAGCTTGAACCGGAACAGTTCGTGCTGCGCGAGCGGCACCTCAAGACGCATTTTTCCGTGGTCGACCGATTCCTCAGCCCCAGAAATTTCCTGCGCCGACGTTACATCTCCTGGGGAATCGCCGCCGACCGCATCGAGGTACTGCGCAATGCGCGTCCAGAATCGAATGTCGTGCCGCATCGCCCGCTCAAGAAGGGCGGTTTGCGGGGCAATTTCGCCTATTTCGGCAATCTCAGCCCGAACAAGGGCGTTCTCGTGCTGCTGGAAGCGGCGCGGCTGCTCAATCAACGCCATCCCGGCGCCTTCCGCGTCGACATCCATGGTGGCGCGCCATTCCAGAGCGATGCCTTCAAGGCCGATCTCAACGCCGCCTTGGCCCGGGTCGACGGCTATGTCGGCTGGCACGGCGCCTATCGGGCGGAAGAGATGGCCGACCTCATGCGCAACACGGATTGGATGGTGACGCCATCGATCTGGTGGTAGAACGCGCCGCTCGTGATCGACGAGGCGTTTGCCCAACGCCGGCCGGTGATCGCCAGAGACATGGGTGGCATGGCCGAATCCGTGACCAAGGGTATTGACGGCCTGACCTTCCGGCCGGGCGATGCCACGGCCCTCGCGGATGTGATGGAGCGTGCCCTCACCGAACCGAAGCTCTGGGCCGATCTCGTCGCCGGTATCAAGCCGCGACGGACGCTGGAAGATTGCGCCGACGAGCATCTGGCCCTTTATCGCAGCCTGCTGGCGCAGGACGGGGCCAAGGGCGTGAAGCGGTCGATCAGCGCGGCCACGGCACGTCCCCTGAGCAACAAGTCCAAAGCGGAAAGAATGGTGTCCCATGTCGGCTAATGCTGATGTCGTCACAAAGCTGGATGCAACCACCGCCGTGCCCTCAAACGGTGCGCCCCATATTCAGGGATATATCGACGCAATCGAGCCTGACCGGGTCTATGGCTGGGCATGGAACACGACCGATCCTTCCGAGCGGCTCACGATCGAGATTCACCAGGGCGCCGAACTGATCGTTCGCCTGGAGGCCAATCAGCCGCGACCGGACCTGGTTGCCAACGGGATTGGCGATGGTCGCTATGCCTTTGTCGCCAACATCCCGGCGATCGGCGAGATCGACCGTGCCGCGCCGATCACGGTGGTTGCCTCGACCAGCGATTCCATGTCGGCGGTGGAGCTCAAGCGCCAGCATGCAGTGCCGTCGCCGGCCTCGGTCAACGCCGTTGTGCTGGGCGAGATCCGGGCCCGCGACCAGCGTCTGCAGGGGCAGATCAAGCAGCTGGTCACCGTTGCCAAGGAGCGTGGCGGGCTTGACCAGAATCTCAACGAGCGGGTCGTGCAATCCCTCGACAAACTGGACGAGGCACTGCCGGCGATCGATCGT
>NZ_CAMDRA010000251.1 GCF_945906275.1 Dongia mobilis
CGAAGCTGTTCTGGTCCCATTTCTCGCAGAACAGCGCCGTGCGTTCGAACATCGGGTGGCCGCGGAACTGCTCGCGCTCATTGCGGTCGAGGCCGATATGGTGAAAGAAGTAATAGCCCTGGAACACGCCGTGATGCTTCACGAGCCAGTAATTCTCCTCCGACACATAGGGGCGCAGGATCGAAGCGGCGAGTTCGGAATGGTTCTCCGGCGCCAGCAGATCGCCGATATCGTGGAGCAGGGCGCAGACCACGGTTTCCTCATCGGCCCCGTCGCGCATGGCGCGGGTCGCAGATTGCAGCGAATGCTGATAGCGGTCGATCTTGTAGCCCATCTTGTCGCCCGCAAGCTTCTTCAGGTTGGCGAGCACATTGTCGGCCAAGTCATGGTTCAGCTTCTGATAGATCCGGTCCAGGAACTGGTATTCCTCATAGGTCCCATCGGCCATACGGATGAAATTGACGGATTCTGATTCCACGGCGGCGCATCCTCGACATCATTTTGCCAAATTTGCCTGCAGTTTAGGGGCAAGAAACTGATCGGTCCAGATTATCCGCTATGCCCGCCCTGCTTGCCCTGTCGCAACTGTCAGACGCGCTTGCCATCCATGGCATGGCGCTGCGCGGTGGTTTTGCCGTGGCGTCCCTTGATGACGTACCGGACATGAAGGACGGCAGCGCGGCGCGCACTCTGCTTTTGGTGGGTAATGTCGGCGGCGCCATGTGGCCGGCCTTCGCCAGGTCCGGGGCGTTGGCGGATCCGCATCCGGATCGGATGGATCGCTGGACCCGGCGCGTGATCGACGCGATTGCCACTGACTGTGGCGCCACGCCGCTTTATCCCTTTTCGGGACCGCCCTATCATCCATTCCAGCGTTGGGCAGCGCGGGCGGAACCGGTGCATGTCTCGCCGCTGCGCATCTTCATCCATCCGACTTTTGGACTGTGGCATGCCTATCGTGCGGCGCTGATCTTCGGCGAGCGGCTCGACCTTTCGAGCATCGCCGGCCCCGACGCTGCCAAGTCGAGCGCCGACAACCCCTGCGTTACCTGTGACGGTCGTCCCTGCCTCTCGGCCTGCCCGGTGGGTGCCTTTCAGGAAGCCGGCTTCGACGATCTGGCCTGTGCCCGCCATGTCGACGGGCCAGATGGCACGGAATGCCGTGACCATGGTTGCCTCGCCCGCCGCGCCTGTCCTGTCGGCAGAGAATATTCCTACTCCCCGCCACAGATGGCCTTTCATATGGAGGCGTTCCTGGCGAGACGACGCTGAAGACCTCCTCAGATCCCTGAACCTTGTTGGCGGGCGCCGCGACGATCGCTTCGCAATTGAACGGCTAGTTAAGAATAGAAAAATGAAAGATCTCACTGGAATTAAAGCATTTGGCACACTAGCCATTGCAGTCTTTGTCATGATTGGCGGCGCCCTCCTGGCAAGCCTGTTCGCCGGCAACCACTTCGGCGGGTAAAGCGTCTCCCGCGGAATGCGCGGAATCCCGGAAAAGCGACCCTTTGCAAGAGCTTGTGACATTGCAGTGCGGCATCTGGCTGGGCAGGCGATGAGACTTGTCCGGTTGGGAGTCGATGGGGTATCTACTATTCCTCCTAAAATTGCTCCAACTAGTGGAGGGCGGGCATTGCGCTCACTCATTCTCTCGCTGGCCGCCTTCTGCGCCAGCCTGGCCGTTGCTTTCGGCCTTTCGCTCACGACCGCGCGCGCCGCGGGGGTCACATTGCTGGCCGTCGAACGCCCCGGCGGCCCTGAAGTCACCGATGTGATCGCCTGGTCGGTCGTCAAGGTGAACAAGGAAACCGGCAAGCCAGACGCCAAGCCGACCATGTCCGGCAACGGCCCGCGCCTCATGGCAAAGCTCGATCCAGGCCAATATCTGGTCACAGCCAAGCTTGGGAATGTTCAGGCGAGCCAGGCTATTCTGGTTGGCAAGACGGCGACGACGCGCTCGCTGGTGCTGGCTGATCCCGCAAAAGCGGGCAAGACCGTGTCGAAGAAGGCGGATGCCGGCCCGCCGGCACAACTCTCGATCAATATGAAACTCAGCAAGGGCAAAAATCCGATCAAGGAGCCGGTTCACTGGGAAGTCTTCACCTATGAAAAAGGTGGCACCGATGCGGGCGAAAAGGTCGCCGAGCAGAAGGCTGCCACCGGCCAGTTCAGCCTGCCGGGCGGCAGCTATGTCGTGCGCGCCCATTTCAAGGGCACCAAGGCCGATCTGGTCATTCCAATCGAGGCCGGGCAATCTCTGAAATATACGCTCAACCTCTATGCCGGCTATGTGAAGCTCACAGCCTTGAAGACGAAAAAACAGAAGACCTCGGCGGAAGCCCTGACCTGGCAGATCCTGCGCCAGCGCCCCAATGCGCCGGGCATCTATGAACTGGTCGCCAGCAGTGAAAAGGCGGAACCCACCATCATGCTGCGTGAAGGCCGCTACATTGCCGTCGCGCGCCTCGGCTCCAAGATGTGGGGCAGTGAACCGCTCGTAATCATGGCCGGCCAGACGGCCAATAAGAAGATCAACCTGAAGGAAGGCGTTGGCGCCCCCGAGATCGCCGCCGCAAACTGAGCCCTTTCCGGGACTTCTGGCCAGCTACGGCGCCGTATCCCAGGGATGCGGCGCCGTTTTGCTGTCCACGCACACCCTGGCCGATGACGCTCTGGAATAGTGGCTATGAGACTTTCAAAGCATCGGATAGCGACCAGCTT
Source organism: Dongia mobilis (assembly GCF_945906275.1). Taxonomy (GTDB): domain Bacteria; phylum Pseudomonadota; class Alphaproteobacteria; order Dongiales; family Dongiaceae; genus Dongia; species Dongia mobilis_A. Next base: position 2,725 of record NZ_CAMDRA010000251.1, read on the forward strand.
TGCTAGGTTGGCGACAGAAGTTAACTCTTGAGAGGCGTATCATGTCACGGGAAGCAGCGCGGGAAGCGCGCGGTCGCCGCAACACTAGGCAGGCGAAGGGGCTGAAGCAGCTTCCATGGCGCAACAACCAGAACAATTATGACCCGATCCGGGTCGTGAGCGCCGATCAGCTGGAAGCCATCCATCAGACCTCGCTGCGCATCCTCTCGGAACTCGGCATCGAATTCCTCGAAGAGAATGCCCTGCGCATCCTCAAGGAGAACGGCGCCGAAGTTATACCGGGGACGCAGCGCGTCCGCTTCGATCCGGCGCTGGTCATGGAACGGATCAAGACGGTCCCCAAGACCTTCAAGCTCCATGCCCGCAACCCGGCGCATGATCTGACCTTCGGCGCCAACCACATCAATTTCGGCTCGGTCGCCTCGGCGCCCAATGTGTCCGATCTAGACAAGGGACGCCGCCCAGGCAATTTCGAGGATTACTGCAACCTCGTGCGCCTCGCGCAAACGCTCAACGTCGTGCAGTTCCTCGGCGGTTATCCGGTCGAGCCGGCCGATCTGCCGCCATCAACGCGTCACCTGGATTCGCATTACGCGGCGATCACGCTCTCGGACAAGATCTGGCATCCATATTCGCTGGGCAACGAACGCATCGAGGATGCGATCGAGATGATGGCCATCGCGCGCGGCATTTCCAAGGAGCAGCTGGCGAAAGAACCCAGCGTGTTCTCGATCGTCAACAGCAACTCGCCCTTGCGCCTCGACACCCCCATGCTGCAGGGGCTGCAGGCGATGGCGAAGGCTGGCCAGCCGGTTGTCCTCACACCGTTC
>NZ_CAMDRA010000252.1 GCF_945906275.1 Dongia mobilis
CGAAGTCGCCATCGTGCGCCCGGGACCGATCCAGGGCGACATGGTCCACCCATACCTGCGCCGGCGCGACGGCAGGGAGCCCAGCGACTCACCCAGCGAGGAGTTGAAGGCGATCCTCGACAAGACCAAGGGTGTGCCCCTGTTCCAGGAACAGGTGATGAAGATCGCCATCGTCGCCGCCGGCTTCAGCGCCGGCGAGGCTGACGAGTTGCGTCGCGCCATGGCGACCTTCAAGAAGACCGGCACGATCAACTCGTTCCGCGACAAGTTCATTGGCGGCATGCTGGCGCGCAACTACCAGCTGGATTTCGCGGAGCGCTGCTTTCGCCAGATCGAGGGCTTCGGCAATTACGGCTTTCCGGAAAGCCATGCGGCGAGCTTTGCCCTGCTGGTCTCGGTCTCCGCCTGGCTGAAATGCCATTACCCGTCGATCTTCGCCGCGGCCCTGCTCAACAGCCAGCCGATGGGCTTCTATGCGCCGGCGCAGATCATCCATGACGCCGACGAACATGGTGTCGTCATCAGGCCGGCCGATATCAATCACAGCAACTGGGATTATGCGATCGAACGCATGGCAGGTATCAGGTCCCATGCGCCGCTACGCAACCGCCGTGACCGCCTGTTGACGGCCGAGCAGACGCGCTATGACAAGCACCTCTCCCTCCGCCTGGGGCTGCGGCAGGTCGACGGCCTGAAGAAAACCGAGATCGAGCGTCTGATCGCCGCGCGCGGCGATGGTTATCGCAGCGTCGATGATCTGTGGCGGCGAACCGGCCTTACGCCGGCTTCCCTGGTCAAGCTGGCCGAGGCCGATTGCTTCCGCTCCCTCGGATTGGAGCGGCGCCAGGCGCTGTGGGCGGTGAAGGCGCTGGACGAGGCGCCGCTGCCGCTGCTGGCCGGCCTTGAGCCACCGCTTCCGCAACCGGCACCCCTGCCGGAAATGCCGCTCTCGCAGCATGTCATCGAGGATTACCGGACCCAGCATTTCTCCTTGAAGAAGCATCCGCTTTCCTTCCTGCGCGAGACCCTGCGGCGGCGCGGAACCGTGCCTTGCAACTATCTGGGTCACCTGAAGAATGGGGAGCGCATCTTCGTGGCTGGGCTCGTCCTCGTCCGCCAGCAACCAGGCACGGCCAGCGGTGTCATCTTCATGACCCTGGAAGATGAAACCGGCATCGCCAACCTGGTGGTCTGGCCGCAATTGTTCGCACAGTACCGGCCGATCGTCATGGGCGCCGGGCTGGTCGGCTGCGTCGGGCGCATCCAGATCGAAGGCAAGGCGCCCGAGCAGGTCATCCATGTGGTGGCACAGCGCCTCATCGACATGACCGACCTGTTGCATGATCTGAAGGAAGGCGACGGTCCGCACGGCAACCCAACGCTCGCCGTTCCGGTGGCCAGGGCCGATGAAGTGACCCGGCCCAATGGCGGCGATGCCCGCCAACGCGCCGATCGGCCCGCCCTCGTTGCCCGCAGCCGCGATTTTCACTGACCGTGCCGATCCATGCTAATGTCCCGCCTTGGCAGAACGCGATCCGCATCCCATATAACGCCCTCGCCCTTCCCGCTTTGAGGAGGTTACCCCCCAATGTTCAGTTTCGCCCGCAAGCCCGTCGAGATGCCCAGCGCGGAGACTGCCTTGCCCGGCCGCGCCACCGCGATGTCCTTGCCCAATCCGCATCTCATTGCCGGCAACAAGATGACCCCGCCATATCCGGCCGGGCTGGAAGTCGCCGATTTCGGCATGGGCTGCTTCTGGGGGGCGGAGCGCAAATTCTGGCAGGTGCCGGGCGTCCATGCGACCGCCGTCGGCTATCAGGGCGGCTTTACGCCCAACGCCACCTATGAAGAGCTCTGCAGCGGCCGCACCGGCCATACCGAGGCCGTCCGCGTGGTCTATGATCCCGCCAAGGTCTCGTACGAAACCCTGCTGAAGACCTTCTGGGAAAGCCACAACCCCACCCAGGGCATGCGCCAGGGCAACGATGTCGGCACGCAATATCGCAGCGCCATCTATACCCATTCAACAGCGCAGCACGATCTGGCGCTGGCCAGCCGCGATGCCTATCAGGCGGCACTGGCCAAGGCGGGTGTGCGGGATCCGATCACCACCGAGATCGCAGCCGCACCGCCCTTCTATTTCGCGGAAGACTACCACCAGCAATACCTGGCCAAGAATCCCGGCGGCTATTGCGGTCTCGGTGGCACGGGCGTGTCCTATCCGATCGGCGTCGGCGTCGGCGTCGAGGCCTAGGCGGCGAGGGCTGCAAGGAAATTGCGACAATAAGCTTCAGCCGTCGTGGTGAAGACACGGGCGCGCAGATGGGCCATGCGATCCTGCCGCTCCTGCTGCGGCATGATCAGCGCCTGGTGCACCGCTTCGGTGATTTCGTCCGGATCATAGGGATTGACGATCAAGGCTTCCGCCAGATCCTCCGCAGCGCCGGCAAAGCGCGACAGAATGAGAACCCCCGGATCGTTATGGTCCTGCGCAGCGATGAATTCCTTGGCCACCAGATTCATCCCATCGCGTAGCGGCGTCACCAGTCCCACCCGTGCGGCTCGATAGAAGCCGGCCAGCATGGGACGAGTCATTGCTCTGGTCATATAGCGCATGGGTACCCAATCGAACTCGGCAAAGCGGCCATTGATGTTGCCCGCCTTGCGGTCGAGTTCGCGGCGCAACGCCTGATATTCCGAAACATCCTCCCGGCTCTTCGCCGCCACCTGCAGATAGCTGACCTTCTGGCGGTGTTCGGGGTAATTCTGCAGCAGCTTGCCGAAGGCGCTGAAACGATTCGGCAGGCCCTTCGAATAATCCAGGCGGTCGACGCCGATCACCAGCGATCGCCCGACCAGGCTTGAGAGCAGCCGCCTTGTTTCTGTTGAACGCTCCGCCTTGGACGCCATGGCGGCAAAGGCGCGCGCATCGATGCCGATCGGGTTGGCGATGGCGCGCGATGTGCCGTCAGCCGTCACCAGCAGCCCGTCGGCGTCCGGCTCCATGCCCAGCACCTGTTTCACCGCATCGAGAAAATCGCGGCGATGCTCCTCGGTCTGCATGCCCACCACGTCATAGGCGAGGAAAGCACGCAGCAGCGTCTCACCTTGCGGCAGGGCGGCAAAGAGGCTCGCCGGCACGAAGGGAATGTGGAGGAAAAAGCCGAGCCGGTTGCGCACGCCCAGTCGCCGCAACTCAGCGCCCAAAGGGATCAGGTGATAGTCATGGATCCACACGACATCGTCCGGCCGCAGTTCCAGCGCCAGCGCGGCGGCGAACGTCCGATTGACGGAGAAATACCCCTCCAGATCCTCGCGCTTGAAATCGATCAGGCCGAGGCGAAAGTGAAACAGGGGCCAGAGCGTCGAATTGGCATAGCCGACATAGAATTGGTCGTAATCCTCCTGCGACAGGTCGATCGTCGCATAGGTGATACCGCCCGCCTCCATCTTGCGCACAGGATTATGCGTGTCCGTGGAGATTTCGCCGCTCCAGCCGAACCACAACCCGCCATCCT
>NZ_CAMDRA010000253.1 GCF_945906275.1 Dongia mobilis
AGACCGCCCAGAATTCCGATCTGGAAAAACGTCCCTTGAACGAAAAAAGCTTGTCTCGAAGCGTCATCCCACCACCCCGTTTGTTCGCGCAGGCATTCTGTCCATGGAGATGAATTCCGTGTCAACTGCTGCGGAATGCGGAAGGTTGCCTTGCCCGGGTGAGCAACCGGCATACCGTGACGTGGAAAGGCGTGGCAGGCCGCGCCCGGCACGGCTATCCGTCATCAAAGTGCTTGACGCACGTGAGGCCGCAATCTAGCGGGGGCTTTGGCCCATCTGGCTGTTGAATTTAGGTGGCTGCGCCCATGGCTGATTGGAGCTTCCCTTGCCATCAGGGATGATCCCGATGCCTTCCCAGAATTGTCCTGAAGCGCGCCACAATCCAGAAGAGGCTATCGGCAATTCCGCCTGCCTGGCGAGCGAGCTCTGTCCGTCGCCGGTGATGTTGTATGGCGCGCTTCAGTCCCTCAAGGGACTGTCGCAATCTCGCTTCTGATGCCTGGGGATAGCTCAACGCCGGCTCGTTCATTGGCCACCGGTCTTGAGGACGAAGAAAATCTGTTCGACGCCCTTTTCCTTGAGTGCCACGTAGAGATCCTTGTCCGATCCGGTCTTGTCGATGGCGCGAACATAGAAGCGGCAAGCCGGATCCTGACGATCGCTCCAGTCATAGATAGCCTGGCCCGCATTCACGAATTCCTGGCGGGAATAGACCGTGCCAGATGAAAGCGAGCCAAGCGGCAGTGTCGTGCGGTCGCGCCCTTCGATCTTCGTATCCTCGAGCAGGATGCCGTCCGGGCGCAGGTAGGCCGTGAAAATGTACTGAATATCTTGGGTGAGTTCGTCGCGCCAGCAAGACGGCAATGTGCCGCCATTCTTGGCGACCAGATTGGAGAGATTTTCATTGGCGGCCATGCAGGTATCGCGCTCGGCAATGCAGGCGTTCAGGGTCGTCTCACCTGCCGGATCTTGCATCGCTTCTCGGCCGATCCTGGCCGCTTCGGCGAGTAGCTCCATGGATTCCTCTTGCCCGGCCGCGGTCGGAAAATCCGCCAGCAGGTCCTCGGTCTGGCGCCCGAGTTCGGCGAGTTTCTGGATACCCTGCGGTGTGACGTCCGGATACTTGGCCTTGATTTCTTCGAACACCGACAGGACCGGACGGTTCTGCGCGACCTCCTGTTCGAGTTTTTGTTTCTCTTTCTTCACCAGTTGGTATTCTTCGAAGATTTTGAAATTCTCTGGATCCATGCCGCGGAATGGCGCGAGCGCAGTTTCCTTTTTCTCATTCTCGTGGACAAGGCGGGCGATCTCGCGGCGGTCGTCGACGAGTTTTGCAGCGAGGATCAGCAGGAGCAGGAAGATGAGCAGCAGCATGATCTCGGCCATGGTGAGACCGAGGACGACGCCGCGCCGGTACTGGCGATCTTCTTCCTGCGCGCCGGTCATTTCGCGGCCTCGCTATAGGGACGCTGGACGCGCAGCGACTTGACGCCGTCGGTCAGCAGGTCGGCCATCTCGGCCATGGCCGTCCCGGTATCGGCCGCCATGCGGCGCGTGCGATCGAGTTCCGTCGCCATGCCGGTATTGTGCGCCTTCAGGCTTTCGATGAGGCCGTCCATGCTTTCGCGCGCTTCCCGCGCCAGGCGCCTCTGTTCCTCGACCAAGGTGACAGTGAGGTGCTGCGAACCCTTACCGATCTCGCCCACCATGCGTTCCTGCTCGTCCATGTTCCGCGCCATGACCGCCGTGAGATCGGAAAGTTTCCGTGCCGCTTCCTCCGCCGCCTTGCCGGCGGCCGCGGTGGCCTCGGCAATCGTGTCGAGGCCGCTGCCGGTGCCGCCGATCGCTCGGACACTTGCATGGAGGGTTTCCTCGGTCTCGGCGATGCGCCTTGCTGCCGCGAGGATTGCCTTCTCGTCGGATTCCAGCCGCTCGCGCAGCATGTCGCCGGCCTTGCCGGCCGTCGCCATGATGGCTTCAAGGCGCTTCGTGATGAGGTCGCTCGGTGCTTCCATGTTCTCAAGCCGTTTGACCAATTTTTCGAGGGCGCTCACCGTGCCGGCCGCCACCTTGTTGAGCTTCTGCGTGTTCTCGTTAAAGGCACCAAAGGCTTCCTCGATCCGGTCGAGGACGGAATTGGAGGTCGTGGCGATGCGGGCCACCGATTCCTCGAGCGCGCCATTGGCCTTGAGGGCACTGTCGCGGATGGCGTCCGATGCCGTCTGCTGGGTCTGGGCGCAGAAACTCCTGAGGGCGATGACGGAATCGTCGAGCTGGACGCGCAGGTGGACCACAGATTCGGTCAGCATCATGCGGGCATCAGCTTCGGTTTCGAGTGCGTCCTTGCGGGTCTGGTTGATGATGACCCTGAGCAAGATGCCGACGATGGTCGAGGAAAGTGCGATGCCGAAATTGGCGATGATGTCGGTGACGCCGGACGAAACGGAATCGGCCGTCGTCGCCATGGTAAACTGGTAGAGCGCCATGGAAAGGCTGGCGAGGGTGTAGAGGAAGCCGAGGTAGTAGCAATTGTCGCCAAGCTGGTCTTCGCGCAGGCGCAGCGACGGATGCCAGTGGACGAGAATGCAATAGACGATGATGCTGCCGACCGCGAAGGTGGCGGCGAGGATGGCGGCAAGTGTCGGGTCGTAGGCAAAAAAAACCTTGATGAGGGCGATCGTGATCATGCCGCCGATGGCGAAGGCGGCAAGGGGCACCTGGGCGAGGAATTTGTAGCCGGCGGGGCGGCTGCGCGCCCGCTCCTTCGCCCGGTGGTAACTGTCTTCCATTGTTATCCGTGCAGTGTCCTTGATCCGAGGAGATTGGCGCCGATTTCAGTGAGCCAGGAGAACCAGAACATGCCGACTTCGTCGTTCTGCTTGCCGGAGGAGGAAACCAGAATGTGGAGCTCGATCTCGACGCCGAGGAGGTCCGGCTCGACCTTGCGACCATAGGCGCTGGCGCGGAAGGCCTCGACATCCGGGACGTCCTTGTAGAGGCTGAAGCTGGCCGTGTGCTGCATGAGGTCGGAGACGACCAGCAGCTTGCGCACGGCATTCTCGTTGGCAAAATCCTGTACCGAGATTTCTTGGATGGCTTCCATGATCGGCGAGGAATCGGCTTTTGCGTCCGTCTTCATTCCCCGGATGAGGTCGTCGATCGGACCTTTGAACCGTTCCTCGTATTTCTGCTGCTTGCGCTTCAGGTTCTCGTCGAAGAAGCTGCCGTCCTTGGCCGAGCCCGGGTTGCAGACGGAGACGATCGGCGCGGCAAGGCCCTCGCTGGCGGTCACTTCATAGATCCTAAGCTGGCCGTGCGGCGGGATCGCGGCCGCGGTGTCGAGCAGCAGGTCGCGGAGGTCCGCGCCCTGGACGGCGTTGATGCCGTCTGTGCGGTCGATCAGCACCGTCGTCACGGAAAGGGGGCCGTCCTTGGGGCAGAATGTGGCGGTGTCGATCTGGTCCCGCTCGCTCTTGACCAGCACGAAGTAGATGCC
>NZ_CAMDRA010000254.1 GCF_945906275.1 Dongia mobilis
AGAATCTGCTGTCGCAGCGCACCGACGAACCCCGGGGACCGGTCAAGGTGTCGCTGCCGGTGGCCTTCGGTCGCCAATATGTGGCGCCGCATATCGGCGCCTTCCTCTCCCGCTATCCGCAGATGCAGGTGCGGCTGCAATTGACCGACCGCTTCTCGGACCTCATCCAGGAGCGCATCGACATCGCGATCCGCATTGGCACGCTGGAGGATTCCTCGGCCATCGTGCGCAACCTCGCCACCGACCGGCGAGTCATCGTGGCGGCACCCGCCTATCTCGAGGCGCGCGGGATTCCCAAGGCACCGGAAGATCTGCTGGAGCACAACTGCCTGCTGCTGCGCTTTCCAGGTTCCAAGCAATATCGTTGGACGCTCATCGGGCCGGATGGACCGCAGACCCTGCGGGTCGCCGGCAATATGGACAGCGACAATAGCGAGGTGCTGCTGGATTGGTGTCTGGCCGGCCATGGCCTGGCGCTGAAATCAATCTGGGAGATCGTCGATCATCTGAATGAAGGGCGGCTCAAAGTGGTGCTGCGCGATCATCCACCGACGGCAGATGCGATCCACGCGCTCTATCCGCACGGCGCCCATGTGCCGGCCCGCGTACGCGCCTTCATCGACTTCCTGGTCGAAATCCTGGGGCCAAAGCCCATCTGGGAACGGACGCTGAAGGTAACGATATAGAAATGGCCCCGCCTTCCTTGTGGAAAGCGGGGCCGATCCATTTTGAACAACTTACTTCGGCAAATCGCCTTCAACACCCTCGGCGAGCCAGTTCATGCCGGCAATGTCACCGTCACCCAGGGTCGTGCCGTCGGCCACCTTGACGCTGCCGTCCTGGGCATTGATCGGCCCCTTGAAGATGGTGAGCTTGCCGGTCCTGATGGCCTCTTCCGTGTCCATCGCCATCTTCTTCACATCATCCGGCATGTTGGCGTAGTCGGCCATCTTGAGCATGCCGGTGTCGAGGCCCTTCCACACATCCTCGCTCTTCCAAGTGCCGTCCATCGCCGCTTTGATGCGCTCGGTGTAATAGCCGTCCCAATGGTCGATCGACGAGGTGAGCTGGGCATTGGGGGCGAACTTGATCATGTCGGAAGCCTGGCCGAAGCCCTTGAGGCCACGTTCCGCCGCGACCTGCAAAGGTGCCGGCGAATCCGTGTGCTGCGCCATGATATCGGCGCCCTGGTCGAGCAGGGCCTTCGCCGCATCGGCTTCCTTGCCGGGATCGTACCAGGAGTTGATGAAGACCTGCTTGAGCTTGGCATTGGGATTGATTGTGCGCATGCCGAGGATGAAGGCGTTCATGCCCATGATGACCTCGGGGATCGGGATCGAGCCGATATAGCCGACGACACCAGCCTTCGACATCTTGCCGGCGATGATGCCCTGGATGTAGCGGCCCTCATAGAAACGGATGTTGTAGGTGGCGACATTGTCGGCGCGCTTGTAGCCGGTGGCGTGCTCGAACTTCACATCCGGATAGTCACGCGCCACCTTCAGCGTCGCATCCATGAAACCGAAGGAGGTGGTGAAGATGATGCCGTGGCCGGTATCGGCGAGTTCCCGGATGACGCGTTCGGCATCGGCCCCTTCCGGCACTTTCTCGACATAGGTCGAGCTGGTTCCCAGCGCCTTGTCGGCGGCAAGGCGACCCTGGTCATGCTGGTAGGACCAGCCGAAATCGCCGATCGGACCGACATAGATATAGCCGGCCTTGAAATCGGCGGCGCGTGCCTTGCCGCCCAGCAGCGGCAGCGAGCTGGCAGCGAGGCCGGCACCGGCGGCCTGGATGAAGGTTCTGCGCTTGATCGACATGTTGGAAGCCTCCTGCGTTTTTGATTGGGCAAATTGTGGATCGAAACTGGCCTGGAACACCACCGAAATCCGCTACCCCGTGACGTGGAACGGGCGGCCGAGACAGGCCGGGGCGTTGAGACGGATCTTGGAACGGTCGGTCGAGATCACGACCAGGACGATGATGGTGGCAAGGTAGGGCAGCATCGAGACCATCTGCGCCGGAATGCCGAAACCCAGGGTCTGCACATGGAACTGCAGGATGGTGATGCCGCCGAAGAGATAGGCGCCGAGCAGGAGACGCAGCGGCCGCCAGGTCGCAAACACCACCAGCGCCAGGGCGATCCAGCCCCGACCGGCGGTCATGTCCTCGGCCCACATCTGCGTATAGCTCAAGGAGAGATAGGCACCGCCGAGGCCGCTCATGGCGCCGCCGAACAAGGTGGCACCATAGCGAATGGCTATGACGGGATAGCCGATCGCGTGGGCGGCGTCATGGGAATCGCCCACCGCGCGCAGCACCAGGCCGGCATGGCTGTGGAACAGGAACCAGATCGTGCCGCCCAAGGCGAAGAACGAGAAATAGACGAGGCCGTCCTGGCCGAACAGGATGCGACCGATGACCGGAATGTCCGTGAGATAGGGAATGTCCAGGGACGGCAGTCGCGGCACCGGCTGGCCGACATAGCTGGCCCCCATCATGGCGGCAAGGCCGATACCGAAGATAGTGAGGGCCAAGCCCGTCGCCACCTGGTTGGCAAGCAGGGTGAGCGTCAACACACTGAAGATGAGCGCCATCAGCGCGCCGCCAAGTGCCGCCGCCAGGATACCGATGAAGCCGTTCCCGGTCGTCAGCGTGACCGCAAAGCCCACCACCGCAGCCACCAGCATCATGCCTTCGACACCGAGATTGAGTACGCCGGATTTTTCCGTCACCAGCTCGCCGGTCGCCGCCAGCAGCAGCGGCGTCGAGGCCGAGATGACCGATAGCACGATCGAGGTAAAGACCAGGCTGTCCATCAGGCAGCCTTTCGCGCCGGCATCACCAACGTCACCCGGTAGCGGATGAGAAGGTCGCAGGCGAGCAGGTAGAAGAGCAGGATACCCTGGTTGATCATGGTGACCGCAGCCGGCAGGCCAAGGGCGATCTGCGCCTTCTCACCGCCGAGATAGGTCAGCGCCAGCACCAGGCCACCAAAGAACACGCCCACCGGATGCAGACGACCGAGGAAGGCCACGATGATGGCCGTGAAGCCATAGCCGGTCGGCAAGGCGGGGGTGAGTTGGCCGATGGGACCCGCGATCTCGAACATGCCGGCAAGGCCGGCAAGGCCGCCGCCCACCAGCAGCGAAAGCCAGGTCAGCGACTTGGTCGAGAAGCCGGCATAGGCGGCGGCGCGCGGCGCCTGCCCCGCCACCTTCAGCTTGAAGCCGAGCAGAGATTTCGACAGCAGGAACCAGCCAAGGGCGACGACGATCAGTGCCGCCACGACGCCGACATGAATGCGGGTACCCGGGATCAGATGCGGTGAACTCGCGGCCGAGGTGAGGAGGCGCGATTGCGGGAATCCGTAACCCTCCGGATCCTTCCACGGGCCGACCACCAGATAGAGCAGCACCAGCTTGGCGACATAGGTCAGCATCAGGCTGGTGAGAATCTCGCTCGCATTGAAGCGCGTC
>NZ_CAMDRA010000255.1 GCF_945906275.1 Dongia mobilis
TGGCGAACCCGTCCATATAACTCCACGCCCTTCATCCCTCCGCCTTCCGCCAATCAGGCAAAAGGCTATCTGCTGCCGGACTTTTACTCCGGCGCAACCAGATTATCCGGCCGCTTCAGTGAGGGATTATTGCTCCGGCGCTTACACGGCCCAAATTACTTTCGACGTCATTGCTCGGATCCTTCTCCTGTTTGGTGTTTTTTGCTTGGTGATTTGATCAAATGTTACGGTGCTGAAATCCAGCTGTCAATGCCATCAATATGGCGTCACAATCAATACCAACTCTTTACAGCAACGGCATAGCCGATTAGTTTTCGGTAAGTTTGATCAAATAGGTGAGACATGCAATTCCCAGCTCCCGGCACCAATATCGAGCTCGACGCGGCCATCGCCGACACGCGCCAGCGCTTCACCAAGGCCAATCCCGAAAGCCTTGCGCGCCATGAAGCGGCCAAGAAGGCCCTGCCCGGCGGCAACACCCGCGCCGTGCTCTATTACGAGCCCTTTCCGCTCACCATCACCGGCGGTGACTCCAATCGGCTGAACGATCTCGACGGCCACACCTATGTCGATTTCGTCAGCGAATACACCGCTGGCCTCTACGGTCACCGCAATGAGCTCATTGCCAATGCGATCAAGAGTGTGGCCGATTCCGGCTGGGTGCTGGGTGGCCCCAACCCCTATGAAGCGCGCCTCGGCGAGGCCATCGTCGCGCGCTATCCGGCGATCGAACGCGTGCGCTTCTGCAATTCCGGAACCGAGGCCAACCTGATGGCCCTCTCAACGGCGCGGGCGGTCACCGGGCGACCCGCCATCCTGGTGTTCGACGGCGGTTATCACGGCGGCATCCTGACCTTCGCCCATGGCGGCTCGCCGCTGAATGCGCCCTATCCCTTCATCTTCGCGCAATACAACGACATTGCCGGAACGAAGGCGCTCATCCAGCAGCATGCCGGGGAATTGGCCGCTGTGATCCTGGAGCCGATGATGGGCGGTGGTGGCTGCATCGAGGCCAAGGCCGATTTCCTCGCCATGCTGCGCGCCGAGACCCAGAAGGCCGGCATTATCCTAATTTTCGACGAGGTGATGACCTCGCGCCTCTCTTATCGCGGCTATCATGGCAAGGCCTGGATCAAGCCGGACATGGTGTCGCTGGGCAAATATATCGGCGGCGGCTGCAGCTTCGGCGCCTTCGGTGGCCGCGCCGACATCCTCGACCGGTTCGACCCCGCCGCCCCCAACGCCTTCGGCCATGGTGGCACCTTCAACAACAACATCTTCAGCATGACGGCGGGCTTCACCGGTTTCACCCAGGTCTTGACCGAATCGGCGCTGGGGAACATGAACGCCCTGGGTGACGATCTGCGTGCAACCATGAACGAGCAATTGGCGCGGCGGAACGTCGCCGGCACCGTCACCGGGGTTGGATCGCTGATGAATCTCCATTTTGTCCACGGCGAGGTTACCTCGCCCCATGATGTCGAGGCGGCGGACCATCGCTTCCTCCATCTGTGGCAATTGGAAATGCTGCTGCGCGGCCAATATGTGACTCCACGCGGGATGATCGCTTTGTCATTGCCCTTCACCCGGGCCGATATCGGCGCCTTCACAGATCTATTCGACGATTTCCTCAACGACTATCGCTCGATCCTGCCGACGCGGCATTGAGGAGACAGACTGACCATCATGGCAACTGGCCCGACCAAAGCGAAACGACGCGCCGCCACCTTGCGGTCCAAGCCGCGCGTCGCCAGCACGAAGATGGCGGCATTGGGTGACGTCCCCCATGGCACCACCCATGAGGATATCTATGCGCGCCTGAAGCGAGCCATCATGTCGGCGCACTATATTCCGGGCGAACGGCTGGTGGTCTCGAAGCTGGGAAAGCTGTTCGGCACCAGTGCCATGCCGGTGCGCGAGGCGCTCCGCCGCCTGGTGGCGGAGCAGGCCCTGCAGAACAACCCCAATCGTGGGGTCGAGGTGCCGCAGATGACGGCCGGCAGGCTCATGGATTTGCGCCGCGTGCGCTGCGAGATCGAGGGCAAGGCTGCCGAATGGGCGGCACTTACCATCACCAGGCCGGAATTGGCGCGACTTGCCGAGATCCAGGCAGAGATGAACCGCGCTGCGGGAGCCGGCAGCGCGGAGGGCTATCTCGACCTCAATCTCGATTTCCATTTCGCCATCTACAAGGCGGCACGTTCGCCGCTGCTGATGCCGATCATCGAAAGCCTTTGGATGCAGGTGGGGCCTTGCCTCAACACGATGCGCGGCGAGGCGACGTTGGGGCTTGGCATGGATCATCACGAGGCGATGATCGCCGCGTTGCGCAAGGGCGATGGCACCGGCGCGCGCGTCGCCTTGCAGGAAGACATATCCGAGGCCGCGGACATCATCCTGCGGTTGCTACCGGAATCGACAAGCTGAAAAAAAGAAGGGGAATGGGAGATGACTGCCAATCAGGAAGCCGGCAAACAGGGTCCAGCGAAGCCGGGTGCAGGCAAGGGTCGCAAGGTGATCATCACCTGCGCCGTCACCGGCTCGGTGCATACGCCGACCATGTCGCCCTATCTTCCCATCACGCCCGACGAGATCGCCAAGGATTCGATCGCCGCCGCCGAGGCCGGCGCCTCGGTCATTCATCTCCATGCGCGCGATCCCAAGGACGGACGGCCGACGCCAAACCCGGACGTGTTCATGCAGTTCCTCCCGCGCATCAAGCAATCCTGCGACGCGGTCATCAACATCACTACCGGTGGCTCGCTCGGCATGTCGATGGACGATCGGCTGGCGGCCCCCTTGCGCGCCAAGCCCGAGCTCTGCTCGCTGAACATGGGGTCGATGAATTTCGGTATCTTCCACGCCGGCGACAAGATCACCGAGTGGAAATACGATTGGGAAAAGACCTATATCGAAAAGACCCGCGACAGCATTGTCAGCAATACCTTCGCGCAGATCGAGCGCGTGATCCGGGAACTCGGCCATGGCTGCGGCACGCGCTTCGAATGCGAATGCTATGATATCGGTCATCTCTATACGCTGGCGCATTTCCTCGACCGCAAGCTGCTCGAGCCGCCGCTCTTCGTGCAGACCATCTTCGGCGTGCTGGGTGGCATCGGCCCGCATCCTGAGGATCTTGCCCATATGCGCCGCACGGCGGACCGCCTGTTCGGGCCAGATTACCAATGGTCGATCCTGGCGGCTGGCCGCCACCAGATGAACCTTGCCACCATGGGCGCCACCATGGGCGCCAATGTGCGGGTGGGACTTGAAGACAGCATCTATCTGGGGCCGGGCCAACTCGCCAAGAGCAATGCCGACCAGGTCCGGAAGATCCGCGGCATCCTCGAGGGCTTGTCGCTCGAAATCGCCACCCCGGCAGAAGCCCGCGCCATGCTGAAGCTGAAAGGCGGCGACCAGGTCG
>NZ_CAMDRA010000256.1 GCF_945906275.1 Dongia mobilis
GGTGAGAAGTACAACAAGGTCGTCGACGTCTGGTCGAACTGCACCGAGCGGGTCGCCGAAGAGATGATGAAAGTCATGTCCAAGGAATCGACCGGCAAGGGCATCAACTCGGTGTTCATGATGGCGCATTCCGGCGCCCGTGGTTCCGCGGCACAGATCAAGCAGCTCGCCGGCATGCGCGGCCTGATGGCCAAGCCGTCCGGTGAAATCATCGAAACGCCGATCATCGCGAACTTCAAGGAAGGCCTCTCGGTGCTCGAGTACTTCAACTCGACCCACGGCGCCCGCAAGGGTCTGGCCGACACCGCCTTGAAGACCGCGAACTCCGGTTACCTGACGCGCCGTCTGGTCGACGTCGCCCAGGACGCGATCATCACCGAACTGGATTGCGGCACCGAAAACGGTCTTACCGTGAAGGCGGTCGTCGAAGGTGGCGAAACCATTGCAGCCCTCAGCGAGCGCATCCTCGGCCGCACCGTCGCGGCCGATGTGAAGGATCCGCTGTCGGGTCGCGTCATCGCCGCCCGCGGCATCCTCATCGACGAGCCGATGGCGGACGAGATCGAGCGTGCCGGTGTCGACACCGTGAAGATCCGTTCGGTTCTGACCTGCGATACCAAGACCAGCGTGTGCGCTGCCTGCTACGGCCGCGACCTCGCGCGTGGTACGCCGGTCAATATCGGTGAAGCGATCGGCGTCATCGCGGCACAGTCGATCGGTGAGCCGGGTACACAGCTTACCATGCGTACCTTCCACATCGGTGGTGCGGCGCAGCGCGGCGCCGAACAGTCGGCGATTGAAGCGACCTATAATGGCGAAGTGCAGGTGAAGAACCGCAACATCGTCATGAACAGCGACGGCATCCCCGTCGTCATGGGTCGCAACTGCGAAATCGTCCTGGTCGATGACCAGGGCCGTGAGCGCGCCCGTCACCGCGTGCCCTATGGCGCCAAGCTGATCCAGGATCATGGCCAGAAGGTCACCAAGGGTCAGAAGCTCGCCGAATGGGATCCCTACACGCTGCCGATCATCACGGAAAAAGAAGGCATCGTGAACTACATCGACCTGGTCGAAGGCCTGTCGATGCGCGAAGTGGTCGACGAGACCACGGGTATCTCGAGCCGCGTCGTGGTCGATTGGAAGCAGCAGCCGCGCGGTGCGGATCTGCGTCCGCGCGTGACACTGCGCGACGATAAGGGCAATGTCATCACGCTGCCGAACGGTATCGAGGCACGTTACTTCATGTCGGTCGACGCCATTCTGTCGGTTGATAACGGTGCGCATGTCCGCGCCGGCGACGTGCTGGCCCGTATCCCGCGTGAGAGCTCGAAGACCCGTGACATCACCGGCGGTCTGCCGCGCGTCGCGGAACTGTTCGAAGCCCGCAAGCCCAAGGATTACGCGATCATCAGCGAAAGCGCCGGTCGCGTCGAGTTCGGCAAGGATTACAAGGCCAAGCGCCGCATTGTCGTCGTGTCGGACGATGCCAGCGTCGAACCGGTCGAGTACCTGATCCCGAAGGGCAAGCATATCTCGGTGCAGGAAGGCGATTACGTGCAGAAGGGCGACCTTCTCATGGATGGCAGCCCCGTGCCGCATGACATCCTCAACGTGCTCGGCATCGAAGCCCTGGCGTCCTATCTCATCAACGAGATCCAGGAGGTCTATAGACTGCAGGGCGTGAAGATCAACGATAAGCATATCGAGGTGATCGTTCGCCAGATGCTGCAGAAGGTCGAAGTCGGCGAGCCTGGTGACACCACCTTCCTCGCGGGCGAGCAGATCGATCGCACGGAACTGGATACCGAGAACGAGAAGGTCCTGAAGGAAGGCGGTCGCCTGGCCACCGCGAAGCCGGTGCTGCTCGGCATCACCAAGGCCAGCCTGCAGACCCGCTCGTTCATCTCGGCCGCCTCGTTCCAGGAGACCACGCGCGTCCTCACGGAGGCCGCGGTTTCCGGTCGCGTCGACAATCTGATCGGCCTCAAGGAGAACGTGATCGTCGGTCGCTTGATCCCGGCCGGTACCGGTTCGGTCATGGCCCGCTTGAAGCAGGTTGCGGCTTCTCGCGACAAGGAGCTGCAGGCTGCCCAGGAGCGGAAGCCGGCGATTACCGATCAGTCGCCCAAGGCGGAAGTTGCCTAACGGCGCTTCCACACAGCGATAAGCTTGTAGGAGGGCCCCGTTGCTTCGGCGACGGGGCCCTTTTTATTGTCAGGGGTGCCAGCGACCGTCGTAGCGCTGCGGGAAGGTGAGCGTCACCGTCGTGCCAAGATTGGGCGCGCTGCAGATGGAAAGATGCCCGCCGATCAGATGGAGGAAGGCGCTGCAGAGTGCGAAGCCACCGTTGTTGATGTGCTGGTTCGTATCGAGCGCGTTCTGCAGAGTCTGCAATTTCTCTGCGGTGAATCCGGGACCGTTATCCGTCACGGTCACCAGTACCTGACGAACATCGCTGTCCCCACTCGCTTCGATCGTCGCGGCAATGCCGACCTTGCCGCCAAAGCGGTTGTAGTTGATGGCGTTCTCGACGACATGGCCGATCATCTTTTCAAGCGTCTCGTCATCAAGCACCACGGGGATGCTGCCGCGACGCAGATTGTGCGTCATGCGTATGCCCTGGATCGCGGCGGCGGCGGCGTGGCTCTCCATCACCCGGTCGACGATCTCGCCCAGATCGGCCATCCGCGTATGGGCCAATGCCATGCGGCCTTCCAGCCTCGTCACGTCGATGATGCGTTCGACAACGTCCGCCAACTGACGGCCACTCTTGCAGATATCCGCGGCATAGGTCTGGTAGAGCTTGATGCCGAGTGGGCCGAACATTTCATCACGCATCACCTCGGCAAAGCCGATCGCGGCGGCAAGGGGCGTGCGCAATTCGTGCGAGAGCTGGCTCAAGAATTCGAGCTTGGCCACATTGGCGCGCTCGGCGCTTTCCTTGGCTGCGGTGGGAGCGACCTCATTGTGCTTGCGGTGGGTGATGTCGCGCATGGCGGCGATGATGATCGACTTGCCATCCTGGTTGAGGACAGCCGAGGTGATTTCGATAGGCAGGCTGTTGCCGTTCAGCTTGTGGGCGATGGTCTCGATCGGCGTGCCGTCGCCGACAAACAGGGCGGAGATCAGCCGGTCAATGGAGGGCTTTTCGCCATCGCTGGAAAGGCCTTCCAGGAAGGCGCCGATATGGGCGCCGGTCATCAGCCTGGCGTGACAGCTGAACATGTGTAAGCGCCGGAGCAATAATCCCTCACTGAAGCGGCCGGATAATCTGGTTGCGCCGGAGTAAAAGTCCGGCAGCAGATAGCCTTTTGCCTGATTGGCGGAAGGCGGAGGGATGAAGGGCGTGGAGTTATATGGACGGGTTCGCCA
>NZ_CAMDRA010000257.1 GCF_945906275.1 Dongia mobilis
CACCTTCTACATCATCGGCACCGCTGCCGGCCCGCATCCCTACCCTTCCATGGTGCGCGATTTCCAGTCGATCATCGGCGTCGAGACCAAGGCGCAGATGCTGGAAGCCGAAGGCCGCCTGCCCGATACGCTGGTCGCCTGCATCGGCGGCGGCTCCAATGCCATCGGCCTGTTCCACCCCTTCCTCGATGACCGCGAGGTCGAGATCATCGGCGTCGAGGCTGGTGGCGACGGGGTCGAGACGGGACGCCATGCGGCCTCGCTCACTGGCGGTCGCCCGGGCGTGCTCCATGGCAACCGCACCTATCTGCTGCAGGATGATGACGGGCAGATCATCGATGCACACTCGATCTCGGCAGGGCTCGACTATCCCGGCATCGGGCCGGAACATTCCTGGCTGCATGAGATGAAGCGCGTCAAATATGTCTCGGCCACCGACATGGAGGCGCTGGACGCGTTCCAGATGCTGGCCAAGGTCGAGGGCATCATCCCCGCCCTGGAGCCGGCCCATGCGCTGGCCTATGTCCGCAAGCTGGCGCCGACGCGCCCCAAGGATCAGATCGTCGTCATGAATTTGTGCGGCCGCGGCGACAAGGACATCTTCGCCGTCGCCGAACGCCTGGGAACGAAACTATGAGCACGCGTATCGAACGCCGCTTCGCCGAACTGAAGGCGGCAAAGCGCGGTGGCCTGGTGGTGTTCGTCACCGCGGGCGATCCCACCTACGAGGTCTCGCGCGAGATCATCCTCAGCCTGCCTAGTGCCGGCGCCGACGTGATCGAGATCGGCATGCCGTTTACCGATCCGATGGCCGACGGCCCGGCCATCCAGGCATCGTCGCTGCGCGCGCTCAAGAACGGGCAGAACATGAAGAAGACGCTGAGCCTGGTGCGCGAATTCCGCGCCAAGGATCAGAACACACCGATCGTGCTGATGGGCTATTACAACCCGATCTATTCCTATGGCGTCGACAAGTTCCTGGTGGATGCCGACGCGGCCGGCGTCGATGGCCTGATCGTGGTCGATCTGCCGCCCGAGGAAGACCAGGAATTGTGCCTGCCGGCGCTGAAGGCCGGCTTGAACTTCATCCGCCTCGCCACCCCCACGACCGATGACAATCGCCTGCCGACGGTGCTCAACAACACGTCCGGCTTCGTCTATTATGTCTCGATCATGGGCATCACCGGGACGCGCGCCGCATCCGATGTCGACATCACCGCCGCGTTCGGCCGGCTGAAGCGCCATACCGATCTGCCGATCGCGGTGGGCTTCGGCATCTCGACCCCGGAACGTGCCGCCGCCGTCGCCAAGGTCGCCGATGCCGCCGTGGTCGGTTCCGCGGTGGTCAACAAGATCGCTGCCGAACTCGATGCCAATGGCAGGCCTGGACCGCGCGCAGCCCAGGCTGCCCTTGATCTCGTGAAGAGCCTTGCCGCCGGCGTTCGCGCCGCCAGGGCCTAAGTCGTTACTGGCTTGATCGGAGAATGACAGAATGAGCTGGCTCACCAATTTCGTCCGGCCGAAGATCCGCAAGCTGGTCCAGAAGACCGACGTGCCGGAAAATCTGTGGGACAAGTGCCCCGCCTGCGGCCAGATGATCTTCCACCGCGAGCTCGATGCCAACCAGCGCGTCTGCACCCATTGCGGCCACCACATGCGCATCGACGTGAAGACCCGCCTCGCCCTCATGTTCGACGAGGGCAAGTATGAGCGCATCGACCTGCCCAAGGTCATGATCGATCCGCTGAAGTTCAAGGATCGCAAGCGCTATGCCGACCGCCTCAAGGAAGCGCAGGCGAAATCCGAGGAACAGGATGCCATCGTCGTCGCCTATGGCACCATGGCCGGCGCCGAGGTGGTGATCGCCGCGTTCAATTTCGATTTCATGGGCGGCTCCATGGGCATGGCGGTTGGCGAAGGCCTGGTGGCCGCAGCCGGCCTTGCCGTCAACCGCAAGGCAGCGCTCGTCGCCATTCCGGCCTCGGGTGGTGCCCGCATGCAGGAAGGCATCCTGTCGCTCATGCAGATGCCGCGCTCGGTCATCGCCGTCGACCAGGTCAAGGAAGCGGGCCTGCCGTTCATCGTGCTCCTCACCGATCCGACCACGGGCGGCGTCTCGGCCTCCTTCGCCATGCTGGGCGATATCCAGATCGCCGAGCCAGGTGCGCAGATCGGCTTTGCCGGCGCCCGCGTCATCGAGGAGACCATCCGTGAGAAGCTGCCGGAGGGTTTCCAGCGCGCGGAATATCTGCTGGAGCATGGCATCATCGACCTGGTGATCGCGCGCAAGGATCTGCGTGAGCAGATCGGCCGCGTGATTTCACTGCTGACCAAGAGGCCGGCTGCGGCCTGACGCACATGGCGCAAAGCCCGACCAGCGACATCGTTCTAGAACGCCTGACCAAGCTGCACCCCAAACTCATCGACCTTGAGTTAGAGCGGACGCAGCGGCTATTGGCAGCCGTGGGACACCCTGAGCGGCAATTGCCGCCGGTGATCCATGTCGCCGGCACCAACGGCAAGGGTTCGGTCATCGCCTATCTGCGGTCGATCCTGGAGGCCGCCGGCTACCGCGTCCATGTCTATATTTCGCCGCATCTGGTGCGCTTTAATGAGCGCATCCGCCTCAACGGCAAGCTCATCGACGAGAACCTTCTCATTTCGCTGCTGGAGGAATGCGAGCATGCCAATGGCGGCGTGCCGATCACCTTCTTCGAGATCACCACGGTGGCGGCGTTCCTGGCCTTCACGCGGGAACCGGCCGACATCGTGCTGCTGGAAACCGGTGTCGGCGGCGAGTTCGACGCGACCAACGTGATCGAGCAGCCGATCGCCACCGTGCTCATGCCGATCTCATTCGATCACATGCAGTTCTTCGGCAATACGCTGACGCTCATCGCCAAGGCCAAGGCCGGCATCATGAAGCATGGCCGGCCGGCGATCATCTCGCCGCAGCCGGATGAAGCCATGGCGGTGTTCGAGGCCAAGGCTGCTGAATTGAAAGTGCCGATGCACCGCTTCGGCCGCGAATGGACCTGTGACGGCGATCTGAAGAACGCCCTGCGTTTCACCGACAGCCGCGGCCCTCGCATCTATCCGGCGCCGGGCCTTGCCGGGCGCCACCAGTTCCGCAATGCCGGCT
Source organism: Dongia mobilis (assembly GCF_945906275.1). GTDB lineage: Bacteria > Pseudomonadota > Alphaproteobacteria > Dongiales > Dongiaceae > Dongia > Dongia mobilis_A. Next base: position 3,143 of record NZ_CAMDRA010000257.1, read on the forward strand.
GCGCCATCGCCACCACGGCGGTGCTGGACGGCTTCAGGATCACCGACGCCCATATCGCCCAGGGCCTGCGCAAGGTCAGCTGGCCGGCGCGCATGCAGCGTCTGGTAAAAGGCCCGCTGGTCGACATGCTGCCCAAGGGCGGCAAGTGGGAGCTGTGGCTCGATGGCGGCCACAATGCCGAGGCGGGTGAAGTGATCGCGGCGATGCTG
>NZ_CAMDRA010000258.1 GCF_945906275.1 Dongia mobilis
CGCCGGGGTCCGCCATGACCTGGTTGCGACCATTCTGCTTGGCGCGGTAGAGCGCGGCGTCGGCAAGCTTCAGCAGATCGTCGCCCAGCATGACCTTGGTGGTGGCGGCAAGGCCGATCGAGACGGTGACGGTCAGATCGCCATCCGGCGCACCCTCGACCTTCATCGGCGTGTCGGCCACGCGCCGGCACAGGCGCTCGGCCACTTTCAGCGCCGCCGGCCCGTCCGTATCCGGCAGCAGGCAGACGAATTCCTCGCCGCCGGTACGTGCCACCATGTCGAAATTGTGCATCGCCGCCGTGGCGCGCTGGGCGAACTGTTTCAGCACCTCGTCGCCGGCAGCATGGCCATAGCTGTCATTGACGTTCTTGAAGCGGTCGAGATCGCACACCAGCACGCTCAGCGCTTTGCCGGATTCCTTGACGCGGTCCATCAATCCATCGAGATGGCGCATGGCATAGCGGCGGTTATAGAGGCCGGTGAGACTGTCTGTCAGCGCCAGGGACAGGCTGCGTTCATAATTGGTGCGCAGGCGATCCTGGTAACGGCGCCGACGTACCTGGATGCGGACGCGCGCCAGCAATTCATTGGGATCGATCGGCTTCATCAGATAGTCGCTGGCGCCGATGTCGAGCCCCTTGATGAGGCGCGGCATGTCGAACTCCTCGACGATCAACAGGATCGGCACCTGCCGAGTTTCTTCCTGCGAGCGGAGATGAGAACAGAGCCGCAAACCGTCTTCGCCACCGACCTGGATATTGGTGATGATGAGGTCGTAGCGCTTCTGCGCCGCCAGTTCCTGGGCGCGAGCGAGATTGTCAGTCACCTCGACCTCGTCGCCATCCTTCGACAACACCTGGACGACGCGCTGCGCTGCCGGCGCAAATCCTTCGACCAGCAGGACCGACGCATTGCGATCCTCGTTGATCTCGGGTTCGTTGGTGCCGAGAAGGTCGAAGGCGCGGGAGGTCTGCTCGCGCATCCGCCATTCGTCCATGATCATCTTGAGGCGGACGAGCGATCGCACGCGGGCGAAAAGCGCCAGGTCATTGACCGGCTTGGTCAGGAAATCATCAGCACCCGCCTCAAGGCCGCGCACGCGGTCACTCGGGTCGCTCAGCGCCGTCACCATGACGACCGGCAGGAAGTGGGTCCGCGGATTGGCGCGAATGCGCGCACAGACCTCGAAGCCATCCATTTCCGGCATCATGACATCAAGGAGCACGATGTCCGGAATCTGCTTGTCGATCAGTTCAAGGGCTTCCTTGCCACTGGCCGCGCTGACCACCTAGAAATATTCGGCGGCCAGTTTGGCTTCAAGCAGGCGAACATTGGCAGGGATGTCGTCAACGACAAGAATGCGAGCAGACATTGATCGCTTTGCCTACGATTATTGCAGGAAGCGATCGACGGTCTCCAGGAACTGGACGACAGAAATGGGCTTGGCGATATAGGCCTCGCATCCACCCTCACGGATCTTCTCCTCATCGCCTTTCATGGCGAAGGCAGTGACCGCGATGATCGGAATAGAGCGCAGGTTATCGTCTTCCTTGATCCATTTGGTGACCTCCAGCCCGGACACTTCCGGCAACTGGATATCCATCAGAATGAGATCAGGCTTGTGCTGGCGCGCCAGCTTGAGGGCGTCCATCCCATCCTTGGTCTGAAGGATCTTGTATCCCTGAGCCTGAATGAGATCGTGGAAAAGCTTCATATTGAGCTCGTTATCCTCGACGATCAGGATCGTCTTGGATGCCGCCTTTTTGCGCTTTTCTTCGGACGAAAGCTGGTCTGCCATAAATCCTCCCGCCGGCCGTTGGAATCCGGCACCCCCATAATCCGACTCACAGGATCGGCACGACTGTCACTCGACCCTATTCCCGCCTACTTTTCAATGCCATATTAGTAAATGTTAGACGAAAACACCAACGTGAATCAGCAAGGTGTTAATAATTGGGGCGGCCCCTTGGGAGGGTAACGTGGCCGGCTTTTGTCGCGAATGCGAAGCAACTTTTACCCAACCGCACATTCCTGGTCCCGAAAAGTCCGGTACCGGCCCCGGAGGCGGTGGCAGAGACGGCGGCAGGTCGGCAACGCCGCGCTGCCCCCGCTGCAACTCGCCGCGCCTGCTGGAGCATGCCGAACTGGCGGAACTTGCCATCGGCCACGTTGATTGTGACGCCTTCTATGCGGCGGTCGAGAAGCGTGACCGCCCGGAACTGCGAGACCGTCCCCTGATCATCGGCGGCGGCCACCGGGGCGTGGTCTCCACCGCCTGCTACATCGCCCGCCTTTCCGGGGTCCGTTCGGCCATGCCAATGTTCACCGCAAAGAAGCTGTGCCCTGACGCCGTGATCCTGCCCCCTGACATGGCCAAGTACCGCCACGTCGCCGAGGACATTCGCAAGCTGATGTTTGCGCTGACACCTCAGGTGGAGCCGGTCTCGATCGACGAGGCCTTCCTCGACCTCACCGGAACGGCGGCACTCCACAAGATGAGCCCGGCGCAATGCCTCAACCGGCTCAGCAAGCTTGTCGAGCGCGACATCGGCGTCACGGTGTCGGTGGGCCTGAGCCACAACAAGTTCCTGGCCAAGCTGGCTTCCGACCTCGACAAGCCGCGCGGCTTTTCGATTATCGGCAAGGCGGAGACCGAGGCCTTTCTGGCGCCAAAATCCGTCGGCCTGATCTGGGGGGTAGGCAAGGTCATGCGCGAACAACTGGCCAAGGACGGCATTCTGACCATGGGCCAGATCCAGCAGACCTCGCTCGACGCCATGACGCGCCGCTTTGGCAACATGGGATCCCACATCTGGCATCTCGCACGCGGCCTCGATGATCGCCGCGTGGAACCAGACAGCGAGGCCAAGAGCATCTCGGCCGAAACAACCTTCGATATCGACATCGCCGATCTGGAAACCCTGGCCGGTGAGTTGTGGCCGCTGTGCGAGAAAGTTGCCTACCGGCTGAAAGCTGCGAACCTCGCCGGCCAGGTGGTGCATATCAAGTTGAAGACGGCTGGCTTTCGTCTCGTGACCCGCCAGGTGCGCCTGCAGGCACCCACGCAACTGGCGGAAAGCCTCTACCGCTCCGGCCACGCACTTCTGCAGAAGGAAGCGACCGGCGATTGGTACCGCCTGATCGGGATTGGTGTGGATTCGCTCCACGATGCCAAGGATGCCGATCCGCTCGACCTCGCGGACCCGGATGCCGACCGCCGCCGCCGCGTGGAGGTGGCCATGGATTCGGTGCGTGCGAAACTGGGCCGGGACGCCATCGTGAAGGGCCGCAGCCTGAAGACGCTGAAATAACCCTCAGCAACCTTCCGGTTTCAAGGGC
>NZ_CAMDRA010000259.1 GCF_945906275.1 Dongia mobilis
TTCCTGATCTTTCTCTATGGCCCGGTCCTGCTTCTGCCGCTCTTTTCGTTCAACGATGCGACCTATGCCGTCTTTCCGCTGAAGGGCTTCACCCTCAAAGCCTATCAGCAGATGCTCCATGATCCCTCGCTGCTGAGTTCGCTCAAGAACAGCCTGATGGTGGCAACCGGCGTTTCCATTGTCAGCACGGCCTTTGGCCTGCTCGCCGCCATGGGTGTCACCCGCTACAAAATGCCGGGGCGCGGGCCAGTCATGGGCGGCATCATGCTTCCCTTGGTTGTTCCCAGCATCATTCTCTCGGTGGCGCTGCTGGTGATCGCGCGCCAGGTATTTGATATCCCGCTCACGCTCTGGACGGTGGGGGCGGGCCATGTGCTGCTGTGTGTCCCGTTCTCGATGATGGTCCTGATGGCGCGACTTGAAGGCTTTGACAAGAGTCTGGAGGAGGCGTCTGGCGACCTTGGCGAGAATGGCTGGATGACCTTCTGGCGCGTGACCTTTCCCCTGGCTCTGCCCGGGGTCATCTCGAGCCTCCTGATGTAGTTCACGATCTCGCTTGATGAATATGTCATGGCCTTCTTCCTTAGTGGCCTCGACCAGACCCTACCGATCTTCCTCTACAGTCAGCTTCGTTTCCCACAGCGCCTGCCGATGACCTTGGCGCTGGGCAGCACGATTCTGGTGGTATCGACCATCATCGTTATCTTTTCGGAAATCCTGCGCCGCCGTGGCGTTCAGACAACCAAACCAAGCGGACTTTGACCCCATGACCGCCGCAGATTCAATCATCTCCCTCAATCATGTCTCCAAGCTGTTCGGTCCGGTGCGTGCCGTCGACGATGTCAGCTTCGAGATCAAGAGGGGTGAATTCTTCTCGTTGCTGGGGCCCTCGGGCTGCGGCAAGACCACCTTGCTGCGCATGCTGGCCGGATTTGAGGTGCCGACATCTGGCGCCATCCTGATCGACGGCCAGGATGTGTCGACTGTGCCGCCCTATGCGCGGCCGACCAACATGGTGTTCCAGAACTATGCGATCTTTCCGCATCTCAATGTCGGTGAGAACATCGCCTATGGCTTGCGCAAGAAAGGCCTCGGCAAGGCCGAGCTTGCCCGCGTGGTAGAGGAGGCGCTGGAACTGATCAAGATGCCGGGCTATGGCGCGCGTGCCAGTCACCAGCTCTCTGGTGGCCAGCGGCAGCGCGTGGCACTGGCCCGCGCCTTGGTCTGCAAGCCCAAAGTCCTCCTGCTCGACGAACCGCTGGGTGCTCTCGACAAGAAGCTGCGGGAGGAAATGCAGATCGAACTGCGCCAGATCCAACGCTCGGTCGGCGTCACTTTCGTCTTCGTGACCCATGACCAGGAGGAGGCGTTGGCCCTTTCTGATCGGATCGCGGTAATGTCCCGCGGCAAGGCATTGCAGATCGACAGTGCCACGCGGCTCTACGAGGCCCCCAGTTGCCGCGAAGTGGCTGAGTTCATCGGCTCAATGAACTTCTTTCCGGGTACATTGAAGAATGTGAGCAACGGCATCGCCTTCGTCGACGCCGGTCCGCTCGGCAGCTTGTCGGTTGCGGTCAGTGCGCCAACACCGGCTACCGGCACATCGGTGGCAATCGCCGTGCGTCCCGAGAAAATGCGCCTGGCCTGGGCTCAGCCGGCCGTCACCAGCAATGCTGTCGCCGGCAAGGTGCATGCCGAGGCTTATTTCGGGGACCGCAGTCACTATCACATCTCGATCAACGGCCTGTCTGCGCCCATCGCCGTGGCGCATCAGAAGATCGATCGCAGCCTTGATGATTCCAGCACCGTCGGCCGGCCCGTCTGGCTGAGCTGGCCTGATAGCGCAGGCGTTCTTCTCAGCGAGTAAGCCTGCTCAGGCAAATTGCCCGGCGATCGCCTTGAGGCCCGCGAGGATGTGACGGTCCATGCCCTCATCCACCGGCAGTGGCTGTGACGAAACCTTCACGATGACCGTCTCGCCCTTGCGGTCGATGTAGATCCATTGGCCGTGAATGCCGACGGCGCAGAACGCTTCGCGTGGCTCATCGACGATATACCATTTGCTGCGGTACTTGCCGTCCTTGATGAAGGTCGACATGTCGCCACGCGCCCAGGCGTCCTTGTCGCCATTCTTCAGGATGTCGTCGACCCACGCACGAGGTACGATCGCCTTGCCAGCGACGGCGCCGTGATGGCGCATCATCTCACCAAAGCGGCCGAGATCACGCAGCGTGGCGCTCATGCCGCCGGCCGTACGTGCGGCACCCAGCCGGTCAACGGTCACATAGGCCGGCATTTCGGCGCCGATATGCCGCCAGATGCCCTCGCTCAGCAAATCGGCAAGCTTGATGCCGGAGGCACGCTCCAGCAGCCAGCCGAGGAGGTCGGAGTTAGGTGACACATAATGAAATGCATGGCCGTGATTGCCCGGCGCGCGACGCGTCGTGGCGAGAAAGCTGCGCAGGTCGCCGCCCGACTCTGCATCGTCCACCGGATTCCAGCCACTTGCCCGGCGATAACGCATGAAGTCGCCCTTTGGGTCGAGATAGTCCTCGGTGAAGTCGATCGCCACGGTCATGTCCAGCACCTGGCGCACGGTCGCGTCGCCATAGGCGGACCCCCGGGTTTCCGGCAGATATTGGGCGACGGTGGCATTCGGATCGAGTTGGCCGCTCGCTACCAGCAGGCCGGCCAGCGTTCCGGTTATGGATTTGCTGACGGAAAAGACGATGTGCGGGCGCAGCGCTGTGAGCACGGCCGCATAATGCTCGGTCACGATCCGGCCTTTGTGGAGGACCAGAAAACCATCGGTGAAGGTGTCGGCCACCATGCCCGCGACCGTTCCATCCCTGCCATCCACGGTGCGATAGCCAATCTGGTTCAGGTCGGCTGGCGCGCTGGAAAGGGGCGCCACGTGCACGGGGTCATGAGCAATGATAGCGCTGGGGATGATCTCGGACACATGAGAGAAGGCCCAGCGGTTGAACGGCGCCAGGCGCCAATTGGCCAGTGTGACCTGCTTGTCGGCACTGGCCGGCGATCCCTGCATCAATTCGGCTTCAAACGGCATCCCATCCATCGCGGCACCCTTATGGCAAATTGCCCCGCAATCTAGCCCCGCCGGGCCGTCTTAGCCAAGAGCCATGCCGATAAAAATGACCCGTTCCAGCTGACAATTGCTGGAACGGGTCAGGGCGACCCAGGGTGGCAGGACTGGATGGAAACTAGAAGGACATGCCGTAGCTGACGGCAACGCGATAGTCGCGGCCCGGATCCTCCTCTTCCGAGAGATATCGGAAGT
>NZ_CAMDRA010000260.1 GCF_945906275.1 Dongia mobilis
AGGGCGCGGCCGGGGGCGAGATGCACGAATTCGATGTGCTTCAGGGGCCGGTCGGTCTTGGGCGCCACCACCATGCCGGCGCAACGCGAAAGACCGGAGAGCATGAGGGTCGCCTGGTCGAGCACTTCGGGCAAAGAGCGGCCGGTGGCGGCGCATTGCACGTCGATCGAGGCGCGGTCGTCCTCGGTGAGACCACCGGTTTCCATGAGTCCGTCGACGAAGAGGCGGAGGCCCAGATCCGTGGGCAGGCGGCCGGCCGAAGTGTGCGGGGCGAACAGCAGGCCCAGTTCCTCAAGGTCCGCCATCACGTTGCGAATCGTGGCCGGCGACAATTGCCCGCCGGTGAGCTGGCCAAGGCGGCGCGAGAGGGTGCGCGAGCCCACCGGTTCGCCGGTTTCCACATAAGCTTCGACGATGGTGCGGAAGATGTCGCGCGAGCGCGCCGACAGCTCACTCAGCACCGGGCGGTGCTGGGTCTGGGTCAGTCCGGAATTGCCGCGATATTGCATGGCGTTGCCCAAAAGTTCCGACTCTATCCAAGTGCTTGGCATTTAAGCGTTTGGTCGGGCTGGTTCAATATTCGGCGTCATTATGCCCGAGGAACGGCGGATGCCGCAAAGATTCGACGGGGGTTATGCTAATGCGGAGCATCCTCTCAATCGTCATCCCCGGGCCCAGCCTTGAATCAAGAGTGGCCGGGGATCGGCCGGCAACTGACGGGCGTCGCACCCGGTCGCACCTGATCCCCGGGTCAAGCCCGGGGATGACGGATTGGGGTTGGGCGGCGGCGCGTCGGAAGAATCGCCACAAGATTCGCGCGCCCATGGAGAGTGTTAATGAATATTAACCATACCTCTTGCGGCACATTGACGCATTATGCCAGTGGTTTGGCGCCGCAGGGGCGCGCGGTGGGGGTTCAGGGCGCGTTTGGAGCTGTTTCGGCCCCAAGGGCGCCTTGGCAAAGCTTGAGCTAGCGCAAGGTCCCGTGTAGTTTCAGCCTGCTTTCGGTGTGTTTCCAAGACTATGGATTCCGGAGCACGAAATCTTCAGGGGATGCGCAGGGGCCGCACGCCAGCATGGCAGCGGCCGTTGCAGGATTGATCATGCCAGGGCGGTTGGGTCCCGGTCCTTGTTCAAGGACTGTAGTCCCAACACCCTAGCCAGAACGGATGGGACCGATATGTTTCTCAAGCGCATGAATGCCGGCGTCACACGGGCGGCCATTGCCACGGCTCTGCTGAGTGCCACTGTGCTGGGGGGCGCCGGCACGGCGCTGGCCCAGGATGTGGTGATCGGCGCCTCGCAGCCCAAGCAGCTCGGCATGCAGACCGCGGCGACCTCGATCGCGGTGGACAGCCATTTCTTCCACAACATGGTGCTGATGCCGATCATCACGGTCATCACCATCTTCGTGATGCTGCTGCTGCTGTGGATCATGTACCGCTTCCGCGCGTCGAAGAACCCGGTGCCGTCGAAGACCACGCACCATACCGGCCTGGAGATCGCCTGGACGGTCATTCCGATCCTGATCCTGATCGTCATCTCGATCCCGAGCTTCAAGCTGCTCTACAAGCAGCTCGACCTGCCGCCGACCGACCTCACCATCCGCGCCATCGGGCATCAGTGGTACTGGTCGTATGAATATCCGGACAATGGCAACTTCACCTTCGATGCCAACATGATCCAGACCGCGGATCTGAAGCCCGGCCAGCTGCGCCTGCTGGAGACCGACAATGAAGTGGTCGTGCCGGTCGGCAAGAACATCCGCATCCAGATCACCTCGACCGACGTGATCCATGCCTGGACCGTGCCCAGCTTCGGCATCAAGCACGATGCGGTCCCCGGTCGCGTCAACGAGAGCTGGTTCAACATCGATGCCGACAAGCCGGGCCTTTATTACGGCCAGTGCTCGGAACTGTGCGGCACGGCCCATGCCTACATGCCGATCAAGATCCGCGCCGTGACCGAGGCCGAATACAATGCCTGGGTGGCCGAAGCGCAGACCAAGTTTGCCAAGGTAGACGGGGTTCCGACCGACGATGCCGATGCGACCGATGTCGCCGACGCAGCGCCGATCGCGATCCAGCCGGCCAATTGAACCCACATAGCTAATCCGAGCCAGGAATACGAGTTAGGACAAGAGCCATGAGCCCCGTCAGTACCGCCCATCACGACGCCCATCACGACCATCACCCGACCGGCATCACCCGCTATCTGTTTTCGACGAACCACAAGGACATCGGCACGATGTACCTTGTCTTCGCGATCATCGCGGGCCTCATTGGCGGCGCCTTCTCCATGTATATGCGCGCCGAGCTGATGGAACCCGGCATCCAGGTCTTCGGCACCGATGCCGCGGTGGACGGCCAGCGCTGGAACGTGTTCATCACGGCCCATGCGCTGCTGATGATCTTCTTCACGGTCATGCCGGCGCTCATCGGCGGGTTCGGCAACTGGTTCGTGCCGCTGATGATCGGGGCGCCCGACATGGCGTTCCCGCGCATGAACAATATCAGCTTCTGGCTGCTCATCCCCTCGATCGCGCTCCTCGTCGGCTCGTCCTTCGTCGATGGCGGTGTGGGTGGCGGCTGGACGCTCTATCCGCCGCTCTCCTCGGAGGGTCAGCCGGGCATGGCGGTCGACATGGCCATCTTCTCGATGCATCTGGCCGGCGCCTCTTCGATCCTGGGCGCCATCAACTTCATCACCACCATCTTCAACATGCGCGCCCCGGGCATGACGCTGCACAGGATGCCGCTGTTCGTCTGGTCGGTGCTGGTCACGGCCTTCCTGCTGCTGCTCTCGCTGCCGGTCTTCGGCGGTGCGATCACCATGCTGCTCACCGACCGCAATTTCGGCACCGCCTTCTTCAAGCCCGACCAGGGCGGCGATCCGATCCTGTTCCAGCACCTGTTCTGGTTCTTCGGCCATCCGGAAGTCTACATCCTCATTCTCCCGGGCTTCGGCATCATCAGCCAGATCGTCTCGACCTTCTCGAAGAAGCCGGTGTTCGGTTACCTGGGCATGGCTTACGCGATGGTCGCCATCGGCTTCGTCGGCTTCGTCGTCTGGGCGCACCACATGTATACGGTGGGCCTTGATGTCGACACGCGCGCCTACTTCACCGCAGCGACCATGGTCATCGCGGTGCCGACCGGCGTGAAGATCTTCAGCTGGATCGCCACCATGTGGGGCGGGTCGATCGAGTTCAAGGTGCCGATGGTCTGGGCCTTCGGCTTCATCTTCCTGTTCACCGTGGGTGGCGTCACCGGCGTGGTGCTGGCCAATGGCGGTCTGGAT
>NZ_CAMDRA010000261.1 GCF_945906275.1 Dongia mobilis
GAGCGTGTCATCAAGCTCGCGCATCACCAGGAGGCCGCCGTCCGAACTGAGCTGCGTGCCGCGAAATTCCAACCGCACGCGAGGGTCGAAATCCACCCGATCTGCCCGCTGCAAGTCCGCACCCTCTGGGTGATCCATAAAACACGCCCATGTAAGTCGTCAACACCATGATTTATAAAGAAAATACCACGATCAGGACAGCGAAATCTGTAATCTACTTGGGAAATGCGGGTTAAGTAATCTCAGCGCTTTAATGGCGCTTTCATACGGGGCCAGAAAAAAAGGCCGTGCCAAACGGCACGGCCCAAGTTCTGGGAGGAAACGCCCATGAGGGGCGCCTTGCGACAACGCCTGTCAGGGGAGAAATGCGTCGTCGCAAGCCAAAAGATGGCGATACCGCAGCGCAATGTCAAGCCTTTAGGCAGTGGTCAAATAAGCGTCATCGTGCTGAAAAAACTGGCAAATTTGTGTTGCTGCTATGCAACACTATAAAATAAGTAGAGTATCCGGATTCCAGCCTATCCTCCGGCAATCGCGGGATTTCCGACTGCATTGGTCAGACAAATGCCGGCGCTGGTTCGGGAGATTTTTGATTAACCAAGCGGGATTGCCGGGGCTGAGCCGCCCCGGTAACGTCGCTGGATGAGCGAAATCCTCCTTTCCGGCCCCCTCAACGGCACCCAGGTGGCGGCCGCGCGGCTGGCCTGTGAGGAAAAAGGTCTTATTTATTCGGTCCAGGAGCCGGACCTCCTCAAATCGGGCGGCTTCCGCCTGGCCGAATTGCTGACCTATCTGTGCGAGCGCCAGCCGACTTTGACCCATGGCGACGTTGCCCGCGGCGGCCTGATGCTGTTCGACCTCGAGGCGATCCTGCGCTATGTCGACGAAGGTTTCCCCGGCCCGATCCTGCAGCCGGAGGCAGCGCGGGACCGGGCGCTCATGACCCAGATCATGGCCGTCATCCGCGCCCATCTGGTGCCGTCCGCGGTGGGCGTGGTGATCGCGCAGCGCCTGTTCGTGCCGTTCCTGGGCGGCGTGCCAGACCTCAACCTCGTCACCCGGATCTGCCCGGCGATGCAGGATGCGCTCTATGCGGTCGAGCAATTGTCGCTGCTCAGCCATGATGGCGAGCGCTCGGAGTTCCTCGTCGGGCGCGACCTCAGTCTTGCCGACATCATGCTGCTGCCGATCGCGGGTTACCTCATGTCGACGCCCGAGGGGAAATCCGCCATCGGCGCCTCGACGCGGTTGTCACGCTGGTGGATCGCCCTCTCGCGCCGCGCCAGTTGGGCCAGGACCAGGCCGCGACTGGGGTGAGATATCGGCGTGCGGTTCATGGCCGAGCGGCTTCCCCGGCCGGCGGGGATGGCGTGCGGCGCGGCAGCAGCGAAATGAAGCGCAGCACAAAGACCAGCCCGAAGATCGGCGCCAGCGTGCCCCAGCCGAGCACAAGGGAGACGGCATGGGCGACATCGGCTGCGCCCAGCGCATCGGTGAGACCGGCGGCATTGGCGATGGCGCCCGCGGCGGCGGCGCCAAAGGCGATGCCGAGCGAGCGCATGGTCGGGATGGAGGAGGCGGTGATCGATTCCTCGCCGGGTGCTGCGTGGCGCATGGCCGCCGCGACGACATGAAGGTTGGAGCTGCCGAGCCCGATGCCGACCAGCCCGTTGAGTGCGGCGATGGCATAGGGCGAGAGCGAGGTCACACCGAGGGCAAGGCCAGCGAGGCCGATGACGCAGAAGCCCATGCCGCAGACCATGGCGGCGATGACGGCACGGCCTTGCCATTTGGCGGTGAAGACTGAGGCCACCGTCCAGCCGATGGCCAGGATCGCCATCATGTAGCCAGCGACGATCGGCGACTGGCCGTGAAGCTCCTGCAATGCCAGCGGCAGAAAGACACCGATCACGGTGTGGGTCATGGATGCAAGGAACATCGCCCAATAGCCGGTCCCGGTGGTGGTGAACCAGGACAGAGGCTGGCTGGGGAACAGGCGGTTGAGGCCGCGCCGGTCAAGCAGGAAGGTGCTGAACACCAGTAGCAGGGCAAAGGGCGATCAGGCCGATGCGCGCCGGCAGGGTGGCGCCCTCGCTGGCGATGCCGACGCTCATGACGCCGGCGGTGAGCAGCGCCATGCGGCCGAAGGGGAATTGCGGGACGGCGCCGGGTTGCGGCCGGTCGGCCGGCAGTCTGGTCAAGGCGACGCCGAGGAACAGCAGGACAAAGGGGAGGTTGAACCAGAAGGCGCCGCGCCAGAAATCGAGATCGGCGAAGGTGCCGCCCAAGGCGGGACCGATCAAGGCAGCGACACCCCAGGTCGACGAGATGAGCGCCAGCAGCGGTTTCTTCAACGGCTCGGGGAACAGCTCGCCCACCATCGCCATCGAGCGCGACAGCACGATGCCACCGCCGAAACCTTGCACGAAGCGGGCAAGAATGAAGAGCTCCATATTCGGCGCGGCAGCACAGCCGATCGAGCCGATGAGGAACAGGATGGCGCCGGCGCAATAAGCGCGTCTGCCGCCAAAGCGCAGCCGCACCGGTGCGGTCGCAGCGGCGCCGATGATCGAGGCCACCATGTAGAGCATGGTCGACCAGGCGTAGAAATGGGCGCCGCCCAGGTCGCGCACCACATCGGGCATGACGGTCGAGACGACGAAGACGTCGACGGCATGGAGTGCGATGCCCAGATTAAGCATGACGACATAGAGGCCAAGGCCGTGGCCAAACAGGCTTCGCCAGCCATGGGTCGGGGCGTCTGTGGGCGGCGTGGTCATGCTGGTTCCTTGGCGCACGGGGATAGCGATGGGCTCTGGGTGGCTGGCCGTCGGGCGCAGAATGTACGAGCGCCCCCATGACCCGTCAAAGACCATGCGGCGCTGGGCAGCCATGCTTTCCCGCATAGCTGGCATTTGATGAAAATTCCGGGCCCGGCCAGCGCGCGTGTGCAGCAGCGAAGGTGGCGTCGCGCTGCCATTGATGGTACATATCCCCAGCTCAATTCGGGGGAATCACATGAGCGTCAAATTGATCCGTTTCGACAGCAATCCGCCGCCCATCGAGACCGGTACGCCGGGCAACATCGTCAGTGGCAATCCCAGCACAAAGCTGCAGAACTACTATACGGATGCGACTGGCCAGTTCTTTTCGGGTATCTGGGAATCCAGCCCCGGCAAGTGGCAGGTGAATTATGGCGAGGAAGAATTCTGCGCCATCCTCGCCGGCCGGGCCACGCTCACCGGTGCAGATGGCGAGGCACAATCCTTCAAGACCGGCGACGCTTTCATCATCC
>NZ_CAMDRA010000262.1 GCF_945906275.1 Dongia mobilis
AGCAGCGCCGTGCCGGCGGCCCCGACCAGATTGCCCAGCAGCACGATCGCCCAGACCCGCAGCATGGCGCCCGTCTTCAGGTGCCGCCCGGCCCAGGCGATGGTCATCAGTACATCGCCGGTAAAGAGTTCCGCCCCGCACACGACGACCAGGATGAGGCCGAGCGCAAAGACCGTGCCGATGGCGAGGCGCGCAAGGCCGTAGGGCAGCAGATCGCCGATGCCGACCGAGACCAGGGTGGAGAACATGGCGCCAAGGGCGATGAAGGCGCCGGCGAGGATGGCCAGAGTGAACAAGGTGAGCGCATCGCGACCCGCCTTGGCGACACCCGTCGCCTCGGCCTTGCGCGCCACATCTTCGGGCAGGAGGGCATCCAGTGTTGCGTTCATGATCCCGTCATCTCTTGTCATCGATCGGCCTTGGTGGCGGCATTCTCACCGCCGTCGCGGCGATCCGACTTGATCCAGATCACACCGCGCGCAGCGCCCGGCCCACCATGGCCGCCAGGAGGGCGGCGATGGCGCCGACACAGGCCACCATCGCCCAATCAATGAGATGCAACGGCCGCAGGTGTAACAGGGCGGCCAGGGCCGGCATCTGCACCATCACCAGCAGACTGCCGAGGCTCTCTGCCACCACCAGCCGCGCGCTCACGGTCTTCAAGCCGCTGAGCACGGCGGTGATCGCAGCGCTCGTCGTGATCAGGGCGGCGATGGTGAGGGCGCGGGCATGGGGCACGTCCGCCGTGGCCCCCAGGGCATATTCAAAGCCGAAGGACAGGAGTGCTGCGAGGATGGCGCCGGCAAGCAGGATCATCGCCCAGGCGGGCGCCCGGAAGAACTGCGCGCCGTTGCGGCTCGTCGGCAGCAGGCGGTCGGTCGTGGGCAGGTCCTGGAACACCAGCAGCATGGTCGGATGGATGATGAGTTCCAGCCACACGATATGGATCGGCAGATAGAGCAGCGGGTTGTCGGCCAGGGGAATGGCCGCGGCACTCAGGACAAAGGGAATATGGATCAGCAGCAGATAGGCGAAGGCCAGTTGCAGGTTGCGGAACAATTGCCGGCCTTCGGCGATGGCGCTGAGGATGGTGCGGAAATTGTCGTCGAGCAGCACGATGGACGCCACCTCGCGGGCGCTCTGCGTGCCGCGCTCGCCCATGGCGATGCCGATATCGGCGCATTGCAGGGCCGGCACGTCATTGACCCCGTCGCCAGTCACGGCGACGATCTCGCCGGCGCGCTGCATGGCCTCGACCCAGCGGAGCTTCTGCCCCGGTGCCGCCCGCGCCACGACATCGACCTTGGTGATATCCTCGATGCCCGGCCCCGCCCCGTCGCGGTCGAGATCGTCGGCCAGCACAACCACCGGCACCCCGTCAGCGCCGCCAAGGCCGACATCGCGTGCGATCGCACCGGCGGTCGCCGGATGATCGCCGGTGATCATGATGACGCGGATGCCGGCGGCGCGGCAGGACAGCACCGCATCGCGCACGCCGGGGCGCACCGGGTCCTCGAGCGCCAGGAGCCCATGGAGCGTGTATCCGCTTTCCGGCTCTTCCCTCGGCGCACTGGCGAGGTCCAGCCGCTTGCTGGCGGCGGCGATCACCTTGTGGCCGGTCGCGGCATAGGTGGTGACTTCCGCGCGCCAGGCTTCGAGCGCGGCGGGCGTCTCGCCGCACATGGCAAAGACCGTTTCCGGGGCACCCTTCACCACCGCCGCCAATGTGCCGTCGGCCAGCCGGACGATCGACGTCTCGCGGCGGCGATCCTCGGTGAAGGGAAAGGTTGCCAGCTGAACGATCGGCGCGCACGTCGGCGCTGCCCCCAGGAGGGCGACATCGAGCGGATCGCCGCTTTCCGGGCGTGCGGCCAGGGCAGCCCAGCCCACCAGGTCATCCGGCGACAAGCCTTGTGCCGGCACATGATGCGCCAGCGCCAGCTTGCCTTCGGTGATCGTGCCGGTCTTGTCGGAACAGATGCAGGTGACGCGGCCGATATTCTCGACCGCCACGGCGCGCCGCACCAGCGCCTGGCGCCGCGCCAGGCGATAGACGCCGACGCCGAGGAAGAAAGTGAAGACGACCGGGAACTCCTCCGGCAAGGCGGCGATGGCGAGGGTCGCGGCACTGAGAAACGCATCAAGCCAGCCATGGCCCTGCAGCAGGCGGATGGCGGCAAGCGCCACGCACAGCAGCAATGCGCCCGCCAGCATCAATGCGACCAGCCGCATCACGGCGATCTGCAGCGGGGTGCGCGCATGGCTGCCCATCTGTGCCGAGCGCACGATCTCGCCATAGAGCGTCTCGCCGCCGGTATGAACGATCCGGCAGCGCGCCGTCCCGGTGAGGAGGCGCGTCCCGGCAAAGACCCAATGCAGTGTCTCTGCCGCGCGTTGGCCGGCACCGGCCGCTGCCAGCGCCAGCTTCCTCACGGGATAGGCCTCGCCGGTCAGCGATGATTCATCGACCTGCAGATCCTCGCCCGCCACCACCAGCCCATCGGCCGGAAAGGCCGATCCGGCGCCGGTTTCGACTAGGTCCCCCGGCACCACCTCGCGCGCCGCCACGGTGATGGGGCCGCCATCGCGCAGGATCGTCGCCTGGGCGGCGAGTCGGCTCGCCAACCCCTGCGTCGAAGCCTGCGTGCGGCGATGGAGAAAGGCATCCATGCCGACCAGTGGCACCATCGCCACTACCAGGATGACCGCCTCGGTATAATCGCCGGTGATCACGAAGAGGCCGCTGACCACGACCAGGAACCAGATCTGCGGATCGCGCAGCGTGCTGCGGATGAGGTCGCGCCAGGTCAATGGCGGCGCTACCACGATATCGTTCCAGCCGAAGCGCGCCCGGCGGCTGGCTGCCTCCGCCGCGCTCAGCCCCAGCGCCGGGTCGCGTAGATCGGCCAGGCGGTCCGCCGGGATCGGACGAAGTGGCATGGATGACGCTCGCTCAAGCCCCGGACACCCCCGGTCGGGTGGTCGATTTGAGACATGAAAAGGCGGGACTGTCGACCGTCAAAAGACCTGCACCCGCAGGATCCTCACGCCCGCCGATAGACACAGGTGCCGATGCGCAGCTCGGCGCCGATGATTTCGCCGGTGAGGACAAAATCTAAATCATCGATGAAGCGGATGGAGTTGCCGTCGCAGGCATAGCGACCGCTATAGGTGCTCTGGCGCCTGCCCTGCATCTTGTCATAGCGGCCGTCGACCGAGAGGGCGAGCCGCGTCTCGCCGCTCTCACTGATCCAGATGCCGCTGGCGGTCACATCTTCAGCGTCGAGACTGTC
>NZ_CAMDRA010000263.1 GCF_945906275.1 Dongia mobilis
CGGCAATCTCGGACAGCAGCGTGCGGTTGACGCCGGCGCCGATCTCATCGAGCAGCACGATCTTCGGCTGCCACATCATGGTGCGCGCGAATTCCACCAGCTTCTTCTGCCCGCCGGAAAGATTGCCGGCCAGTTCATGCGTCACATGATCGATGCGCAATTGCGCGAGCACCTCCTCGGCGCGGTCGCGGATCTTCGCTTCCTCGGCCCGGACGGCGGGCCAGCGCAGCCAGGCATTGACGATGCGCTCGCCGGATTGTCCGCCCGGCACGGCCATCAGGTTTTCCAACACCGTCATGCGACCGAATTCATGGGCGATCTGGAAGGTGCGCGCGAGGCCCTTGCCGAACAGCTTGTGCGCCGGCAAGCCGGTGACATCCTCGCCATCCAGCTTGACCGTGCCATGGTCCGGCCGCATCAGGCCGGCGATGATGTTGAACAGGGTCGACTTGCCGGCGCCGTTCGGCCCGATCAGGCCGGTGACCGACCCCTTGGCGACGGACAGGCTGCAGCCATCGACGGCACGAATGCCGCCGAAGCGCTTGACGATGTTCTCGACGATGATCATAGGCGATGCTGGCGGCGGATCATGCCTTTGGTCGCGCCGACGACACCGCCGGCAGATAGTTGGCGAAATCGTCCTCGATCGCCTTGGCATCAAAGGCAATGCCGTTGAAGACGCCCGACGCCATGCCGCCCGGATAGATATCCTCCATCCGCGCATGGAGACCCTGGATCAGCGCCTCGGCCACCTGGACCGGGCGCATCTTCATGCCCTCGAAGCCCGGCGTCATCGGCGTATCGACCGCACCCGGCAACACCGCCATCACATGTGTGCCCTGCTCACGCAGTTCCGCGCGCAACCCCTGCGTCAAGGAGAGGAGCGCTGCTTTCGACGCGGCATAGGTCGACATCAAGGGCAGGTTGCTGTGCGCCACCACGGTGATGATGTTCACAAGACCGCCACCGCCATTCTTCGCCAGCACCGGCTGGAACGCCCGCGACAGCGCAAAGGTGCCGAGATAGTTGGTCTCCATCTCGCGCCGTGCATTGTCGAGCGCGTTGCCGCTGAACAGCCCCTCGTTCGAATTCCATCCGGCATTGTTGATGAGTAGCGTCACATCCTGGCAGGTGGCAGAAACCTTGGCGACGCTCGCCGCATCGGTCACGTCGAGCTGCACCGGAATGAGCCTGTCAGGCGCCACGGCGGTGAGCGGTCGCAAGGCATCGATCTGCCGCGCACCGCAATAGATCTTGGCAGCCCCGGCGCGCAGCAGCGCCCGCACGGTTTCGCTGCCGATGCCGCCATTGGCACCGCTCACGAGTGCCACCGCATCCTTGACCAGGTCCGGCCCA
Organism: Dongia mobilis; assembly: GCF_945906275.1. GTDB lineage: Bacteria > Pseudomonadota > Alphaproteobacteria > Dongiales > Dongiaceae > Dongia > Dongia mobilis_A. Next base: position 1,357 of record NZ_CAMDRA010000263.1, read on the forward strand.
TGGCCCATGCGCGCATGCTTCACCGCACCCTTGGCCGGTTCCTGGATCAGACTCTGGTCATAGGCCAGCACCACCCATTGGAAGCCCTGCGCGCGGCGATCCGCGGCAAAGCTCGCATAGGGCGTGAAGATTCCGCAGCTCTTGCCGGCTGCCTTGGCAGCGAGCAGCACCGACTGCACCGCCGCTTCATGCTTCGGGCCGAAGTCCGGAAAGGTGCCGAGCGACATAGCAAGGTCGAACGGGCCGATGAACAGCATGTCGATGCCGGGCACCGCCGCGATCTCGGCCGCGTTGGCAACGGCCGTTGCCGTTTCGATCATGACCGCGACGATGATCTCGTCATTGGCGGCGGCCATGTAGGATTTGTAATCCAGCATCGGCCGCGTGCCACCGCCGGAGCGGCCACCCTGTGGTGGATATTTGGCGGCGCGCACCACGGCGCGGGCCTGATCCGCCGTATCGACCATCGGCACGATGAGTGCCCGGGCACCCGCATCCAGCACCATGCCGATGGCATGATCGGACGCATCGACGCTGCGCACCGTCGGTACCGCTTTGTGACGCACCAGGCCGATCGCATGTTCGAGGCTCAAGCGATCCCACAGCCCGTGCTGCATGTCGAAGACGATGCAGTCCGGCCCGGATTCCGCCAGCAGCTCGGCGACCGACGGCGATCCCAAGGTTGCCCAATGGCAGGTGATACAGCCGCCGTGGGCAAGCTTGTCCTTCAGTGGATTGCTCATTTACTTGCCCGCACTTTCCGACCAGCGTTTCATCAACGTATTCGACGGCAGCTTTTCATCGACCAGCTTCCTCGCTGTCTCGACACCCGCCGTCGGCAGGTTCTTGGCATCCAGCAGACCGATCTGCACCAGAACCGAGGCCTGATCCCAATAGATATGCTCGTTATAGAGCTTGTCGCCGCGGAAGCACACGATGGCGACCAGCGGAATCTCGACATATTTGCCGGTGGGTTTCACGCCCGGCAGCATCCAGTCGATCTCGGTGGTATGGGTGAAGCAAAACAGCATCTCGTCCACGACGCGGTCGGCGCCGATGGTGCGCGAGATCGGCACCAGCTTGGTATCGGCCGGATTGTTGTTGACGAAATGATGCTGGTAGAAGCGCGCCAGCTCTTTCTGCCCGACGCCGCCGGTCATGGTCGGGATATGGTTCACATAGGGCTCGTCGACCATGGTCTTCATGGTGGCGGCGACATCGCGTGTCGCGAACTCGTGATAGCAATGCGCGTCCCACAGGCCGGAAAGGTCGTAGCGCGGACCGATCGCCTTGTGGAACAGCGCGATCGAACGCGAATGCGCCAGGCTCGCCGCCGGCTTGTTGTAATGATCGCCCATTGTGCGGGCAAAGGCATGATCGACGCCCGGATAGGTATAGAGCTCGATATCGCTGCGATCCTTGAGGGCACCGTAGATCTGGTCGCGGGCGTCCTTGCCGCAATACTGGTCGAGTTCGGCGAAGTGCAGCACGGTCGGGCATTTGATGTTCTTGGCCTCGTCGAGCGCGCCCTCGATGCCGACACCGTAATAGCCGACCGCCGCATCGACATCGACGCGCGCTGCGGTGAGATAGGCGAGTTTCCCGCCCAGGCAATGGCCGAGCACGCCGACCTTGCCGTTGCAATCGGCCCGCGCGCGCAGTGCCTTCACCGTGGCGCCGATATCCTTGACGCCCTGGTCGACGTCGAATTTCTGGAAGAAGCCGAAGGCCTTCTGCCATTCCTCGGGCGAATAGCCCATGTCGACATTGGGCTCGATGCGCCAGAACAAATCCGGTGCCAGCACCACATAGCCTTCCTCGGCATAATAGTCCGCGGTCTCGCGCACATAGGCGTTGATGCCGAAGATCTCCTGGCACAGGACGATACCCGGGGCGTTACCGGGGCCCTTGCCCGATTTCGGCGTTGCGAGA
>NZ_CAMDRA010000264.1 GCF_945906275.1 Dongia mobilis
CGGGCCGATCGCCGAGCCGATATTGCCACCGACCTGGAACAGCGATTGCGCAAAGCCATGGCGGCCGCCGGAGGCGAGCCTGGCGATGCGCGAGGATTCGGGATGGAAGACCGATGACCCCATGCCGACCAGGGCCGCCGCGGCCAGGACCAGCGGATAGGTGTCGGCAAAGGCCAGCAGCAGCAGGCCGCAGAGGGTGAAGCTCATCCCCACCGAAAGCGCGTAGTTTTTCGGCCGCTGGTCTGTGTACATGCCGATCAAGGGCTGCAGCAGCGAGGCGGTGATCTGGAAGGTGAGCGTGATGAGCCCGATCTGGCCGAAATCGAGTGCCAGTCCCGCCTTCAGCATCGGATAGATGGCGAGGATCAGCGACTGCATCATGTCGTTGAGCATGTGGCAAAAGCTGATGGTGAGCAGCACCACGGTCGCGGATTTCTCGCGCCGGTGCGGGCTGGCTTCGGTCAGTTCGGCAGTCAATTCGGTCTCCGACGGGCAGCCTCGGGGCGCCCAAAATTGGCTCGACAGACGCAGAATAGCCGATAGAATCAGGCCTGCATTCCATAGCGGGTCATATACTTTCGAGATTGGGCCATGGTTCGTAATGTCAGGGGGACAGAACTTGATACGGCGATCCGGCCCATCATCGCGTCGGGCAACGACTATCCGCATGATTACGAGATCGCCCCGCATCACCATGCGCGGGGCCAGCTGCTGCACGGCGTCCCCGGTGTCATGACGGTGCGGACCGAACATGGCGCCTGGGTGGTGCCGCCGGACCAGGCAGTCTGGATTCCACCCCATATCGAGCATTCCGTGCGCATGATGGGCGAGGTCGAAACCAGCTGCGTCTTCGTCGACCCCAACCATGTCGCTGGACTGCCGGAGAAATGCCAGGTGCTGAGCGTGTCGCCGTTGATGCGCTGTCTCATCCAGGCGGCGGTCGACCTGCCGCTCGACTATGCCCTCACCGGCCGCGAGGGCGAGATCATGGCGCTGCTGCTTTCCGAGCTGCGCGCGCTCCCCGTGCTGCCGCTGTCGCTGCCCTTCCCAGCCGATCCGCGCCTGGGCGAACGCTGCCAGGCCTTTCTCGCGCGGCCCCTCGCGCATCAGACGATCGACGAATGGGCGGACAGCCTGGGCATGAGCCGGCGCACCTTCACGCGCCACTTCAAGCGGGAATGCGGCCTGAGCTTCGCCGCTTGGCAAAGGCAGGCCTGCCTGTTCGCGGCCCTGCCACGTCTTGCCGAAGGCGAAGCGGTCACCACCATCGCTCTCGACCTCGGCTATGACAGCCCGGCCGCCTTCACCACCATGTTCCGCAAGACCCTGGGTTTTCCGCCCAGCCGATATCTCACCGCCGCGGCAGCCTAGAAACCGCGTAAGGGCAGATTGGCACCGCGCCGCAGCCAATTGTCGGCAGGATAGGTGCTGGCGCCATCGATCACATGAAGCGTGTAGGCGTGGCGCGACCGCGTCGAGCGGTTGGCGGAACTGTAATGCGGCAACAGGCCATGCAGCACGATGAGGCTGCCCTTCTTCGCATCGAGCTTGACCGCGGGCTGGTCTGGCCAGGGCGCATCATCAAGCGTTTCGGTGACCAGCGCGCCGCCCAAGCGCCGGAACCGCTTGCGCAAAGGACCGCGATGGGCACCCGGCATGGCCAGCATGCCGCCATTGCTGCTGTCGGCATCTTCGAGTGCAAACCAGAAACCGATGCAGCTCATCGGTTCGGTATAGAGATAGGTCGAATCCTGATGCCAGGAGACCTCGCCGCCGATGCCGGGCTGCTTGAAGATATACATCGACTGGAGCAGCAGCGGATCCTGGAACAGCCCTTTCGCCAAGGCAGCCAGGTGCTGCTGTCGCGAGAACTCGGAAAAGACCGGATCGAGATCATGCATGGCATGGCCGAGCTTGTTGACCGCAAGACGCTTTGGGCGCGTGAGATTGCCGTCGGCATCGACCGCCTCTTCTTCCAGGAAAAAGCGGATGGCATCGCCGGATTCCTGGAAATAGCGATCGGCGGCATGGGCCACCGACTGCGTCGAGAACACGGTTCTGTGCGCGCTGGCGTCAAACCCATCGACCAGCGCATTGGCGCGCTCGATCAGGCGGTCGCACATGTCGGGTGCGACGAAATCCTCAATCAGCAGATAACCCTCTTCGGCAAAGGCCGAACGCATGGCGTCGCTGAGACCGGGAGCTTGAGCCTTGAAGCGTGTTGGTTCGATCGACATATCAGAAGCACGCCTTGCCATGAGTGAGCGGTGGGATGCCGAGATGCTTGGCCAGGGTCTGGCCCATATCGGCAAAGCTTGCGCGGCGGCCGAGCGACCCGGTGGGAGCGGCCGGGCCGAAGAACAGCACCGGCACGAATTCGCGCGTATGATCCGTCCCGCCTGATGTGGGATCGCAGCCGTGATCGGCCGAGATGAGCGCGAGGTCTCCGGGTTGCATCGCCGCCAGGAATTCCGGGATGCGGCGGTCAAAGGCTTCGAGTGCCGCCGCATAGCCGGCGACATCGCGGCGATGACCGAACAGCGTGTCGAAATCGACGAAGTTCGCAAAGGTGAGGCTGCCCACCGGCGCCATCTCCATCAGTTCCAGCGTCACGTCGACCAAAGCGGCATTGTCCTCGCCATTCACCTTCCGCGTGATGCCGCGATGGGCGAAGATGTCGGCGATCTTGCCGACGGAGATGACGTCTCGCCCGGCCGCCTGCAACTGATCAAGCAAAGTGGGTTCCGGTGGCGGCGTGGTGAGGTCGCGGCGATGCGCCGTGCGCTTGAACTGGCCAACCTTCTCACCGAGGAAGGGCCGCGCGATCACCCGTGCAATGCGATAGGGCTCCAGGAGGCGCTTGGCCACGGCGCAGATGTCGAGCAATCGGTCGAGGCCGAAATGCTCCTCATGGGCGGCGATCTGGAACACCGAATCCGCCGAGGTGTAGCAGATGGGCTTGCCGGTGCGGATATGCTCCTCGCCCAGGCGATCCAGCACTTCCGTGCCCGAGGCGTGGCAATTGCCGAGGATGCCCGGCAGCTTGCAGGTGGCGATGAACTCGGCCAGGAAGTCCGCCGGGAAACAAGGCTCGGTCCTGGCAAAATAGCCCCAGTCGAGCGGCACCGGACAGCCGGCCATCTCCCAATGTCCGCTCGGCGTATCCTTGCCGGCGGAAAGTTCGGCAGCGGCGCCATAGGCAGCCGTGACCAACATCGTCTCGAGGCCG
>NZ_CAMDRA010000265.1 GCF_945906275.1 Dongia mobilis
CATCCCGAGGTCGAAGGCACCATGGGCCAGGTGCCCGGCGGCGTGCTGCTGATCTCGACAGCCGATGATGTTGCCAAGCTTGAAGTGCGCGACCCCGACAAGCTCGCTTATGTCACCCAGACCACCTTGTCGGTCGACGACACCAAGGCGGTGATCGAGGCTCTCAAGGCCCGCTTCCCGGAGATCGTCGGCCCCAACACCAAGGACATCTGCTACGCGACACAGAACCGTCAGCATGCGGTGAAGCAGTTGGCCGAAGAAGTCGACGTCATCCTGGTGATCGGCGCGCCCAATTCATCGAATTCCAACCGGCTGAAGGAAATGGCCGAGGAACTCGGCGTGCGCAGCTACCTCATCGAAGATGCCTCGCAGCTGCAGCCCGAATGGCTGAAGGATGCCAAGGCGGTCGGTGTCACGGCAGGTGCATCTGCGCCGGACGTGCTCGTCCAGGATATGGTTGCCCGATTGCACGACCTCAATGACGTGAAACTCGAACTGATGGCGGGCGTCGAAGAAAACGTCCGCTTCCGCCTGCCGCCCGAACTGGCCGACCAGCCAGCGGCCGCGCAGTAAGATCAAGAAAAGGAGATCACCCCGTGTCTGTACCTTTGCGCCAGGCTATTCGCGTCGGCTCATATGTGGTCAAGCAGCATATTCTCGGGCGCAAGCGCTATCCGCTGGTCCTCATGCTGGAACCCTTGTTCCGCTGCAACCTCGCCTGCGCCGGCTGCGGCAAGATCGACTATCCGGCCGAGATCCTCAACAAGCGCATTTCCGTGGCGGATGCCCTGGGTGCCGCGGAGGAATGCGGCGCACCGATCGTTTCCATCGCCGGCGGCGAGCCGCTGCTGCACAAGGAACTGCCGGAGATCGTCGACGGCCTGATCAACAAGCAGAAGCGCGCGGTCTATCTTTGCACCAACGCGCTGCTGCTTGAAAAGAAGATGCATCTCTACAAGCCCTCGCCCTATTTCACCTGGTCGGTCCATCTCGACGGGTCGAAGGCCGAGCATGACAAGTCGGTCTGCCAGGACGGCGTCTATGAGCAGGCCGTGGATGCCATCAAGGCCGCCAAGGCCGCCGGATTCAACGTCAACATCAACTGCACCTTCTTTGACGGCACCGATGCCGATCGCGCCGCGAAATTCTTCGACGATGTGATGGAGATGGGCGTCAACGGTATTACCGTCTCGCCGGGCTACGCCTATGAGCGAGCGCCCGACCAGCAGCATTTCCTCAACCGGAAGAAGACCAAGGACCTGTTCCGCAACATCTTCCGCCAGGGTGACAAGGGCCGCCGCTGGCGCTTCAGCCAGTCGACTCTCTTCCTCGACTTCCTCGCCGGCAACCAGAGCTATCATTGCACGCCGTGGGCCAACCCGACGCGCAACGTGTTTGGCTGGCAGCGTCCCTGCTACCTGCTCGGCGAAGGCTTCGTCAACTCGTTCAAGGAACTGATGGAAGAAACCGATTGGGACAAATACGGCGTCGGCAATTACGAGAAGTGCGCCGATTGCATGGTCCATTCCGGCTTCGAAGGCAGCGCCGTGAAGGATACGATCCGCAGCCCGCTGAAGGCCTTGAAGGTTGCCCTCCGTGGCATCGAGGTCGAGAAGCCGATGGTGCCGGACATCTCGCTCGATAATCAGCGCCCGGCTGAGTACGTGTTCTCAAGCCATGTCGAACAGGCGATGGGCGAAATCCACGCCGAGAAGGAAAAGCTAAAGCAGGGCCGCGCGGCCGCCGAGTAAGGCTGCCAGCGCTGCGCGCGAGCGCAAGGCGACGCGGATCAAGGCCGGCAACTGCCAGGGCTTTCTGAGAAGTGAACGAAGGACGGCGCCGATCGCGGGCCGTCCTTCTTCGTTGAGGCCGACCAGAGCCGCCTCGGGGAGATCATCCTGCGCGGTATCGGCGATGGCGCGGAAAACGATGAACGGCAGATTGTTGGCACGCGCCAACTCTGCCACGTGGTGGCTTTCCATGTCGACGATGAGGGCACCGGTCGCAGCATACAGCGCGCCCTTGGCCGGGGCTGTGGTCGCGGCACTCGATGAGCCAGCCACGGCGCCGACACGTGCGCCTGGGACCTTCTCCAGCACCTTGCGCTGCCAAGCCGCATCGCACGTCACCCGCGTTCCATCCGGCAGGGTGACGGCATCAGCCACCACCAAATCGCCCGGGCGCAGGCTCAGGTCGAGGGCGCCGGCGATGCCGAAGCTGATCAACCCGGTGACGCCGTCGCGGATGAGGCGTTCCGTCTTGGCGCGTGTCGCCGCCGCATGGCCGCCGGCCGACACGAGTGTATAGCCAAAGCCCTCAAGCAACTTTGCCTCGGACACCATGCCGGTGACGACACCGATGGCCATCACATGCCGTACATGACGTGCTGGGAATTGCCCTGCTTCAGATTGCGAAAGCGCGCCATCGCCCAGATCGGGAAGAATGATTTGTAGCCGTGATAGCGCAGGTAGAAGACGCGCGGGAAGCCGACGGCGGTGTATTCCTGTTCGTCCCAGGTACCGTCCTCTTTCTGCGTGTCGGTGAGATAGGCCATGCCGCGTGCCACCGCCGCATTGTCGACCTCGCCCGCCGCCATCAGGCCGAGCACGGCCCAGGCGGTTTGCGAGGGCGTTGATTGCGGCCCTTCCCCACGGGGTTTGTCTGCCCAATAGCTGTCACCGCTTTCGCCCCAGCCGCCATCGGCGCGCTGCTTGCCTTCGAGGAAGGAAACGGCCTTGCGCATGGCAGGGTGGTCCGTCGGGATGCCGATGGCGTTCAACGCGCACAAAACAGACCAGGTACCATAGATGTAGTTTGTGCCCCAGCGACCGAACCAGGCGCCGTCCGGCTCCTGCTCACGCAGCAGATAGTCAACCGCGGCCTTCACCTTGGGGTGATCGAACTTGTAGCCAAGCTGCGCCAGCATCGAGAGACAGCGCGCCGAGACGTCCGCTGTTGGTGGGTCGAGCAAGGCGCCGTGATCAGCGAAGGGAATATGGTTGAGATAGTAATACTCGTTGTCGGCATCGAAAGCGCCCCAGCCACCATTCCTGCTTTGCAGGCCGAAGATCCATTCAACCGCGCGGTCGATCGATTCCTTGTAGCGGGCATGATCGAGGCGATCCATTGCCATCACCACCACCGCCGTATCGTCGACATCGGGATAATGATCATTGTTGTACTGTAAGGCCCAGCCGCCAGGCCGCACGCCCGGGGC
>NZ_CAMDRA010000266.1 GCF_945906275.1 Dongia mobilis
CATGGCGAACCCGTCCATATAACTCCACGCCCTTCATCCCTCCGCCTTCCGCCAATCAGGCAAAAGGCTATCTGCTGCCGGACTTTTACTCCGGCGCAACCAGATTATCCGGCCGCTTCAGTGAGGGATTATTGCTCCGGCGCTTACAACCGTGTTCGCAACATTGGTCATCTGCCTCGTTGCTCTGATCCTGGTCAACCGCAGCTACAGCAGTTCGCTGCGGACCGCGATCATGCGGCCCAACATCGCGCTGGGCTTCGTGCTGGCCATCGTCGCGATCCTGCTCGGCGTTACCTTGACGCTGCCGCTGGTGCGCGACCTGTTCCATTTCGGCGCCCTGCAGGCGCCGGATTTCCTGGAAATCGGCGCGGCCGGCCTGCTGCTCTGGGTCTTGCTGGAAGCCGTCAAGAAGCTGATGGGAAGGCGGCTCCAGCCGTGAGCTGCCCTACCGGTGTCGCCGCGTGGCGCCGAACAGGGCCCAGGCGATCAGCACATTCACCCCGGCCACCGTCACTACCACGCCCAGGGCGAGATGCGCATCAAAGGTCTCGATCAGCAGCGCGCCGATCGAGGGCGCGGCGGCCTGGGCGATGAGGCTGGGCCGCGCCAGCTTGCCCATGATCGGCGCATAATCGTCCGGCCCGAACAGCACCAGCGGCAAGGTCCCCCGCGCAATCGATTCAAGCCCGATCCCCGCGCCGTAGAAGATGAGTGTCAGATAGACCAGGGGCACATTCCCCCACAGCAGGCCGAGGCCCAGGGCCACCAGCGAGACCGACGCGATCTTGGTCCAGATCGGATGATGATAGCGGCCGACCAGCATCTCGATGAACCGGGCGCTGACCTGCGATGGACCGACCAGCGCCCCCAGCGCCACCGCCGCGGCGAGCGAAATTTCGCGCGCCTGCAGGATGGTGAGGAGATGCACCGAGATCACCGTCGATACCGCCGAGCCGACCATGATGGTGACCGCCAGCAACAGGAAGATCCCGCGCGATGGCGGCTCGACGGCCGGCATGTCGTTGGTTTCGATCGGAACACTCGGCCGCGCGCGCTTCTGCACAGCTTCCTTCGGAAGTGCGAACAGATAGAGCGGCAGGCAGATGAAGAGGTGGATGGCGGCATAGGTGGCGCAAGCACCGCGCCAGCCGAGCTCAGCCACCAGGAAGGCGCTGAGCGGCCAGCAGGCCGTGCTGGCAAAACCGCCGAACAGCGTGAGCGTGGTGATGAGGTGGCGCGCACCCTGGCCATAGATGCGGCCCAGGGTTGAAAAGGCCGGGTCATAGAGTCCCGCACCCATGCCACAGCCGATGATCAGCCAGGCGGCGAGGAACACCGGCAGGTTGGGCGCCAGCGCCAGCCCCAGCAGGCCCGCTGAGAGCAGCAGCGCGCTGACCGCAAGAACGGGCCGCCCGCCATGTTGCCGGATCCGGCGCCCGACCAGGGGCGAGGCCAGCCCCGCGATCAGCAGGCCCAGCGACAGGCCGCCAACCACCCAGGAGAGGGACCAGCCCGTGTCGCTGGCGATCGGCTGCGCCAACACGGCCGGCAGATAATAGGACGAGCCCCAGGCGAGGATCTGGGTGACACCGAGGACCGGTACCACGACGCGCGGCGAGGTTCTCCACCCCGTAGCACCGTCCGTTGTTTGTGTCACGCAGCCGCCCCGCAGCCGCAACCTTCCTTGCCGGCATTCTTGGCAACGACATCGGACACACAGCAGGAATTGCTCTCGGCCGGTGCCGGGCCACCGCAGCATCCGGCAGCATTCGCGGCGCTGTCGGTCGAACAGATCCCGGTCTCCGGCAAGGTCAGTTGCACATTGTCGGCAGCCACCAGGTCGCCGGCGATGGCCGCTGCCACCGAGCGCGCCTGTTCATAGCCGGTCAGCAGCAGGAAGGTCGGCGCCCGCCCATAGCTCTTGACGCCGATCGTGTAGAAGCCCGGTTCCGGATGCGACGTCTCGCGATGGCCATGCGGCGGCACCGAGCCGCAGGAATGGAGATTGGGATCGATGAGCGGCCCCAGCGCCTTCACGCCCTCCAGCCACGGATCAAGCTCGAGGCGCAGCTCGCGCGTCATCTCAAGGTCCGGGCGTTGCCCGGTCGCGACCACGATCCGGTCGATTTCGGGCAAGCTGCGTTCGCCACCTTCGGTCATGCCGACCAGTTGCAGGCCGCCCGCGCCCTCCTTGAGGGCGGTGGTCGAGAAACCGGTAACAAGCTGGATGCGCCCCTGCGCCACGAACTGGCTGAGGCGCGTCCCAAGTGCGCCGCGCGCTTCCAGCTGGTCGGCCGAGCCGCCGCCATAGATGCGGTTCATGTTGGTGCCGCGCACCACCCACATTATCTGGGTTTTCGGCGCGCTCTCGGCGAGGCGCAGCAGATCGAGCAGCACGTTGATGGCCGAATAGCCGCCGCCCACCACGGCGATCCGCTTGTCCGCATAGTCGGCGCGCTTTGCCCCCAGCACATCCGGCATGCCATAGGCGATGCGCGCGGCATGCTCCGTTTCACGCAAGACCGGCAATCCCGAGGCGCCGAGCGGGTTGGCATTCTGCCAGGTGCCCGAGGCATCGATCACGGCCCGCGCATAATCCAGCCGTGTCTTGCCATTCTGCTGGGCGATACGCAGTTCGAAGGGCACGTCCGCGCGGCCCCTGCTGGTGACCTTGTCGATGCCGGCGCGCGAAATGGCCGTGATCCTGGCCCCGGTCTCGATGTGCCCGGCCAGTTCCGGCACCTGCGAGAGCGGCTGCAGATAGTGCCGGTAAAGCTCATCGCCCGTCGGCAGGGCATCGGCCTGCGGCAATTTCCAGCCATGGCTTTCCAGCAGGCGGCGCGAGGCGGTGTCGACATTATGCTCCCAGGTCGTGAACACCCTCACATGACCCCAGTCGCGGATATTGGCCCCGACCGAGGGACCGGCCTCATAGACCTTCACCGCGACGCCGCGCTCGGCGAGATGCGCCGCGGCGGCAAGGCCGATCGGTCCGGCACCGATCACCGCCACCGGCAGCGTGTCCATCGCATTCATGTCCGTTCTCATCACTATTTCCAACATATTCGAAATACTTGCTCAAAAAAAGGGGCGTCTATGCGGCACGCCCCTCGACCTTGACCTTGGGCGTGTTGCACTTGGCATC
>NZ_CAMDRA010000267.1 GCF_945906275.1 Dongia mobilis
CGGCGTCAGGCGGCGTTCTGCGACGGTGCGACCAGGGTTGGTGCTGCAGGGGCCGCAGGCGCTGCAGCGGGTGTCGTGGCGGCCGTCCAGCGGGGCAGGCGACGGCCCAGCATCGACATGATGGCGAGGGCCACCACGCCGATCGTGAAGGCTGCCAGCGGAAACTCCCCATTCCCCAGCATGACCAGGATCGGCACCGCCACCGCGGGTGGATGCAGGATGTCGAGCGCTTCCAGCGCCAGCATCGCCCCGCCGGTGGTAAGGGCGACGCTCCACCAGGCCGGCGGCAGCACATCCTTCAGCAGCACTGAAATCACGGCCGCCACCACATAGGCGGCAATCAGCACGTTGGGGGCGGAACTCTGGTTCCGCGGCTGGGCGAGAATGACCAGGATGCTGGGCGCAAAAGGCGCCATCAGCAAGGGCTGCGCCGAGAGATGCGCAATGAGCGCCAGCACGCCGACGGCCACCACCAGCATCCCGGCATTGTGCAATCTGTGAGCGAGCAGGAGGATGATCTGCCGGGCGTTGGACATCGGGTCACTTTCCAGGTCTCGTGAGCCGCGCATCCTAGATATCGCGCTGGGCAGGTCCAATCGAATCGCCGGATCACCTCATCAAGCGCGCTTATCAGGCGCCGATTCGGCCAAGAGAAAGGCGGCGGGACCGAAGTCACCGCCGCCTGTTTCGTGCGTCTTGCCTTGCTGGCGTCAGTTCTGGCAGCCCTGCGGATCGTTGCAATCGAGGGCGCCGGCATCCGGTCGCTCCGCGATTTCGACAGCGCCGCGCATGCGCTGGCGATCGGTATCGATGAGGGCGACTTGATTCTTGAAGGCCTTCAGATCCTTGCCGGCAAGCTTGCTGCTGCCGGTCGACTTGATCTTCTTCGGGTTGACCTGGACGCCGTCCACCAGCACTTCAAAATGGAGATGCGGGCCGGTCGAACGGCCGGTGGTCCCGACATAGGCGATTACCTGGCCCTGCTTGACCTTGTCGCCCTTCTTGAGGCCCTTGGCAAAGCGGCTGGTATGGGCATAGGCCGTCTGGTAAGTGCCGTTATGCTTGATGCGCACGTAATTGCCATAGGCACCCTTGCGGCCCATCTCGACAATCGTGCCGTTGCCGGCGGCAAAGATCGGCGTGCCGATCGGTGCGCCGAAATCCATGCCCTTGTGCATCTTGGTGTAGCCGAGAATCGGGTGCTTGCGAGCGCCGAAGCCGGAGGTGATGCGTGCGCCGTCGATGGGGGTGGCCAGCAGTGTCTTGCGCACGGCCTCGCCCTTCGAGTTGTAGAATTGGCCGTCGCCATTCTGCTCGAACCAATAGATCTGGCGCGTCACGCCGCTGGTGGTCAGCGCTGCATAGAGCATCTGCCCGGTGCGGGCGAGTTCGCCATCGGCGTTCTCGAGGCGCTCATAGACGACCTCGAAACTGTCGCCTTCCTGGATGTCGCGCTGGAAGTCGACGTCGTAGGAGTAGGCCCTGATGACATCGGCAATGACCGAACTCGGCAGGCCGGCCTTCATCGCCGCGTCATAGAGGCTGAAATTGATGATGCCGGCGGCGCGCGCGCGTGATTCGGTCAGCGGCTTGTCGACGGCTTCCGCGACCAGTGTGCCCTTGGCGTCGCGGCTCACGGTGACGTCGCGTTCGACGGACGGCTCCAGGCTCAGGCTCACCAATTGCGGCTGCGGTGCGGTGACGATTCCGTCGCCGCCGGCTGCGGTGGTGAGGTTGAGCGTGATTTCCTGGCCCGCCTTGAGGCTGCGCGGCGAGAACACATCGGTCAGGGCGCCGACCGCATCCTTGGCTTCTGTTTCCGAGAGGCCGGCTTCGACCAGCACGCCATAGAGCGTGTCGCCACGCTGCACCTCGATCACTTTCTGCACGTCGAGCTTGGCTTCCTGTGTCGCCGGCTCATCGGCATCCCAGTCGCGCTTGCCGAGGCCGAGGCCGAATTCGGTGGTGATCGAATCGCTGGGCGCGGCGAGGGCAGCCGGTTCGGTCGGCGCCGTATCGGCGATCGCCATCGTGTCGATCTCGTCTTCGATCTCGGTTTCCGCTACTGGCTCGAGCGCGCTGCCGGGCATCAGTTCGGTCAGTGCCGGCGCTGCCACAAACGGTGTCGCGATCGTGCCGCTGTCGGCTGCGGCCACGGAGAATGTGTTGGTTCCGGTGGGAATGCGCTGTGCCCAGATCGGGAGCGATTCATCGCTGCCGAGTGCGCCGAGATCTGCAAAGCCGCTGGTGACGGCATCGGTGCCGGAGAAGGCCGCGGCGAGATCGGATGCAGCGGCAGGAGCAACGCTCTTGGGACGATGTGCTTCGAAAGCGCCGACACCACCCATGATGGCGATGCCCGCGGTGGTGTAGGTCAAATAACGCCGAAGCGTGCCCCAAACATGCGTGTGCGGCTTTTGCAAATCTGTCACCAAATACCCGAACTCTGTGTTGATTACCGCCCGATGGCGTCCCTGAAGCCGGCTGTTTGCCAACTCCCCCGGGGACATAGCCGTCGGATAATGAAAGCGATTCTGACCTTGCCTGTCGGGCCGGACTCTTGTCAACCATGAATTACCCAACTGGATCAAAACATTATGTGATGAATCGCGATTCGAACGGAGCTTCCCGGATTTATCGTTAACGGGGATCGCGGCGTCGTTAACTAACGACACGGAAGATCGGCTGGGCGCTTAACCGATGGGTGCTCCGAAAAACATCGACCGATTGGCAAAGAAGTCTTCTGGAAGCGGCGTTCCGACGCAGTGTTCGGGGCTGTTACAGCGCGCGTCGAGTGCCTATTTCTTTAATGTTTCCGCCACTTTCCGCCATTCGCGCGGATTGTTACGAAAATAATTAAGACGGGCGTTGACAGCGTCGGAAAAGCGGGGGTATAAGCCGCTCCCTCGATGCGGCCCACCGGCCACCGGGTTTCTGCCCGGGAGAAATCGGGGCCTGGGTAACACCGGGTTCCGGACCAAGCGACGAGCAGCTATTTGTCATTGTTATTTGTCGAAGAAGGGATACGCGGGCGGCGGGTCTTTGGGCAGGGTGCTTGAGGATTTTCGCGAAGCCGGCGTGTTTCTGTAGAGGTGAGATCTAGGGTCTGGCTGCCCCCTTAGCAATAAGGATGGCTGGC
>NZ_CAMDRA010000268.1 GCF_945906275.1 Dongia mobilis
CATTGAACAATATCTTGAACGTGATGTTGACCTTGGCCGCGACGGCCGCCCGGATGGCGAGCAGGCCGGAATGATAGTAGGTGCCGTCGCCCAGGTTCTGGAACACATGCTCGGTCTTCGAGAACGGCGCCTGGCCAATCCAGGTGGCACCTTCGCCGCCCATCTGGGTGAAGGTCGCAGTATTGCGGTCCATCCATTGCGACATGAAGTGACAGCCGATGCCGGCCAGGGCCCGACTGCCGTCAGGTACCTTGGTCGAGCTGTTATGCGGGCAGCCGGCGCAGAAATAGGCGATGCGCTTGATCGGCGGCGCGAAATTTTTGAGGGCATCTTCCTTGGCCTCAAGAAACTTCAATCGCTCGATGATGCGCGGACTGGTCATGAAGCGGGCGATACGCTTGGCGATGACGCGGGCGATGCGGGCAGGGGTCAATTCATCGGCCGAGGGCAGGATCCATTCACCACTTTCGTCGAATTTGCCGATGACGCGCGGCCGGACATTCTCGTTCCAGTTATAAAGCTGTTCCTTGAGCTGGTTCTCGATGAGCGCCCGCTTCTCCTCGACCACCAGGATTTCTTCAAGGCCCTCGGCAAACTGCCGGATACCGTCACGCTCCAGCGGCCATGTCATGCCGACCTTGTAGAGTGAGAGGCCGATCTCGCGCGCGTAATCCTCATCGATGCCGAGATCGTCAAAAGCCTGGCGCACGTCGAGATAGGATTTGCCGCAGGTGACGATGCCAAAGCGCCGTTTCGGCCCATCGATCATCGCCTTGTTGAGCTTATTGGCGCGGGCATAGGCAAGAGCCGCGTAGAGCTTGTACTTGTGGAGCCGCATCTCCTGCTCAAGCGCCTGCGCCGTGGCGAAGGGTGAAGCCGGCATGCGGATGTTGAGGCCACCTTCCGGCATGTCGAAATCGGTCGGTATGGTTACCTCGAACCGATCCGGATCGACCGACACGGACCCGGAACTCTCGGCCGTGTCGGAGACGACCTTCAATGCCACCCAGCAGCCCGAGTAACGCGACATGGCCCAGCCATGGAGGCCGTAATCGAGGATTTCCTGCACCCCCGACGGATTGAGGACAGGAATCCCCGCATCCATGAAGGCATATTCACTCTGATGTGCGGTGGTGGAGGATTTACAGGTATGATCGTCGCCGGCCAGCAGCAGCACGCCGCCATGTTTCGCGGAGCCGGCCAGGTTGCCATGGCGCAGCACGTCGCCACTGCGATCGACGCCCGGCCCCTTGGCGTACCACATCGAAAACACGCCATCATACTTGCTGTCGCCGAACAGGTCGGTCTGCTGGCTGCCCCAGATGGCGGTCGCGGCCAGGTCCTCATTCACGCCCGGCTGAAAATGAATATGGTGACGGTCGAGAAAAGCCTTGGCATGGGTAAGGGTAAGGTCGATTCCGCCCAGGGGTGACCCGCGATAGCCGGTGATGTAGCAGGCGGTGTTGAGCTTGGCGCGTTCATCGCGGCGGCGCTGCATCATCGGCAGGCGCACGAGGGCCTGGATGCCGGTCAGGTAGATGCGACCAGTATCAATTTCGTATTTGTCGTCAAGCGAAACGGCAGCGAGTTTGGACAAGGAAGCAGCCTCCACAAACCAATGATGGGGCTTCTATCGGCCCATTTCCAGCGACGATCATCCGATTCAGCCTTCTTGTCCAGGGGGTTGGATGTATGCTTGCCAACTAGTTCGATTTGATCGTGTCTTTCCCGGCGTGATATCTTGAAATTGCGTGCCGGCCGGTGAAACTGCACGACTATTGTTGCTGCAATGCAGTGAGCAGAGAGGGCCGAAGGTGGTATGGCGGATCAACCGAGGAAAAGTTCCGGGCGCTATGATGCGCTGGGTCCCCATTTCGCCGCCCGGCAGCGACTTCTGGCCGGCGCCATCGCGGCATGCGTCGCCTATGCGATCTTGTGGTCGCAGTGCCTCGCCGGTCCGCTACTGGTGGCGCTTGCATGGGACTTCGGTGCCATCGTCTATCTGCTGCTATCATGGGTCATGATGCTGCGCTCGACGACCTAGCACATCGAGCGCCGCGCCCGACAACTCGACATCAGCCTCGGCGAGATTGTTGCCCTCACGGTACTTGCCGCTGCGTTCAGCCTCTATGCCGCTGCCGGAGTGCTGGGTGCGGCGAAGTGGCAGGCGGATTTCGGCAAGGCACTCTTCTTGGCGGTGGGTGTGGGGACCATTATCCTTTCATGGTTCTTCGTGCATACCTTGTTCGCGGTGCATTACGCCCATGAGTTCCACGATGAGGACCGCAAGGAGGTTGGGAAACCCTGTGGCGGCTTGGACTTTCCCGGCGAGAAGCAACCCGATTATTGGGATTTCGTCTATTTTGCGGCGGTCATTGCCATGACCAGCCAAGTTTCGGATGTCAGCGTTGACAGCCGCGCCATGCGCCATCTCGTCACGGCCCATGGCATTATCAGCTTCTTTCTCAACACGGTGATCGTAGCCCTGGCTGTCGGGATCGCCGCCAGCCTGATCTGAGGGGCCTTAGTTCATGAAAGCGCGTGACCTTTTTCTCATCACATCGTTGGACGACTTGCTGTCACCCGGCGAAACGGGCGACGGCTTTCCCGAAACCGCTAGACTGCTGCAGCGTGTGGCGGCCGACGTACCGGCCTACAACCAAATCCTGCGCGAGAAGGCAATCGACCCGGCCTCGATCCAGGGTCCGGTCGATTTCGCGGACCTCCCCTTGCTCGACAAGGCCAACTATATGCGCCGCTTCAGCCAGGACGAACTGGTCATGGGCGGGGATCGCGGTCGATGCGACTTCTATGCCGTCTCATCCGGCTCGACCGGCGAACCGACCTTCTGGCCCCGCGCAGCGGCCGACGAGTATCCGATCGCCGTGCGCTTTGAACAGGTCTTCCGTGACATGTTCCGCGCCCATGAAAAACGTACTCTCGCCGTGGTGTGCTTTGCCATGGGCACCTGGGTGGGCGGTATGTTCACCACCTTTTGCCTGCGCGCCTTGGCCGAGAAGGGCTACCGGCTCATGATCGTGACGCCCGGCAACAAGCCCGACGAGATCCTCAACAACGTGGCGCGCCTGGCGCCGGATTTCGACCAGACGGTGCTGCTCGGCTATCCGCCCTTT
>NZ_CAMDRA010000269.1 GCF_945906275.1 Dongia mobilis
GTTAAGATCTCCCTCCAGCCGGGCGATCCGGTTGGAGACCACGGCGGGCGACAGGCGCAGATCCCGTCCCGCGGCCGACAGGCTGCCCAGTTCGACCACCCGGGCGAAGATGGCAAGATCCTCGGTATGCGGCATGAGTCCTCATTATCTCCGGTTTCTTGAAGATCATTATCCATGATTTCGCCGCTGGCAAGGTCGGCGCGGGCGAGCTTGTTTGTTATCCTGCGCCAATCCAACCCGAAGGAGCCGGCGCCCCATGGACCCGATCTTGGCCGAATGGCTCAGCCTCGCCTTGCGCTGGATCCATGTGATGACCGGCATCATGTGGATCGGCACCTCGTTCTTCTTCATCTGGCTGGATGCGAGCCTCCGCCATTACGCGGCACCCAAGCCCGGGATTGCCGGGGAGAGCTGGCTCGTCCATGGCGGCGGCTTTTACGCGGTCGAGAAATTCCTGGTGGCACCCGGCACGATGCCCAAGGAACTGCACTGGTTCAAATACGAAGCCTATTTCACCTGGTTCTCTGGCTTCTTCCTATTGGCCCTCATCTATTACTACGGCGCCGAGCAGAACCTGATCGACCCGGCGGTCAGCCCCATCTCATCGGGCAAGGCCATCCTGGTCAGCCTCGGCCTGCTGATCGGCGGATGGATCGCCTATGATCTGCTGTGCCGCTCGCCCATCGGCCGCAACACGACCGCGCTGGCCATCGGCGTCTTCATCCTGGTGGCGCTGGCTGCCTATATCTGCACCGAGCTCTTTAGCGGCCGCGCCGCCTATCTTCATGTCGGTGGCTTCATCGGCACGATCATGGCGACCAACGTCTTCCACATCATCATCCCCAACCAGCGGAAGGTGGTGAAATCCTTGCTTGCTGGTGAAGCGCCGGATCCGGCATTGGGCAAGCAGGCCAAGCAGCGCTCGCTTCACAACAACTATCTCACCTTGCCGGTGGTCCTGATGATGATCAGCAACCACTATCCGATCATGTATGAAAGCCCCTTTCGCTGGGTTTTTGTTATTGGCGCCGTGCTGTTGAGCGGCCTGCTGCGCGCCTATGCCAATGCCAGGAATGCCGGCCTATCCGGCGACAAGGTTACCTATCTCCTGGTGCTGGCGCTGGGTCTCGGCCTGTGCCTCGCCGCCATCCCCGGCCTGAAGACGAACGCCATCGCCATCGATCGCAAGGTCGACCTGGTTGAAGCCGCCGCCATCATCCAGCAGCGCTGCGTCGCCTGTCATTCCTCGGTACCGACCGATGCCTTCTTCAAGGCGCCGCCCAAGGGCATCGCCTTCGACAGCGCCGCCGAGATCCGCCGCTATGCGCCGATGATCGCCCGTGTGGCCGTCGCCACCAAGATGATGCCGCTCCGGAATCAGACCGGCATGACGGAGGAGGAGCGCGCCGTTCTGGGTGCCTGGATTGCCGGCAGCGCAACAGACGATCATGGAGGTCAGGAATGATGGAAAAGTGCTTCCGTCAGCGGCCGCGGGACCTCGATCGCACCGCCTTCGTCGCCACCTTCGGCCGGGTCTACGAGCAGTCGCCCTGGATCGCGGAAATACTCTTCAAGCGCGGCCTCGACGCAAGCCATGACAGCCTGGAGGGCTTGGCGCATGCTCTCTACAGCATTGTCGAAGAAAGCGGCGAAACGCTGCAGATGGCCTTGCTGCGTGCCCATCCGGACCTTGCGGGCAAGCTCGCTGTGGCTGGCGGCCTCACACTGGAATCCCGCGGTGAGCAGGCCGGCGCCGGGCTCGATCAATGTTCACCGGTCGAGTTCCAGCGCTTTCAGGAACTCAATGCCGCCTATGGCGCGTGTTTCGGATTCCCCTTCATCATGGCTGTGAAAGGCAAGTCGCGCGCCGAGATTCTGGCGGCGTTCGAGCAACGCCTTCACAACGATCCGGCGACGGAATTCCGCACGGCCCTGGACCAGGTCCATCGCATCGCCTATCTGCGCCTGCGCGACCTGTGCTGATCAGAGTTTCGACAACAAAGCCGACAGTGCCGCTTCTTGCGCTGCCGTGGGGGCGACGTTCGGCGCAGGCGCTGGCTGCGTCGTGACGATTTCGTTGCTGTGCAGGATGGCGACATCCGGCCCACAGGTCTGGCGGAGGGCCAGCGACAGCAACTTGGGATCGATCGGCTTCGACACATAGGCGTTCATGCCGGCGTTCAAATAGCGTTCGCGGTCGCCGGCCATGGCGTTCGCCGTAAGGGCGATGATCGGCAGGGTGAGGAAATCACCACCTAAATTGCGGATCTCGCGCGTCGCCATGATGCCGTCCATGTTCGGCATCTGGACGTCCATCAGGATGGCATCAAAGCTGTCGCGCTGCACGGCGGTGACGGCTTCAATGCCATCACCGGCCAGGGCGGTTTCATGACCGACGGCCTCCAGCATGGCGCAGATGACTTTCTGATTGATCAGATTGTCTTCGGCGACCAGCAGGCGCAGTTTGCGAAGCCCGGGATGATCGAGCAATGCCTGGTCCTTGCTGCGGAACTGGCTGGCGGCTTCGGGCAGCGTGTCGGCTTCTTCGAGCTTCAGCCGCATCCAGAACTCGGAGCCTTCGCCGGGGTCGGAATCAACCCCCACCAATCCGCCCATCAGTTGCATCAACTCACGGCAGATGGCGAGGCCGAGGCCGGTACCGCCATATCGGCGCGTCATCGAAGCGTCGGCCTGGGTAAATTTCTGGAACAGGCGTGTCTGCACGTCCATGTCGATGCCGATGCCCGTGTCGCGCACGGCAATCTCGAGATCCCAGGCGCGGTCGCCAAGCGGGTGGGCTTCGACTTTCACATGGATGCCACCACGATGCGTGAATTTGACCGCATTGCCGAGGAAGTTTGCCAGCACCTGGGCAATGCGCGCCGAATCACCGTTGAGGGCCTTGGGTACGTTCGCCCCAACCTCATAGGTAAGATCGAGCTTCTTCGAGAGTGCCGACGGGCGCCACAGGGCGACCAGGTCCTCGATCATGTCGGTAACCGAAAAGGGTGCCATGTTGAGATCGAGCCTGCCGGCCTCGATCTTGGAAATGTCCAGGATGTCATTGAGGATCGACAACAGGCCGCGGGCTGAACTTTCCAGCG
>NZ_CAMDRA010000270.1 GCF_945906275.1 Dongia mobilis
GGACGAGAATCTGCGCCGCCTGGATCTGCTGCTGGAACCGGCTGCGGGCGTCACCGGCATTGCCACCCAGTTCGGCGATCGCTTCCTCGCCGACAGTGCTGCCCTGCGGCCGATCCTTTCCGAACTCGGCCAGCGTGGGTTGGGCTTCCTCGACACCAGCGGCCATGCCGGCGCCCTCAGTGCGGCGAGCAAGGGCCTGGCCGATGCACCACTCAGCGTCACCACCGACATGGCGATCGCCCAGGATGAATCGCGACAGGCCCTGGTGGCACAGATCGATGCCGTGATGGCCCATGCCCGCAGCCACAAACAGGCCCTGATGGTGGTGCAGCCTTACCCGCTGAGCATTGCCGCCTTGACGAGCCTGGCACCCGCCGCCAAGGATCGCGGCCTCGTGCTGGTCCCCGCCAGCGCTTTCCTGACGAAGGATTGAATGACCATGAGCAAGCTCACCGATGCCGAGATCGACGCGCTGCCCTACCGCCGAGGGGTCGGCATCGTGCTGCTCAACGGCAACGACCAGGTCTTCGTGGCCCAGCGTCTCGACAATCCGGAACCGGCCTGGCAGATGCCGCAGGGTGGCATCGACAAGGGCGAGGAACCCCTCGCCGCCGCCTGGCGCGAACTCTACGAGGAGACCGGCGTCAAATCCGCCGTGCTGTTGGAGGAGACGCCCGGCTGGCTGCGCTACGATCTGCCGCGCGAACTCGTCCCCCACATCTGGAAGGGCCAGTATCGCGGTCAGAAACAGAAATGGTTCGCTTTCCGCTTCAACGGTAACGACACCGAGATCGACATCAATGGCGAGCATCCGGAATTCAGCGCCTGGCGTTGGGCGGATCTGAAGCAGACACCGGATTTCATCGTCGGCTTCAAGCGCCCGCTCTATGAGCAGGTGGTCGCCGCCTTCAAACATCTCGTCGGCTAAAAAAAATCCCTCGTTCCATTTCACAGGAACGAGGGACCCCGTCGATTACATGTTCTTGCGTGACTACTTGTTCATCCGGTTGTCGACCAGATCCGTGACCACATTGGGATCGGCCAGCGTCGACGTGTCGCCGAGGCTGCCGAACTCGTTCTCGGCGATCTTGCGCAGGATGCGGCGCATGATCTTGCCGGAACGCGTCTTGGGCAGGCCCGGGGCCCATTGGATGAGGTCGGGGGCCGCGATCGGGCCGATCTCCTTGCGGACCCACATCACCAGTTCCTTGCGCAATTCCTCGGTCGGGGTGACGCCGGTCTTCAACGTGACATAGGCGTAGATGCCCTGGCCCTTGATGTCGTGCGGATAGCCCACGACCGCCGCCTCGGCCACCTTCTGATGCGAGACCAGCGCGCTCTCGACTTCGGCCGTGCCCATGCGGTGGCCGGAGACGTTGATCACGTCATCGACGCGACCGGTGATCCAGTAATAGCCATCCTCATCGCGCCGGCAGCCGTCGCCGGTGAAATATTTGCCGGGATAGGCGCTGAAATAGGTCTCGGCGAAACGCTTGTGATCGCCATAGACGGTGCGCATCTGCCCCGGCCAGGAATCACTGATGCACAGATTGCCCTCGCATTCACCGTCCAGCACGTTGCCATTGGCATCGACGATCTCCGGCATGATGCCCGGCAGCGGCCGGGTGGCCGAACCGGGTTTCAGCCGCGTGGCGCCGGGCAAGGGCGAGATGAGAATGCCGCCGGTCTCCGTCTGCCACCAGGTATCGACGATCGGGCAGCGATGCTTGCCGATAACGCGGTGATACCAGAGCCAGGCTTCCGGATTGATCGGTTCGCCGACCGAGCCCAGCAGGCGCAGGCTGTTGAGCTTGCACTTCTGCACCGGCTCTTCGCCTTCGCGCATCAAGGCGCGGATCGCGGTGGGGGCGGTATAGAAGATGTTGACCTTGTGCTTGTCGCACACCTCCCAGAAGCGCGAGGCGTCCGGATAGTTGGGAACGCCTTCGAACATCAAGGTGGTGGCACCGTTGGCGAGCGGCCCGTAGACGATGTAGCTGTGGCCGGTGACCCAGCCCACATCCGCCGTGCACCAATAGATATCGCCCTCGTGATAGTCGAAGACATACTGATGGGTGAAGGATGCATAGACCAGGTAGCCGCCGGTCGTGTGCAGCACGCCCTTGGGCTTGCCGGTCGAACCGGAGGTATAGAGGATAAACAGCGGATCCTCGGCGTTCATCTCCTCCGGCTTGCAGTCCGGCGATACCTTGGCCGCTTCCTCATGATACCAGACGTCGCGCCCCTGCTTCATCTCGATGCCGCCGCCGGTGCGCTTCACCACGATGCAGGAGGTGACATCGGGGCATTGCTTGAGGGCAGCGTCGACATTGGCCTTCAACGGCACCGTCCGACCGCCGCGCAGTCCCTCATCCGCGGTAATAATGACGCGGGAATCGCAATCGACGATGCGGCCGGCCAGACTGTCCGGCGAGAAGCCGCCAAAGACGATCGAATGGACGGCGCCGATGCGGGTGCAGGCCAACATGGCATAGGCTGCCTCGGGGATCATCGGCATGTAGATGGTGACGCGGTCACCCTTTTTGACGCCCCGTGCCTTCAGCACATTGCTCATGCGGCCGACCTGCTCGGCGAGCTCGGCATAGGTGATGTGCTTTGATTCCGACGGGTGGTCGCCTTCCCAGATGATCGCCGTCTGGTTGGCGCGCTTGGGCAGGTGCCGGTCGATACAATTGGCCGAGACGTTGAGCGTGCCGTCGTAATACCAGCGGATATGCACCTTGCCGGTGAAATCGACGTCCTTCACCTGGGTATAGGGCTTGATCCAGTCGATCCGCTTGCCCTGCTCACCCCAGAAACCGGCATTGTCGGCGACCGACTGCCGGTACATCTCGTCATACTTGGCTGGAGTCACGAGGGCGCGCGCGGCTGCCGCGGGCGGCACATCAAATACAAGCTGATCACTCATGCGCGTCGGGCCTCCCAGGTCCCGGAATCTACTTATTTTTTCGGGCACCGGTTGGCGCGGTGGCCGCATTCAGGGCGGATTATCGACAGAACCCCACGCAGTTACAAGACCTTGACCAGATGCAGGAACATGCGCGCAAGGGACAGC
>NZ_CAMDRA010000271.1 GCF_945906275.1 Dongia mobilis
AAACTCGTGGGTGGTCCGCCTTCGCGGACCATGACGATAAGAGAGGACACACGCAATCCATGACCGACAATTTCCTCTCTTACATCGGCTGGACCGTCGGCACCCTGTTGCCGATCATCAACCCGATCTCGGCCGCGGGCATGCTGATCGGCATTACCGGGCAGCTCAGCATTGAGGAGCGCAACCGGCAGATCACCATGGCCTGCATCTACATGACGGCGATCCTGCTCAGCTTCCTGCTGGCGGGTGTCCTCATCATGGACCTGTTCGGCATCTCGATCCCGGGCCTGCGCATCGCCGGCGGCCTCATCGTGGCGTTCCTCGGCTTCCGCATGCTGTTCCCGCATGAGGGCACGCTCGATGCCGATTCCGATATCGAGGCGCGGCAGAAGATGGATATCTCGTTCACGCCGCTGGCCATGCCCGGTCTCTCCGGCCCCGGCTCCATCGCCCTCGTCATCACCATGTCGACGACGGTACAGGAATCGGGCGAGCTCTCGACGCCGATGACCTATCTGGTGATCTCGATCGGCATCGTGATCACGGCGCTCATCATCTGGGTGTGCCTGCGCGCAGCCGGCCTCCTCAACCGCTGGCTCGGTGCCAACGGGATCGCCGCCATCTCGCGCATCATGGGGTTCCTGATGGTGTGCATCGGCGTGCAGTTCGCGATCAACGGTGTGCGCGACCTGCTGCACGATCCCGAGTTCTGGCCGCAGAGCTTTCCCCCCGCGGTGACGACGACGCCGTGAGCCGAGGCTCTAGGTCCGGGTGATCGAGACGCCGCCATCGACCAGTGCCACCAGGGCCTTGGCGCAATCCTCAGAGACGTTGCCGGCCAGGTCCGCGGTCGAGGGTGGTCGCGCCAACGCCGGCGACGATGACGAGACCGCCCATCCAGGTGGCAAGACCATATTCTTCGCCCAGCACGGAAATGCCGAGGAGAAGGCTGGTGGCGGCCGCCACATAGCCGATCTGGCTGAGATAGACCGGACCGCCAGCGATCTGCAGGCGGAAGAACAGCGCGAACATGGCGGCGGCGATGACCATTTGCGCCAGCCCCAGGCCGGGATGGCCGGCCAGATCCGCAAAGGGCAGCGCGCCGTCGAACAGCAATGCCGCAAGGATGAGAAAGAAGGCCGCGACCGCGTTGCTGCCCATGGCGAGCACCAGCGGTTCGCCGTCCCGCGGCCAGTCGATTGTCCGGTAGACATTGCCGGCGGCAAGGCTCACCGGAATGATGAGGGCGAGGAGCGCCCAGGTGACATCGGCCGGCCGGTCTACCTGGCCTTTCGAGAAGACGACCGTGAGCGCGCCGACGCAGCCGAGCGCGATGCCGCCGACACCGAGCCAGCCCGGCCGTTTCGTGCCGAGCAGGATCGAGAAGGTCAATGTCACGATCGGTGACAGGGTGAAGTAGAGCGTGGTCATGCCGGCGCCCAGATGCGGGATCGCGGCATAGATGATGAGATTGGGGATGACGTAAGAGAGCAAGGCCGCGATGACGTAATAGCGCAGATGCGGCAGGTCGAGCGGAATGCGCCGGCGCCGAAGGATCAGCAGCGCCAGGAGAACCAGGGCACCGCCGCCGGCGATGGCAAAGCACCAGGCAGCGGTCGAGATGCCGCTCTCGCGCGCGACCTTGCCCAAGGGCGCGAAGAGACCCAGCAGCACGCCGGTCGAGAGCAGCAGGCGCAGGGCTGTGAGATTGGGGGCCAGGAGATTGCGGGGTGGGTGCATGGGGAGCGGGAGGCCGGGTCGCGGCCTCCCTTGTCTTGCGCTTACGCCACCGTATCCACATGACCCGGCGTATCGCCGGCGGGCTTGGGCTCGCCTTTGGCGACGCCTACCAGAGCCGGGCGCAGGAGGCGGTCGTGCATGACGTAGCCCGCCTGCAGCACCTGGACGACTGTGCCGTTCGGCTGATCGGTGCCGGGGACTTCAAACATGGCCTGGTGGAGATTGCTGTCGAACTTCTCGCCTTCGGGCCACAGGCGCTTGATCTGCTGGCGGGTGAAGGCCGCGTCCAGCTGGCGCTCGGTCGCGGAGACGCCCTCGAACAGGGATTTCAGCGCCTCGTCCTTGGCGAGCGCCTCGGCCGGGATGGCGGCCAGGGCGCGGTGGAGATTGTCGGCGACGTCGAGCATTTCCTTGGCGAAGCTCGAGGCGGCGTATTTCGCGGTCTCGTCGCGCTCGCGGGTGAGGCGGCGGCGGGTATTCTCGGTCTCGGCCACCGCGCGCAGGAGCTGGTCCTTCATCGCGAGATAGTCGGCCTGGAGCGCTGCAAGATCGACGGTCTCGGCCGCCGGCATCTCACCCTCGACTACCACGGGATTGTCCAGAACCTCTTTTTCCTCAGAACCCATCGTCACGACAAACAACTCCTGATCAAACTGCTGCGGTAGGTGGCTCAGCCGAGAATCCGGCTGATGACCCTGGCGGTATAATCCACCATGGGAATAATGCGTGCATAATTAATGCGGCTGGGGCCGATGACACCGATGGCGCCGATCAGCCGGCGCTGGCTGTCGCGATAGGGCGAGATCACGGCGGAACAGCCGGCGAGGCCGAACAGATCGTTCTCGGCGCCGATATAGATCTGGACACCGTCGGCCACTTCCGCCGCCTCGACCAATTTAAGGAGCTGCTCCTTGGTTTCAAGGGCGGCAAAGAGCGAGCGCAGGCGCTCCAGATCGCCGATGCCGGTGACATCGTCGAGGAGATGGGCCTGGCCACGCACGATGAGGGCGCCGCTATTGTCGTCCTTGGCCCAGGAGGCAAGGCCCGCCTCGACCACCTGCTTGGTCAATTGATCCAGGAGGGCGCGTTCCGATTCAAGCTCGGTCAGGATCTGGTCGCGGCCCATGCCGAGCGTGCGGCCGGCAAGGCGCGTGGTGAGATAATTGGTGGCCTCGACCAAAGCCGAGGTCGGCAGGCCCAGGGGCACGTCGACGATGCGGTTTTCGACCATGCCGCCCTCGGTCACCATGACGACGAGGGCGCGGCCGGGGGC